>JAKACY010000015.1 GCA_021821025.1 Bacillota bacterium | reverse complement strand
CAGCGGTAGCAGAGTATGGCGTATATGCAGGTGAAGCGCTACGACTCATGCAATTGCCACTGTCATTTGCCACAGCCATCGGTGCTTCCATCATGCCCGCCATCACCGAAGCTTTGACGATGCGCAACTGGCAAATCGCGCAGCAACGCTTTATGGGCGCATTGCGCATGACCGCGTTTATCACGCTGCCGTCTGCCATCACGATTGCTGTATTGGCCGCGCCCATCGACTTAGCGTTATTCAAAGAGACGTCCGGTGCCCCCGTGATCGCCATCAGCGCACTCATGAGCATAGTCAGTGCGCTGGAACTCGTGTCAACATATGTACTTCAGGGTTACAACCGCTTCTATCAGCCTGTGTTGCATATGGGGATTGGCGCACTGATCAAACTCGTAGGAAACCTGATTCTAATTCCCATCCTTGGAATAAGTGGAGCGGCGATCGCCAGCATCATCGGTTATACAATCTCATCTTGGCTCAACATGGAGGCGATTCGAAAAGCCTCAAACCATCGCGTGTCATTTCCTAAGGTGGCATGGCGTGCGGGCATCGCTGCCGGAGTCGTGGGATTGTGGCTTGCGGCCTTGATGAAGGTATACTTTATCGTCTCAACCAACATTCATGCGCAGACATCGCGTCCTTTTGCTCTGATCGTGCTTGCAGTCGGCGTCATCCTCGCAGCGCCAGTCTACCTGATCGTATCCATGTGGGTAAAAGCAGTAGACACGAGCGATATCGCCCGCATACCGATGGTGGGACGGCATCTCTCGCGCCTGTTCTCATGAATTGCTGCATCATATGATCCATTTTTCTAGAACGGCCAGCGCTGCGACGCCAGGTACTCCTAATACGCCAGCCACACCCGCTGATGCGAAATTGAGCGGAACATGGATGCCAACCGATTTCCCTAAGTAATCAATGACGAGAAGGGCGACACACCCTGTGACGATATTGCGCAAAAGTGCAGCGAAAAAGGCCATCGGATCTTTGGCGATACGACTGATCAAGTAAATCCCTACGATGACCAGTGCAAGAGTTAGTGCAATCTGTACGTTATTCATATGCTCATCTCCGTAATTCGTCTACAGCGACGGCGACTCAGGTTTTTGTGGCAATGTCAGTTCACGCGGCGTATGCCCATGCAATGTCTTGCCCATATTCCCGTTCAAGTCTACGCACAACCGGCGCCTGCGAGCGATTCGCAACAATCCCTCATAGCGCATTTCCGCTGCAGTGAGAAGGTATATCGCATCGTCGACGACATCAGCAGATGAAGCATCGTTAAACTGCTGCATAGCCACTTGCCAAGCGGCATGGGCCTCTGCAATCTTCGTCAGCAATTCTAGATTTTGCAAGTCTTCATGTGGGTCTGATTGAGTCTTTGGATCTCTTTGTCGACCCCACAAGCGTAGCGAATCTCCCATCGCTCTCCCTCTACTTTCCGCCCGGATAGTAGAGTATAGTCAGCAAATGGACAAAGTATGCCACCTGGGCCCCACAAAGTATCTCGTAATTTGCGATCAGTATGCGATAGGGCGCCGATATTCAAGTGCCCGGGAGAGCGTCATCTCGTCGGCATACTCCAAATCACCCCCGACAGGCAGCCCGTGCGCGATACGCGTGACAGCCAGCCGATCAAACGTGCGCACCAAGCGCGCAATGTACATGGCGGTTCCTTCGCCTTCAAGCGTGGACGACGTTGCGATGATCAATTCTTTCACGCGTTCATCCGCAACCCGCTCTAGCAGTTCCTTAATATGCAACTGATCAGGACCCATACCATCCATAGGCGAAATGAGTCCACCTAAAACATGGTATAAACCCCGATAGGTTTGCATGCGCTCTAGCGCCATCACATCACGCGTATCGGCCACCACGCAGATGGTGCTGTAATCTCGCTCAGGGTCGCCGCAAATCGTGCAAGTTGCAGTATCTGTAATCGCACAGCATGTTTCGCACAGCATTAAATCTCGTTTAATGCGCAAAAGTGCATCGATTAACTGTGAGATGTCTTCATCTTTCATGGACATCGCGTGAAACGCGAGCCGCTGCGCCGACTTTGGCCCAATGCCCGGAAGGCGTGCAAATTGATCAGTCAGACGCGCAATCGGCTCAGGAAAGCTGTACATTAAAAGAGCCCCGGAATATTCAGACCTTTAGTGTACTTGCCCATCTGTTCTTCTGTAAGCGCCTCAGCTTTTTTTTCAGCGTCTTGAATGGCCGTTAGCATCAAATCCTCTAACATTTCCACATCGTCTTTATCTACGACATCTGGTTTGATCTTGACGTTTAAAACCTTCCTGTGGCCATTCATCTCCACAGTAATCGCATCCCCACCCGCTACGCCCACTACTGTCATCGATCCGAGGGCCTCTTGCGCCTTTGCCATATCCTCTTGCAGTTTCTTCGCTTGCTTCATGAGTTGATTCATGTTTTTCATCGAACATCATCTCCTTTAGAATCGTCGATCGTCACTCGATTTGCGCCAAACCATTCTACCACTTTTTCCACCCAAGGCTCACGCTGCAAGTCCTTGGTTTCCTCTTTTGTTGCATCAGATAATTGTTGGTTATCCCAGTCCGTCTCTAAAATAGCATACAAACGCGTCTCGGTCCCTCTCAAGTGCGATAAAACCTCATCGATTATTTCCCTATGAGGCGAACGCATTACCGTTTGCGCATGAATAGCCGTCTTAAAGGCGACCCATAAGCGACCCTGATCAAACTTAACTGGTCGGCCGGCAAACAGCCAAGCTCGTGTTTGGATACTGCGCTGTTTAATCTGCTCTAAAAGCGCCTGCCACTGATCCAGGAAATACTGAAATGCCTCATCATCTCCAGCCTTGTCAGTCTGCCTGGCTATCAAAACACTAGGCTCACTTCGCGTAGCCGGGGATGATAGGACCTGATCCTTCCGGACGTCCGCTCGGACTGGTGATGTTATTGCTTGCGGTGGCGCCACGAATGTCACTTCTTCTTGAACATCCTGCGGAGGATCTATTCTACTCAAGTCCAACTTTCTCTCGCCCCCGCCACGGGACAATCTTTTTTCTAACTCTTGCACCTTTGCCGAGAGCTCAGAAAGCTCTCTTTTCATCATCTGTATACCTGGTTGAGATAACGAAGCATCAGTGGTTTGAGTTGCAGGTGTTTTCTCATCAATTTCTCCTGATGTTAACGCTAGCAAACCGACTTCGACATACAGTCTTCCTTGAGCTTGATAGCGCAGTTCAGTCTGCAATCGCGCCAAGCGTTCCACGACCTGAAAAATCCGCTTCAGTTCCACGTGCTGGACCACCACGGAAAATGTGGGATCAAAATTCTTGCGATCATCCGCATCCGTTCCTGCAACGCCATTTTTAAGCACAATCGCATCACGTCCATAGGCGATAAGATCCGTCACAAGTTGAGCTGGATCGTGGCCGCGTCCCCAAATCCGATCCAATTGTTCTAGGACGGTGCGACTATCACCCAAAAAGATCGCTCTGTAGATGCTTCCGATCTGTTCGCTGGAAACCCCACCCAGAACCTCGGCGACTTGTTCAACCCCTACGCGGGACTCAGAGAATGCCAGTGTTTGATCCAGCAGAGACAGCGCATCACGCATCCCACCTTCTGTAACGCGCGCGATATACCACAGTGCCGCATCCTCTA
The DNA here is from genome assembly GCA_021821025.1 of Bacillota bacterium. Taxonomy (GTDB): domain Bacteria; phylum Bacillota; class Bacilli; order Alicyclobacillales; family SLC66; genus JAKACY01. The sequence goes on along the minus strand of JAKACY010000015.1, from coordinate 18,453 downwards.
CCTGCTCCGGCAGCGTATTTGCCACTTTTTTAAGCCGATCGACGACCAACTCAGTCTTGACACGGCCGAAGTCAAAGCGCTGGCAACGTGACGCGATCGTGGCAGGAACTTTATGAACCTCAGTCGTAGCTAACACAAACAGACAGTAATCAGGGGGTTCTTCGAGCGTTTTCAGCAGTGCATTAAAAGCCTCTTGCGTCAGCATATGGACTTCATCAATAATGTAAACTTTGCGGCGTACCTCTGCAGGAGCATATCTAACTTGCTCCAATAAGCTCCTAATCTCATCGATGCCACGATTCGATGCCGCGTCCATCTCCACCACGTCTACAACCTGACCAGCCATAATGCCGAGGCAAGATGGGCACGAATTGCAAGGCTCTATTCCATTAAGCCTCTCACAATTCACTGCCTTCGCAAGGATTTTAGCTACACTGGTTTTTCCTGTTCCACGCGGTCCAGTAAACAGATATGCATGCGCAAGCCTGCCAAATTCGAGCGCATGAGAAAGTGTCGTGACCACATGACTTTGCCCTACAACATCCGCAAAAAGCTGTGGCCGCCATTGTCGATAAAGTGCAAGATGGGCCATGCCCCATCACTCCTTGAAAGCCGACGGCAAATCTATAGAAAAGGTTGATCCATAGCCCTTTGTATACACACGTATATCGCCGCCATGCTCTGTAACAATTCTTTGACTCACCGGGAGCCCCAACCCGATGCCTGAATCTTTTGTTGTATAAAATGCGTCAAAAATGCGATCAGCCATATATGGGGGAATACCTAAGCCCGTGTCGCTAACGCTAATTCTAACCTTATGTTCCAAGGTGTCAAAGTTGGTCTTAAGCGTCAATATGCCACCGTTTTCCATTGCTTCGATCGCGTTCGTCACCAGATTTAGCAGCGCGGTCCGCAACATTTGAAAGTCTCCAAGAACCGGGGGAACTGGTTCAAGTTGCGCGACTACCTCGATAGAACGGTCCGACGCGTTAGCTTCAACAAATGCAGCAATATCTTCTAGAAGGCTGTTGACATCAATCTCTTCCTTTTTTAAGATCACAGGCTTGGAGAGCAACAGTAACTCCGTAACTACGCGATCCACTTTGTCAATCTCGTCCATCATTAGCTGCGCATATGAATTTTCCCGTTCCATTTGGTGTTTTATAAAACTACCCTGCATAACCTGTAAAAAACCGCGAATAGAGGTGAGAGGGTTGCGGATCTCATGCGCGATACCGGACGCAATCTTACCCATGATCTCTAGCTTGTCATTGCGCTTCATTTGTGTTTCGAATGACACGACGTTTCCCACGGGGACGGCTGTAAAAAGAAAGCCACCTGGCCACGTAGCACTATCCATCTTCTTTCCATCCATGAGGACATACACGAGTTGCTGGCCGCATTCAAAATAAACCAGGTGTGATCGAAACGCTTGGTTATGTCGAAGGGAGTGTTGAATGAGGGACAAAAGACTAGCAATCGCATGAAACGCTTCTTCAATGGTCAGACCGCTGATGCGATCACTCAAGTCAAACAGGTGTAAGAAAGCTCTGTTATATTCGACGATAGTCCCTGCCTGAGTTATGTAGACAAATGCCACAGATTCCAATATTTCGTCAACCAATTGCGCCGAAACAGCATGGTTCCCGCCACCAATTCCCGCACTTTCGTCATGGACAACTTGGCGCCCCCGACGAGATCCAAACTCTGCATTCATCCCCTCGCCTCCGGACTGTTGCAAATCAATATGTGCCATAACGATTATGCAAACGTATGCAAAACTCTGCAATGATTTGGCGTGAATCTCAGCGTTGTCAAACCAGGCTTTACTGCGGCACCCGAGCGACATCCCTTAGTGCTGCTTCCGTCAGGACCTGACACAGTTCGGGAGCGCTCGTCGCGCAGGACCCAGGTGACAACGCTGAGGCTCACGCCAAAAATAAAAGTGGCGGAGAGAGTGGGATTCGAACCCACGAGCCCCGTTAGGGACTACTCGCTTTCGAGGCGAGCTCCTTCGACCACTCGGACATCTCTCCGCATCGTTTCGTAAGCCGCCCATCTATCACACTGAGGAGGATGAACGTTTCCCACGAAAGAAGTCTGCCAATATCATAGCACACTCCTCACCTAAAACGCCAGCGGTAACGCTTGGATAGTGATTGAAACCTTGAACATCGTATAGATTGCATAAAGAGCCCAAGGCACCGCTCTTTGGGCTTGACGCCCCATAATACACCGTCTCAATCCGACTGAGCGCGATGGCGCCAGCACACATCAGGCAAGGTTCCACGGTTACATAAATCGCACACCCATACAACCGCCAGTCCCCATAGTGCTGTGACGCATCTCGTATCGCCAAAATCTCTGCATGTGCTGTAGGATCCTTCGCGATCTCCCGACGGTTAAAACCACTTCCGATCACCGCGCCTTGAGGATTGACCACCACCGCACCGATTGGCACCTCATCTAACGCATACGCCTGTGAGGCATAGCGTAGCGCCTGCCGCATATACTCTTCGTGGTTCACGTGCCCTCCTGTTATATCCTGATCGTCAGTATCGTATGTCACAGCTTGATTTCATCGTATACCAAGCTTGATGAAAAACTCAACCCAATCACCAACGCCGCACCATCTGCATAGCGTAACTACGACCTAGGCTCTTTTGGAGGGATGCACCACATGTGCGGAATCACAGGCTATGTTGATTGGAACGCTGATTTGCGGCAAAAGAACGCCCTGCTTGAAACGATGGGCTCCACCCTCGCTTGCAGGGGCCCTGATGCAGAAGGTGTATGGTCCACTAAACACGCCGCATTTGCCCATAGAAGGCTGATCGTGATCGACCCAGAGGGCGGTGCTCAACCAATGAGCCGCCAAGTACGCCAAAACACGTACACCATCGTCTACAATGGCGAACTTTACAATATGGGCGAGATTCGTCAACAACTTGAGAGTGCGGGTCTTACCCCACAAACTCGTTCGGACACTGAGCTGCTCTTACTCGCGTATGCTCAGTGGGGCGCAGAGTGCGTCGAAAAGCTGAATGGAATTTTTGCGTTTGCCATCTGGGATAAAGCAAATCAGTCTCTATTCGTGGCGAGAGACCGCTTAGGCGTAAAACCCCTATTTTACGCAGAACGAGACGGCATGCTTGTATTTGGATCGGAAATCAAAGCCATCCTTGCGCATCCAAGTATCCCTGCAGAAGTGGATGCAGAGGGCCTTGCAGAGCTTTTTTTCGTTGGACCTGCACGCACGCCGGGCCATGCTGTCTTTCGCGGTCTTTGTGATCTGCGTCCAGGTCACTATCTGATGCATTCGCGGCTAGGAACGACCATTTCGCAGTACTGGAAGCTAGAAAACAGGCCTCACGTCGATGACCTAGTCACGACTGCCAACACCGTGAGGGAGCTGCTCCAAGATGCCGTTACAAGGCAACTTGTGTCTGATGTCCCCGTGGTGACCTTGTTGTCGGGAGGCCTAGATTCCAGCGCTGTCACAGCTTTTGCCGCGCAAGGCATGAAGGAACAAAACCGAGGAACATTAAGCACATACTCAGTGGATTTCATCGGTAATGATGAACACTTTGAGGCGAATGCATTTCAAACCAGCCGGGACGCCCCATGGGTAAAACGAGTCTCGACCTTTCTAGGTACAGACCACCATGACGTCATCTTTGATACACCGGAATTGATTGAACATCAAACACGTCCGATGCTTGCAAGAGATTTGCCAGGGCAGGCGGATATCGACATCTCGCTCTATCTTTTTTGCAAAGAGATCAAGAAAAGCGCCACTGTCGCACTGTCAGGTGAAGCTGCAGACGAAATTTTCGGCGGCTATCCCTGGTTTCACAGGGAGGATGCCCTAAGTGCACACACCTTCCCTTGGTCATTACAACTAAAAGAACGCTTAAACATCTTTTCGAAGGAGTTAGCCTCAGCACTCGTTCCAGAAGAATATGTAGCTTATCGCTACAAAGAAGCATTAAAGGAGGTCCCTGAAAATCCAGATGACGATGATTACCACAAGCGCATCCGGGAAATCTCCTATCTCAACATCACGCGGTTTCTGCCTACTCTGTTAGAGCGCAAAGACCGCATGAGCATGGCGGCAGGACTGGAAGTGCGCGTGCCCTTTTGTGACCATAACCTTGTGGAATACGTTTGGAACATACCGTGGGAGCAGAAAAGCTTTGGCAGCACACCAAAAGCTATTCTGAGAAAAGCAGTCGAGGGCGTTTTACCTGACGATGTCATCTATCGCAAAAAGAGTCCATATCCTTCTACGCACAACCCACTGTATCTTGAAGCTGTGCGCGAACGGATGAAGGCGATCTTGAGTGATTCACAATCACCGATTTTACCTTTACTTGATGTCAAGCAGGTCGAAGAGGTGATCGAGAGTAGTTACGTGAAGTCTGTTCATAGACCTTGGTTCGGTCAAATCATGGGGGTGGCCCAAATGTTTGACTACCTGATCCAAATCAACGAGTGGCTTAAGGAGTATAAGGTCAAAGTTGTGTTTTAAAAGCTACCTTGTCGGGTTGGGGACACTCCCCTCCCCGGCGCCCTTGTTAAGGGTCCATTCGCCATTCACAACCATCTGAATGATACGCTGAAGTTCTAACGTACTCTGATCCAAGTTGTCGTTCACCAGCGAAAAGTCGTACTTTTCCACATACTGCAACTCTAGAGGGACCCGCTCCAAACGCCGCTTGACTGCGTTTTGGTCAGAATCGCGGTTCAAGAGTCGATGCGATAACTCATCAATAGAAGGTGGAGTAATAAAGATCGTACAAATGTGATTGGGAAAGGTCAACATCGCGTCTTCACAACCTAAAACATCCATATCCGTGATAATGTCATATCCATTTTCAATCGCATATTCAATCGTCGGCAAATGCGTACCATAATAATCGTTCGTGTGAATCTTCTTCCATTCCAAAAACTTGCCATCTGAAATCATCTGCTCAAATTCACTTGGCGAGATGAAAACGTATGGATTCATCTGGCTCTCGCCCGGTCTCATCACTCTCGTCGTCGCTGAAGGCACGTAGTAAATACCAGACATGCCTTTTAAGACTCGACCCAGCAACGTGTTCTTCCCGACTCCTGAAGGTCCGGACAAAATGAAAAAGTACCCCTTGCGATTTTTTCGGTCCTCTGGCCGAAAATCTATGAAGAGATCTGGAACCATTCTGTCCACCTCCTAGATCAAAATGACTTTCTTCACATTATGAAAGCTTGAAACATGCCTGTCAACATATGATTATTTGGAGTAAATGGCTGTTGTAAGCATGCTTTCAATCTGCTTTGCGGGGACTGCAGCTCCGAATAGAAACCCTTGAATCGCGTCGCATGATAAATTTTTGAAAATATGTAGCTGGTCCTCTGTCTCCACGCCCTCAGCCACGACGAAAAGATTCAGTCCACGCGCCATTGCAACGATGGCCTTTACAATCTCCGCATCATGAGCATCCCGGGAAATATCAGACACGAACGACCTATCAATCTTTAGAATATCAACAGGAAACTGTCTCAAATAACTTAATGAGGAAAATCCGGTTCCGAAATCATCGATCGACAGGCGCACACCTAAGCGCTTTAGCCCTTGAAGTGTGGCGATCGTATGTTCGTTCTGCAAAAAACCGATGCTTTCACTAAGTTCAATCTGTATGTAACGCGGATCAAGATGACTTTCGTTAATCACACGATCAACTGTTTCGATCAGCGTAACTTGCTGAAACTGCCGAACGGACAGGTTGACAGACATATTGATCGGCCAGTACCCTGCATCCTGCCATGCCTTGTTCTGGCGAACAGCCGTCTGCAACACCCATTCACCTAAAGGCACGATAAGTCCCGTCTCTTCTGCCAGCGGGATGTACTCAGAAGGCGCGATATAACCTAACTCCGGGTGGAACCAACGCAACAGCGCTTCAACACCTATAACCTGTAGAGTTTCAGGATTCACCTGCGGTTGATAGTATACAGAAAATTGCTCCTGCTCGATCGCGTTTCTCAGCGCGTTTTCCAACTGTAGGCGCTTTGAATAAGTAACGCTCATATTCGGCCGATAAAAGCGATAGATGTTTCGCCCTTCTTCTTTGGCTCTGTACAGAGCCGTGTCCGCGTTTTTTAACAACTCATCCATCGTCGTACCGTTCACCGGGTAGAAACTGATCCCGATGCTCGCCGTTAAAAAAGCCTCTTGTCCCTGAAAATAAAATGGTCGCGCCAGTCCCTTTAAGATATTTTCTGCGATCATCACCGACTCTTGGGGATCTTTCATCTGCCTTAAAATGATGACAAACTCATCCCCGCCCGAACGCACCAACACTGGCCCTGCTCCAACACGTTCCCGCATTCTTTCAGATACGGATAACAAGAGCTTGTCCCCAGCTTCGTGGCCTAAAGTATCGTTGATCACATGAAAGCGATCAAGATCACAAAGCAAGACAGCGAAGGGCTGCTCACCCTCGCGTTTCCAGCGATCGAAATACTGGTAGAGATATGGACGATTAAAGAGACCAGTTAAGTTATCCCGAATCGAAGCATGCTCAATATCAAGCGCATAAGACAAGAACCTCGCCATGGTGCTGAGTATAGACACATCTTCATCAGTGAATGCCACCACTTCCGGATCACTTGCGCAAAGCGTGCCAAGAATCCGACCGTCCCGCGCGACAATGGGAATGCCCAAGGAAGCACCCAAGCCTTGGGCATAAATCTGAGCATAGCGCTGACCAGGCTTATCTAGAGAGCCACCCTGATCCTTATCGACATCTGAAGTCGGTACCTTATCTGGGGTCGCCTCGTAAAAACCTTCTCTCACTTCAAATCTGCCGTCAACCATCATCCGAGTCATCGCCACATCATCCACCGTCAGGTGGCTGACCCAGACCTTCTTAACTTGAATCAGTTGCGATAACATCGACAAAACCTGAAGGGACAGTGTATCAAAGCTCTCATAATAGCTGAGATCCAGTTTCCGCCTTGGCATGATGTCCCCCCACTAACCATCCAAACTGAGGCAAATCCCTCATTTGCCATAGTTCGACACCATACGACGTTTTCCTGTCTAGAAACAAAAGATTTGTGAGGACAAATTAGGATTTAATGAAAGTCTCATCGCGAACGCTAATCGCAGCGATGATGAGAAAGAACACGACGAATGTTGCCAGAAATCCGATCATCCATGGCGTGAGCATGTTCTGCCCTCCCATTTTCTTAGTCATCTCACCATACGCAGTGATATGCGCCTTTGTTATAGGCATGAGGCCACTTCACCTTCAGGATGCATCCCAGCGAAAAAACTTCGCGGCTAGTGCACTTGAAGCGATCATCACAAATAAAAGGACCCAGACGTCGGTCATGTTTGAAGCAATGGGTGTAAAGTTCCACGTATTACGTAGGAGATCGATAACATAGTAAAGCGGAAGTACCTTGGCCACACCTTGAAGGAACCTCGGCATTATCGCAAGCGGGAACGTTGCACCGGAGAGAAAGAGCATCAGGTTCAGCAGTAAGGAACTGATAGCTGATGCCGTCCTTACATTTTTCTCTAGCGAAGGCATTAAAAAGCCGAATGGAAAAATGCGCAGTACCGACAGCAGCAGCGCCAGCACCGTATTGGCGGGATACTTTGGCATATCGAGATGGAACAGAAGTACGCCGAATATCACCATAACCATTGCACTGATGAAAAATATGATCATGCCATACACCATATGGGCAGCCAAAACGACCCAAGGCCGTACCGGAGTCGCCATCAATCGCCGCATAACACCCATCTGGCGATAGGCAGACAAAGTCGTGCCGATGGTAAATAGCGCAGTCGTCAATATATTCACGGCGATCCACGATGGCACATATGCATCACTATAACTCATGCCAGCTACCTGGGTTTTCCCAAACATCTCGCCGAAGAGCCATATCATGAGGATCGGAAACAAGAACGTCCAAAAGACCGCCTGTTTCTCTCTGAAAAAGAGCTTGGTTTCAATTGTCGATAGACGCAGCAACGCGCTGATGTTGTCCATCTCCTTCACTCAGATTCACAAACAAGTCATCAAGGGTACCCTGCTCAAATCGAAATGCGACAATCTCCCACTGCCGTGCTTTCGCGAGTTCGAAGATCAGTCGGCTAACTTCTTGCAGATCACCAGCATACACGCGAATATTCCCGTGCTCTTTCTGCACGCGCTGAACCCCCGGGATCTTCTCTAACACCTTTTCATCGCAGCCCTCAGAGTTAAACATTACAAACTTACTCCTCGACAACTGCGTAACCAGTCGACTTGGCGTGTCGAGCGCCACAATGCTACCTTTGTTAAACATCGCCACACGGTCACAAAGTTTCTCGGCCTCTTCCATGTAGTGTGTCGTAAGGATGATCGTCACCCCCTGATCTCGAAACTGCGTGATCAGTCGCCACATGTCTCGTCGTGCATGAGGGTCAAGCCCCGTGCTCGGCTCATCCAAAAAAAGAATTTCCGGGTCATGAAGCGCCGCGAGCGCAAGTGTCACCCGCTGTTTCCATCCACCAGAAAGGTCCTTGAAGTACACATTCATGTAAGGTGTGAGCCCGAGGCTTTGCACCAGTTGATCAACATTGCCCACCTTCCTGTAAAATGAGGAAAACAAAGATAAGGCCTCTTTCACGCGCAGCTTTTCCTGAATCGATGTAGACTGAAACTGAATCCCAACGCGCTGCCGAAGTTCCTGACCGTTTACTTTCGGATCCAGGCCAAGGACAGAAACCTGACCACCGTCACGCTTTCGCAGGCCTTCCATAATCTCCATGGTGGTCGTCTTACCGGCGCCATTTGGCCCAACGATGCCGAATATTTCCCCGGGCTCCACAGAGAAGCTCACGCCTTGAACGACCTGAACACCTCGGTAGCTCTTACACAAATCATGAATCTCGATCGCCTTTACCATTGCTGCCCCCCGCTTCTTGCAACTGACCGCTGCACCATCACCTTATCGTAGCAGCGAATGGTCCGTCAGTGTGCACCATCAGGAAAAGGGCATGACAGATGTCACCTGTATTTGCCGTCCTAAACTGATATCATCAGTGCAGAAGGTGATCCCATGAAGCTATTTCCAAACGGACAGCAAGCCATCGCTTATCTATACCTCGCTCAACTCATTATCCCGGCTGCCTTTTTGTTTACATTTCCGATTGCAAAAGGGCTCGTGGGCGCAGGGCTGCTCATCACCTTTGCCGCCGTGTATATCCGCTCGTATAAATTAGACCTTACTCGTGCCGTATTGTTTTACGCTGGCGCTGAATTGTTGCTGATCATTATCATGGCGTTCGCTCTGAATCCCATGTATTTGTGGCTATTTTACTACCCAGTGGCCCTGATCTCCTACCGACTGATGGGGAAGCGCTTTTGGCTCGTGTTTGGACTGTCTTCTCTGGTCATCATCCTCGCAGCCTTGGTATCGAGTACGATCGTGGCCCATATGCCAATTTATGAGCCGACATCGTACATCCTGTATGGCGCGTTAGGGATTCTATCAATGGTATTTGGCATTCGAGTGCAGCGTAAAAATGCGTTGACGAACGCCCAGTTGGCAGAGGCCAATCAGCAGATTGAGCGCCTCACTAAAGTGGCTGAGCGTGAACGAATCAGCCGGGATCTGCATGACATCATGGGCCACGAGTTATCGATGATCAGCCTCAAGTCACAACTTGCAGATCGACTGATCGAGCGCGAACCATTACGAGCGCGTCAAGAGGTACGCGACATCGAGCAAGCCGCGCGCCGGGCCTTATCGCGCGTTCGCGACTATATACAGGATGTCAGACAAGCGAAGTTAGAAGAAGAGTGGCATGATGCCGCCAAATTTCTCACGACCGCAGGCATCGAGTTGCAGACGGTGGGTAATCCCAATGATTTTTCGATCAGACCCGTGATCAACCAATGCTTAGCGATGGCGCTGCGCGAATCTGCGACAAACATCTATCGCCATAGCTTGGCACAGCGCGCCATATTTGGAATCTGCTCTCGTGGAACCGACATCTTTCTCGTTTTGGCCGATGACGGTGTTGGCATGTCCAAAGAGCGCCTGAGCGGCTCCCTTGATCAAGGTCGTCATGGTATTACGGGACTTCGCAGTCGCATGGCCGCAGTCGATGGGACCCTTTCGATCTGGTCCAATGGTCACCTATTTGGCACTTCAAAGCCCACGCCTGCTATCGATGTCCCATGGTCTAAAGGCCTGGTGTTGCAGTTTCAAGTGCCTAACCAACTAGAGGGAAGGAGTGCGAACAGATGATTCGCGTGCTCATCGCTGAAGATCAAACATTGGTGCGAGGTGCGCTTGCAGCACTACTGGCCATGGAAGAAGAGATCGAAGTCGTGGCTGAGGCGGCTGACGGTGAAGAGGCGATCAATCAAGCGTTAGCAACCCATCCGGATATCGCGCTCGTAGATATCGAGATGCCAAAGCTAAGCGGGCTATCAGTTATCGAACATTTGAGTGACCACGAACCGTCATGCAAAACACTGATTCTCACGACATTTGCGAGACCGGGTTATTTGCAGCGAGCCATCCGATCAGGCGCGAGCGGATATATTTTGAAGGATGCTCGCATCGAAGACGTAGTAGCAGCGATCTTTATGGCTCATAGGGGGCAGAAAATATTTAACACGGAGTTAATGATGGACGCGATGACAGATCCGAATCCCCTAACAGATCGCGAAATCGACATTTTACGCCTAGTGAAAGCTGGCTTGTCTACGCGGGACATCGCAGCGCGGCTCTATCTATCAGAAGGTACGATACGCAACTATATGTCAGAGGTGCTTGCTAAACTCGCAGTACAGTCACGCCAGGAAGCGGTTCGCAAAACAGAGGAGCAAGGATGGCTATGAACCAATATCGGCCTAAAAAACGGGCGCTGCCAAAACGACAGCGTCCGCCGACATTACGACTACCGATCGATGATCAGTGATCACCATCCACCAGTTCTTTGTCACTCATCACTCTCTACACTTACAAGATCATAGCCGCGGGACCCAAGCCCGAGTTTCTCAGCCTCGATCATCTGGTATTGAGGATCCTTTGCTGTTCCTAGGAAACGTTGGAAGATACTGCCCTCATAGATAGGCTGCAAGTCATCCGGGATCGCCTCTTCAAACAGTTCGGCATCTTTCAAGAGATCAAAAGTCGCCTGGTCGATGGCTACAGGATCGTCGCTGATCAACACCCCGACATCCTGAGTGATGCTCGGCGTGGAGAAACCATGACAGTCACACCAAGGTGTAATATTCATGAGGTAATTGACATAGAGGACAGATTTCGGTTCAAATGTGCCTAAAACCTCTTTCGCGCCCCGCGTCATACCGCGTTGAAATGATCCATAAAGCTCATCGACATTTAGCAGAAGCGCATCCACAGGGCACGCTTCTACGCACTTATTGCAAAATGTGCACATATGAAAATCAACATGCAGTTCATCTTTGTTCGGTCCACCCCAGTGAATCGCATCGACCGGGCATGTCTCAAGGCAAGTGTTGCAGGGCTGCTCCGTTTTGCATGCAGACTCGTTCCAATAAGGAATCTGACCTACTTGTTGATGAATCCACCCGCGCGAAGGGCCGGCCAGCATACCGATACCCACGTTTTTGAGGGCAGCTCCCATCCCTGTGTTACCATGGCCTTTCACATGAGAGACGACAATCATTGCCTCGGCATCCTGCACTTCTCCAGATACCAAAACCTCGTTCAGATAGGGATAGTCTTCAAGCTTGTGCGAATAGTAGTACTTCTCTGTCGTTCCGTTCATCGGGATCACAGGGCAACCTAAAGTCTCAGTCGAGTAACCGCGCGTGGCCGCGTCCACCGCACCCCAAGAGTGAACCACGATCGGCTTGCCGCCCGCTTCTTTCACGTGGGACACGATCTGACGAACGAGCACGGGATGCACCGTCGTATAAATGCGATCGGCGCCCAAGTGCACCTTGATGACTGTGCGCTTACCGCCCACGATACTCTTTAAATCAATATCATCACGCAGAACGCGATCGATCTTTGCTGGAAGCGTATGAGACACATGCATGCGCTTAACTTTTGATGGCGCAAAGTACACTTGAGATTTGCTCATCCAATCCATCTCTCCTTGCTACGAATCATACTAATCGACTCTATTATATAGCACGGCTCATCATATGATATGCCTATACAACCAAAATTTGTGTTAACTTTCACATCTGGTGCCATCTTCAGATAGAGGTTATCCTAGGCCACTCGATCTCAACTCCAGCATGAACAAGCATAGATTGAAAGTCTCGCAAGCGATCAGGGCTGTTTCTAACTTGGCTAGCCGTGAAGTCATGGCTCACGCAGTAGGCCGCTAAGTACCCCGCCGCCTCTCCAATGTTCCATTCAACCGGATGAAGGCGATAACAGCCATTGGTGATATGCGTGACGCCAATATTTTTACAAGCAGGTAATACATTTTGTACACGAACAGGAATGAGGCTGCCTAGCGGAATTAGGAAAGGGGAACCAGCCATATCGATGTAAGTCCGGTTTCCAGTACTCGGATGAAGATCCATCCGGTAAGATCCGATACCCACAGAATCATCAAAAGAAGCTGCACTTTTGGACCCTCTGATGTCTGGACTAATATGCTGCTCTAAGACGGTGAATTCAGCCTTGATACGCCTCGATTCACGTATATATGGATACATTGCGAGCCCATCTTCTGTTCCCACCACATCTTTTCGAAGCCTGAGGCCTTTATACCCCTGCTTCCCATCGGGACGCGGTGCTTCAGTTTGCATCCAATACAAGAACGACAAGCTCAACTGTTTGGCGCCATGTAAATGCTTCTGCCGTAACTCATCGTCCACGTCATAAATCGGTCCTAACCAATAATCGTTTTGCGGCCAATTCACGAGCGTAATATCACTAGCAAATGCACCTTCAACAAAATTCTGTTTGTCGATCAGCCTTCGATACTCCCACCGGCTCACTGGACCCTCATGAGCAAACAGGCGCGCTTCAGTCGGTTCGTGAGTAATGTAGTGAGGAACGACCCAACTGAGTTGCTTGTCTGGCCAAAAATTGGCCTGATACTGTCTCCAAAAACCATAATCTATCGGTTTATCGATTGTATAGTCATGACCCTCGATATAATCCATTGCAAAGCACCAAGTAATGGCCTGCATATCAAGCGGGTCGGCTGGGCCTTGTAGCGCATGCGGTTCACCTGTATCAGCTTGCGACTCTGAGCCCGTGACGTATTCGACGTGCGCTTTTGGCAACAAGTCACCGCATTCGGTAGCATCCAAAAAATAGTCACCGACTAGTATGAGGGTATCCCCTGTTTCAAGACTTTTCACAGAGACTGACGTCACGCGATCACTATGCGTTTGCGCATCGATCAATTGATGGCGCAGCAAGAGCGTTAATCTGCCGGCATGCGAAAATGGGGCCAGCATCTGCTCCAAGACAGAAAGTGCAGCGCGTGGTTCATGGCAAAGCCTACTGACAGACCCGTTTCCAGGGTTCAAATAGCGTGCAAATCTGGCCTTCTCTGTTAGTGGAAAAAAAGACCGGTAATATTGCCTTATACCATCTCTCAGTTGTCGATAGCTTGCAGTACATCCAAACTGCTCTATCCATAGATGTTCATCAGGCGGTACGGCCTGACTAGTCAACTGGCCGCCAATCCAATGCGTTTCTTCTGTCATGATCACAGTCTTTCCCGTCCGACAAGCGGCCAATGCGGCAGCACATCCCCCAAGCCCTCCACCGATGATGACGATATCTGCAGTCATCTCTGTTATCACGTGACACCTCTATGTAGTAGATTGGCGCTAACCCGGCTACGGCTACTTCGATAATCTTAGATAGGGCCGCCGCTGAATAACGGCGACCCCAGGCAAAATGAGTGCAACAATCAACAAAAATGTATGATAAGCCTTGCCCTGATGATGTGGTGAACTAAATCAGATGGTCTCCTCTTGACGACCCATGGTCCAAAGAGAAAGAACAGCAGTGACAATGCCGAGAATGACGCTGGTCCACACCTCGGAATGCATGCTGCTAAGGCTAAGGGTAAACGGTGCAATGATGAACCAGATGCCAGTCAGAAGTGAGACCCATGTTTGCCACACTTTCCAGCCAGACGAATTCTCAACCGATGCAGCCCATGCGGCGACAATCACTTGGATGATACCGATAATCAGCGTCGTCCACAGAGCCCCTTGATGACTTGAAAATCCGAGTGCCCATGGTGAAATGACAAACCATACACCAAACAGTGCATTCAACCAATTTCTCCACTTCATGATCGACACCCCCTTTCCCCAACTGACTTATGAATCACTTACGTTTTTTATTTTACACGTGTAGATTCAATCGTCAAAACGAAACACTCCCCTAAAAAACGTGGAATTCATACGTTTTCAGGTCATCCGTCGCGCTTTCGCCAAACTTCGTAATCATGCTTCAGGATGCGAATTTGTGCACATGCTGCACATACTACTCTGAAATTTATTCTTATGAAATTTGACATTTGCAACACTTGATAGGATATTCTAAATGGTAGTTAGAAATGGTTTGCGAGGTGTGAGCATGAGTGTTAGTACGAATCAAATTGTGTGGCCGATGGGTGCCGCCAAGCGATCCTCGCGCCTGCAGCGTGCCTGGTCGCGATTCGCTCATGACCGGATGCCAGTGGTGGGTCTATTGTGGCTGCTGATTCTGGTGATCGTCGCGATCTTCGGACAGAGTCTCGCGCCATACCCGCTCGTGGGCGACCTCGCATCAGCCAATCAAGCTCCGAGCATAGCCCATCTGTTTGGCACGAACAACCTCGGACAGGATATGCTGACCGTTTGCATGTACGGCATTCGCTACACGCTGGAAGTTGGAGCAGGGGCTACGGTGATCGCCTTTTTGATCGGTGTGGTTATCGGCCTGGTGTCAGGTATGGCAGGAGGGATTGTAGATCAGATTCTGATGCGCTTTACGGACCTCATGTATTCGTTCCCATCCTTGCTGTTTGCCATCATGCTTGTTCAACTCTTCGGTGAAAGCGTGTTCAGCATCGCATTCGTCTTAGGCATCACGCAGTGGGCGGGATTCTCCCGACTCACCCGCGGTTTGGTGCTGTCCATTCGCAACTCGGAACTGGTGGAGTCGGGGCACGCGATTGGTGCAACGCCATTTTTCATATCGACAAGGTACGTCCTACCACACGTGATCAACAGCATCATCGTATACACCGCATTTTTCGCGGTCAATGCGATTACGCTGGAAGCGATGATGAGCATTTTTGAAGGCATTGGTCCCAATCCGCCGATGATGAGTTTCGGATCCCTGCTCATCGCCGGCGTCCCCAACGTTCTCGGATTCCCCTGGATGATGGCGATGCCTGTCCTCGTCTTTATTTCGATCCTGATCGCGCTCGTGGTTGTTGGAGAAGGACTGCAAGCTGCGCTTAATCCGAAAGGAACAACCACCTTATGACCATGATACTAGAAGTGAACGATTTACACGTGCAATTTAATAGGCCCGAAGGCACAGTTCATGCGGTCAATGGCGTGACATTTCAAGTTCAAGCTGGCGAATGGATCGGTGTTCTCGGGGAAAGCGGATCAGGCAAATCGGTGTCTTTATTATCGATTTTGAAGCTCCTTGGCGACTCCGCGAACATCCCACAAGGACAAGCAAGGTTTGCGGAACATGATTTGCTGACGATGAGCGAGCGCAAACTACGCCGACTGCGCGGCAAAGACATCGGGATCATCTTTCAAAACTTAGCGAATGGCCTCGATCCCCTCATGCGTATCGGACAACAGGTGATAGAGCCCATGCTTGAGCACAACATTTGCACAAAACGAGAGGCGAAACGCCGTGCGATCGCGCTGCTCGCAGAGATGGGATTATCCGATCCGGAATCTCAGTTTAACCGTTATCCATTTGAACTTTCCGGCGGCATGCGGCAAAGGGTGATGATGGCCGTCGCACTCGCTTGCAACCCTAAACTGCTCATCGCTGATGAGCCCACGACAGCGCTTGACACCACCGTATCAGTGCAGGTGCTGTCCACATTGCGCGAGGCTTGCGAGAGGCGCAACATGACGACGATCATGGTCACACATGATTTAGGCGTAGCCGCCAACGTGTGCGACCGCGTGTTGGTCATGTACGGCGGCATGATCATGGAGGATGCAGAGATCGACGGATTTATCAAGCATCCTGCGCACCCCTACACCCTTGGCCTAAAAGCATCCATATTTAGCTTGAAACATCGTGACATACCATTAAAACCGATTGCTGGGTCAGCTAAGACGTGGTGGTTGAAGCCTCTAGGTTGCCCCTTTGCAGAGAGATGTCCGTTTGCCATCGAAAAGTGTTGGAAGGTTCACCCAGATATGGTGAAGCTGTCTGAACAGCATGAAGTCGCATGCCATCGATCACAGGAGATGAGTACACTTGTTGGATGAGCCTCTGCTGTCCTTGGCTTCGGTTGATAAATATTTCCGGATTGGTTCTCGTCGCCTTCACGCGGTGCGAAATGTCTCGTTTACCCTTTCGCGCGGGCAGACACTCGGTGTCGTCGGCGAAAGTGGATCTGGAAAATCCACGCTAGGCAGATGCGCGATCGGTCTCTTGACGCCTGAGAGCGGTCGCATTCAGTTCGACGGGGTGGATATCCACCAACTGACAAAGCGAGCATTGCGCCAAAAACGCAAAGACATGCAGATCATCTTCCAGGATCCTATAGCAGCGCTCAATTTGCGCACGACTGTAGGCCAAAATATCGAGGATCCACTCATCGTTCATCGCTTGGGAAACCGGTCGGAAAGAAGTCGGCGTGTATTTGAGCTTCTCGATAGTGTAGGACTCGATCGGGCACATGCGGAGGCATTTCCATACGAACTGTCGGGCGGGCAACAGCAGCGGGTCATGATCGCGCGGGCCTTATCGGTCAGACCAAAGCTTGTCGTGTGTGACGAGGTATTATCAGCGCTCGACATGTCTGTACAAGCGCAGATCATGCTATTGCTGCAAGATTTGCAAAAAGAGCACCACCTATCTTACGTGTTTATCTCGCACAGCTTGTCTGCAGTCGGGTATTTAAGCGACTTTATCGCGGTCATGTATTTGGGGCAAGTGGTGGAGTACGGGCCCACTGAAACGCTGTTAGATAGGCCCAGGCACCCATACACGGTGACGCTATTTCAATCCGTGCTTGAAATACCGGATTCAAAAGCACACAGGTCCACGTTAGAAACACTTAAAGGAGAAATCCCGTCGCCGCTGCAGTTGCGTGTAGGGTGCGCGTTTTCCAGCCGCTGCCCATGGGCACAAGAAATCTGCCGATTACAACCGCCCGCTATGACTGAACTGGGAGAAGGACATCAAGTGGCGTGCCATTTTACAGAGTGACTGGAGGTACCTAAGTGAAAATCGCCCGCTTTATTGTTTTTAGGCTGATAGGCATGGTACTTGTGCTATTGGCAGTAGTGGCGCTGCCGGCAGTGATCACATTTTTTGATCCAGGCGGCCCGAATCAGACGATGATCTTTCACCATGTTCCACTTGGGGCACGCGTAACCGCCTTGTGGCAAAGTATCATCGGCCAGGAACAAAGTGTAAGCAGCTTGCTTTCGATGCCGCCCGCCATATTCATGCAGGATCTCTTTGTATCCTTGCTGCTTGTATTCGGATCGGTGGTCATAGCTGCTGTGATCGGTGTGCCGCTCGGAACGTATGCGGCGATCAACAACAAACATTGGTTCAGGCATATCGGCCCTCTTGGGGCGCTGATCGCACAAGGCATCCCAACTTATGTCGTAGCGACCGTATTGCAAATTACGGTCGGCGATATGTGGCGCATCCTGCCTGCGAGCGGATGGGACTCACCACTTAGCGTCGTGTTGCCTATCGTGTCGCTCGCAGCTGGCAACGTCGGGTACATCGCAAAATTCATGCAAGCAGGCATGACGGATGTCTTACAAAAAGAGTACATCATCAGCGCTAAGGCGCGCGGTCTGTCTCGATTCAAAGTGATCACAAGGCATGCGCTGCGCCCTGCAGCTTTATCGACCATCACGTTTTTTGGGCCCCAAACTGCGATGCTTATCAATAATACCCTACTGTTACAATCGATCTTTAGTATTCCTGGAATCTCAATGCTGCTCGGTGAGCAGATGTCCGGAATTCAAGGTGTACCACAGATTCTAGGTGCTTCCGGCAACACGGCTGCCTCAACTGCTTCTCCTTTTTTAAACTTTGTAATCAACACAATGGCAGCAACAATTATTACTGAAATGCCGATGTAAACAAATGCATCAATGTAAGTGATGCTTTTGCTTTTGAATAAAAAGCCGAACATCATTCCTCCTAAATTTCCGCCTGCACCTACGATGCCACTGATCAAGCCAACATTTTTTTCGTTGATAAAAGGAACGA
>JAKACY010000199.1:2288-4676 GCA_021821025.1 Bacillota bacterium | reverse complement strand
TTGATTTGGATACTGGCGATCGTCGTGCTGATCGCCAGTATCGTGATTCAGTATAGAGCTTTAAACAAGATTGCCTTCGGGCGCTCCATGTTCATCACAGGCATGGCTTTTGTCTGTTCGTTTGCTGTATCTTTGACTGTTCCGAGTGCTGCGGTGTGGGTGTTATTCCTCGTGTTTCAGGTATTCGGATGGGCGTTTTTACTGCTCATGACGTTTCGTTCTGTACGGTGGATACGTGAACGCAAGGCGCGAGTAAACGAATCCCATGCGTAAGTGTCTAATAGAAATTGCTACATCAAGTGGGGCATGCTCTTTTATCTTTCGTGAGAGAGCGTGCTCTCTTTTTTATGTAGAAGGCGCGCATTCTGATTGTCACACATATATTGTCGTATCGGGCGAATGTACCGTAAAAATGTCGCCTAAGTCCTGTGATGACAAGGAGAGAGTGGCCCGTGTCTGAACAAATACGTGTCTTCCAAGCGTCCCTAAAGCCGCAGGGGGCTAAAGTGGGGCAGAACAAATCCAAGGATGGTGTGGTAAGACCTACCCTGAGTGCAGGTGTGGCAACGGGATCCAAGCGTACACCAGCGAAAAAGCGCCGTCCACGTCCAAATGCGACCTTAGCAAAGCAAAACGTGGCACAACCGCCACTTGAAGCACAGGTCGAAGCAACGCCACCCGTGGTCGATCCTGGTACCGACACGCCGCAGTTGGGACTTAGACCATTTTCAATGATGGATGAGTCGGCCATTATAACAATGACTCAGGAGGAAATGGGCCCTGTATATCGCACCACTTATGGGTATGATTTGGATATGTCATCCGTAATGGAATACGTCCAAACTGCGCATACCCGCGTCGTCACGGTAGGTGATCAGGTTGCCGGATATGTTAGTTTGACTGTGGATGAAAGCGGCCGGATGAATATCGGTTCACTGGTTCTCACCAAGCCCTATCAAGGCAAGGGTTATGGCACGCGCATCATGCGCCAAGTGGAGCAAGAAGCGCGTGCGATGGGAATCTCGGAACTCGAGGTCTATATCCAATCCGCAAATGAGCGCAGCATCAGCTTTGCCAAATCGCTCGGCTACACTGAGGTACAGTCCAACGTGCAGCACACGGTGATCATGCGTAAAACGCTGCAGCCACTGCAGCCGGTTCAGCGTCAACCTGTGCAATGAGGCTAGAGTAGCAGATCAGAGCCGTTGTGGCGCTAGGGTAGGCCTGCGGCTTAAATTCTCATAGCGGTGCCCTGACGATCGCAGTCCAGGGCACCGCTTGCAATTCGGGTACTACCACCACCACCAGGGTCCCATTGCAGCAATAGCCAGGAACGGTAAAAAGAAGAATGGCCAGAACACTTGCTGTGCCTCGAGGTTATTGGCCGAAGCATTCAGCGCCAAGGCAATGTTCGAGTCTTCACTGATGTGAGCGGACATCATTTGACTGCCCCTGACCGGCTGCAGATAAACACCATCAGTCGTAACCTGGTGCAAAATCCCTTGATGAACCCGTCCGTAAGCATGTACGTAGACGTGTTGTCCGATAAGACTGCGAGCATGGTTATAAAGCGGATGCATCCATTGTGCCCCCTTTCTAAGCGAAGGTCTTTACCCGGGTGGTTCATCTATAATAGATGCAGCTGTGATCTTCATGGTTTGAGGCAGATGTCATGCCCCAATCATGTCGGGCTCTAGACATTGTAAAGGGTGGGGGCGCAGGCGGCCTGTGTTGATGGATCGTGGTGGTTGTGCGAAGTCAGTGAACGTAGTATAATTAATAACACTTATCATAACAAATGTGCACCCGTAGCTCAGGTGGATAGAGCGGTGGTTTCCTAAACCGCGTCTTGCGGGGGTTCGAGTCCCTCCGGGTGCGCCAGAAAAGCTTGATGTAGTGCGGGTTCTCAAGAGTTTGAGGATTCCGCACTTCTTTCTTTTAGAGGATGTTGCCCATATGGGTTTTGGAGTTCAATCGGGGGCACCTTAGTTGCGGCCAAGACTACATCAATTTTCTCGACCGCTTCATCTTGCATACTTTCGAGGACGTGGCTGTAGAGGTCCAAGGTGACTTGGATACTTTCATGACCAAGACGTTCGGAAATGACCTTGACATTGATGCCTTTGGACAACAGGAAAGTTGCGTATGTATGCCTCAAGTCATGGATGCGGATTTGACTCAACCGTGCCTTTGCATATTCCGGAAACATAAGGATCTCGTTCATTGAATCACCTGGGGCGGTTCGCCGCCCCAACACACATGGATTAGGGGGAATCAAAATGCTTGGAAACCAAACACTTGAAATGCTATGAGAACTGCGCCTTACGGCGATGGCTGAAGCCTATTCCCAGCAATGCCAAGATCCGCGCTTGAATGATTTGTCCTTTG
>JAKACY010000199.1:0-2278 GCA_021821025.1 Bacillota bacterium | reverse complement strand
GGTTGACCACGAAAGAACGGACGCCAAAATCGACAACGAGAGCGCCTACTTCGGGAAGCGCATTTAAAGGTGAGTGCGGCACCAGAGGAGATCGACTACAGTGTATCGCGTGAACTCGACGTGTGAGTGATCCGCCATCTCATCACAGGACAATGGATTGCTTCACACCAAAATCTAATCGTGAGTGGCCCCACGGGCGTAGGCAAGACATTTTTAGCTTGTGCCATCGGTACTGCAGCATGTAGACAGGGATTCCATGTTCGCTATTACCGAATCTCTCGCCTCCCGCAAGACCTAAGGTTAATCGTGCATGCACGATTAACCTTAGGTATGGTCATACGTTTACTATGTGCCCTCACTGTGAGACATTCGACTCAAAACTCCACTTTACCCCGCTCACGTCCTCTACGGTTATTTTCGCGCTGTGCTGAGTAGCAAGTATCGCTTGTGCTTTGGTATTTAGACGCAGGGTTACGGCTGCTTTTGCCGCCAGTGGTACGACGAGGCCCCATGGACCAGCTTTTACCTTTTGGTAGTGGTACACATTTTTAATCGCGGCTTTAGGAACCTTACTGAGTGCCGCTGGCAGCCAAGTTTCGATAATGGATTTGCTTTTTGGATCTGTAATGGTTACCTTTTCGACAAATGATCCGTAGGTATCTGGCCCGTTGGGACGATAGAGCGAGAGATGCAGTACGTCACCTTGGATGCTGGTACCCTGCATGGTGATCAGAGGTAATTTATTATAATTAACTAATTTTCCCCATAGGCCATTATGCTCTACTTGGTATGTTAGCAACGTGAAGAACACACCGATAATTAGCATAATCGTTCCCGCTTTTCTAGAGCCCTTTGTTTGCATTACTTCGGTTGCTGCTGTGTTCTCCACGGAATGTTTCGTTTGAACCGAAATTGTCGACAACGTGCTCATCCTCCTGATAAGCTAATTTGTTTACATGCCTTTACATCAGCGGAATATTGAACTTGCCGAATTTGATCCTGCCGTCCCAGTACTTTCTCAGGTAGTGATCGATGCTGAGCCTTCCGCCGCCACTGAACATAAAGATCATGGCTGCGATGCCCTCCACAGTACCGATCTGCCATTCATCGACACAACTCGTTCCCATCCATCCGGATCCAAACAGGATCATCAGGGCCAAGATTGCAGCTCCAAATCCAGCAAGTCGAGTCAACGTGCCTGTGATCAGAAATACGCCGATTAGAAATTCAACAATCGAGAAGAACACCAAAAAGCCATAAGTAACGCCCGGATGTAATATGATGGCATTTAAAATGGGTTGTACTGGCCACATAGCGTGCGGCGTAAACTCACTAAATTTATGGCCGACAAATTGTGCGGAATTTGGATCTATTTTGGCCGGAACGTTGACATACCGACGAAGAAATGCAGTCAAAAATTGAAAGCCGATAATAAACCGAAGCGCCCAAAGATAGCTGATCGGAACCCAGTTGATCTCGCTGTTTCTTTGTTCGATGCGCTGTGCTGAGACTGCCATAGGTACACCTTCTTTTCTAGAATATTGGATACCCACATCCGTATCTATGCACGTACTATAACAGAGCTTGGAGGGTGCAGTAGAGGCCCATTTGGACGTAAAATCCAGTCCTGTGTGTTGATAAAAGATGGTTTTAAATAGTCAGAACCCGTACTTGTCAAGATACAATATGATGGCACGAGATTTTTAACGGTTATCGTACACG
Source organism: Bacillota bacterium (assembly GCA_021821025.1). Taxonomy (GTDB): domain Bacteria; phylum Bacillota; class Bacilli; order Alicyclobacillales; family SLC66; genus JAKACY01. The sequence continues at coordinate 556 of JAKACY010000199.1, read as the reverse complement.
GCTCTTGCGATCTTTTGGTGAACTCTGTCAGGGGGATGTTTTGCCGTCGACGTCTTTAGACAGCCTGACTCATCAAAGGAACGCATCTCCTGCACCTGGGATTGTAGTGCGGTCTCGAGCCACCCTCCCAAGGGAGTACTATCGCGCTCATCAATTAGAAGTCGAAATGACATACACAGATCTGGGAGTTCTTGTGCACCCTTGACCTCTCGCAACAATTCATCCCGATACGCTCGATGCGACGCCTTTACTTCGGATTCCTTCTGCGTTAAGAGTACTGTGGCTTCGTGAGAACTCACACGCCGACGAGATTGCTCTAAGATACAAGTGCAATTCTGTAGGTCTTTTCTTATATCTGCGAGATACTGTGCCATTGTGGCTCGAGATCCCATGTATCCCTCTTGTACCCTCTGCCATTTGATTTCGCGACATAATGTACTGGGATTCACAGTAGGCTGTGTCGTCTCGTCAGGGGTCTCACCGGGCGCATCAGATGCAGGATCAGAGTCATCGTGTGAAGTCTGAGGGGCGCGAGACCGCTTCTCTCGCAGAGGCA
>JAKACY010000198.1 GCA_021821025.1 Bacillota bacterium | reverse complement strand
ACAAGACAGCAAACAGCCGCTTGACAAGTCACCGCGTGCAAGGCGCATCGTCAAGCGGGCCACTTCTGCGGAAGATTAAAATTGACTGGAAAGATCAATAACGTCTGCTGTGGTTCCTAGCTCGAGTTGCCAGATGGCAACACCTGCCAAACCGGTTTTTTCGACGTACTGCGCGCGTTCGGACAGAGATCGTTGATTTTCCAGCCACATCGTAAAAGATGTGCCATGCTGTGTGTAGTTGAGAATATCTTGCTGTGTATGAGCGTTCCAAACGCTTGACGATCCTGATGAGTTGCTTAGGCCCTGTTCATCTGTGATGGCGACTGCAGATGACTGTAATGAACCGCCGACTTTGTACCACGTGCGAGCGTAAAACGGAATGCCGACAAGAACCTTGCTCGGCGCCACGCCTGTATCGATCGTGCTTGTAATCGATGACTCCATCCAAGGCAGGGATGCAACAGAACCCGGTGTTGCGTCTCCTGCGTAGTGCTCATCATATGTCATGACGACCAAATAATCGGATATTTGCGCGAGCTGCGGTCGATTATACACGATGCCCCAGTGCGGGTCTGATGATGGCGGCGTGACGTCAATCGACAGGCCTTTGCCCGTCGTGTGCAAGACGTCCCGCAAATCCTGGGCAAACTGTGTAAGAAGCGGCGCATCGTTCGGCTCCATGTCTTCAAAATCGAGATTGATGCCGTCAACCCCGTCTTGTTCCACCTTTGCTAGAACAGATGTGAGGATGTTCCATTTTGCTTGCTCGCTTTGAAGGATGGCATTCGTTTGAATGGGATTGAATCCTGACGCCAGAATTGGCCAAACCTGGATCCCTCGTTGATGGGCTTGTTCTGATAGCGCGGCTGGAAAATTCCCAGCGACTGTTCCACCTGAGCCAACGTTATAGCTGAGCGGAGAGAAAAGCGATAGCGGATCACTGAAATTGCTCGCATACTGTGATGTTGTTCCGTCTGCAAACCCGAGAATTACCTTGCCACCGATCATCTTGACGGGGGTACTTGGTTGCGGCGAGACAGTCAGTTCCCGGACAGCTGATTGTGGAACGGTATACTGGGTGTTGTGATCCTGGATCAGCACAGTGGCGCCATCGCCTGCAACCACCTGATAGAGGGAACCGACTGACAACGCTTCGGGCATGCCAGAAAATCGGGTCATGATCATCGCAAAAGTCACGTTTGCTGATACTCGCTGTGTCTGCTTTGCAACCCTGTTTGAATGCGCTACGAAGAAGTTGTCACCTCTAAAAAGAGGTTTTGGCGTGGTATTGGCCGCTGCGGTTGATCCGAGAAACAGCGCGCATACGGTTAATAAGATGCCGCCCAGGCTCTTTTTAGGGGTCATATTGAGCTGCAACCTTCTTTCGTGATGTTATCGTCTATTATAAAATCAGGCGCAGCAGGCAAGATAGCTGTATATTGTGGAAGTGGACATATGTGTGGTTATTGCGTTAGGATATATAGTACATGTGAACTATGTATCGTTACAGTTGTGTGATAGGAGGTATGCTATGTGATTACTGAAGAGGCCATTTATGAGCAGTTGAAGGAAGTCGTGGATCCTGAGATTCAGATTGACGTCGTGAACTTGGGGATGATTTACGGCGTGAAGATCGAGGAGGTCGACGGCGACACGAATGTGACCATTCGTATGACGCTGACGACCATGGGGTGTCCTGCGATGGAACAATTGCAAGATGAGATCGTGCATCGCGTGGAAGACATGGGCGCGAACCGAGTTGTGATCGATCTGACGTTCGATCCACCTTGGACAAAGGAAATGATGTCTGAAGAAGCGAAAACTGTGATGCGGTATCTGTTTTAGATTGGTAATGCGAAGCGCCACGCTCCTGAAAGTTCTGGAGCGTGGCGCTTGCTTTTTTGTGTATATGTGGTAGCATAAAGACGACTAAATTAGTCAACATTAATGACGATTATGTTTGCAACGGCAGGAGGCTATATAGGATGACTGGTGTACCTGAACTCAAGATTTCTGGACTTCGCGTCTCGATTGATGGAAAAGAGATTTTAAAGGGTGTAGATCTGCACGTTCGTGGCGGCGAAGTGCACGCCATCATGGGACCCAACGGTACCGGAAAGAGCACTTTGGCGTCTGCTTTGATGGGCCATCCTAAGTACACAGTCACTGATGGCTCGGTTATGCTTGATGGGCAAGATGTGCTTGCGATGCATGTCGATGAAAGGGCGCGCGCCGGATTGTTTTTGGCTATGCAATATCCTAGTGAAGTTACGGGTGTATCGAATGCGAACTTTATGCGTATGGCGCTAAACGCTCGTCGCGGTGAGGGACAGGAAGTGCCAGTGTTGAAGTTCCATCGCGACCTGCAAAATAAGATGAAGGCACTTAGCATGGATCCCGAATTTGCGCAGCGATATTTAAATGAAGGGTTTTCTGGCGGCGAGAAAAAACGCAACGAGATTTTACAGATGTCAGTTCTAGAACCGCGCATTGCGATTCTCGATGAAATCGACTCAGGCCTTGACATCGACGCGCTGCGCATCGTGGCAGAAGGCGTAAATGCGCAAAAGAGACCAGAGTTTGGACTCCTGATGATTACCCACTATCAAAGGCTGCTGCAGTACATTCAACCGGACTATGTCCATGTGATGATGCAGGGGAGGATCGTGCGTTCAGGCGGTCGCGAGCTCGCTGAGGAACTTGAAGCAAAAGGTTACGACTGGCTAAAGGCGGAACTCGGAATTGCCGACGAGACGGTTTCGGCCACGGTGTGAGGGGTGTGACACAATTGAGCGGATCTTTCGAGACTTACTTTACGCAACAGGGCGATCCTGACTATCTTATTGAAGCTCGCCGCAAGGCGATGCGGAGTTATGAAAGTTTGGATATTCCGAGATTCGAAAAAAGCGACTTGACGCACCGTAATTTGGCTGCATTTAAAATCGAAGCAGCTGCCGCTGGAAACACATGGCAAGCTATTGCAGACCCTTATCTTGCGCAAGATGGACAAAGCTCTGTGCTTGTCATCGCCGATGGACAGGTGGTTTTAAAGAGAGGTTTAGAACAGGTCGAAGCGAATGGTGCTGTTTTTACGAACCTCCGGTCTGCAGCCGTCTCGCATCGTAAGCTGGTTGAAAAACACCTTGGTACGGCTGTTTCTTACGATGAAAATCAGTTGATATCGCTTCAGACAGCACTGTGGCGCGATGGTGCGTTCATCTATGTGCCAAGCGGCGTAACACTCACAGAGCCTTTGCAGTTGATCTGCGTAACGACTGCATCTGGCCATGGATCTTTTCCACGCAACTTGATCATCGCGGAAGCTAGCAGTGCGGTGACACTTTACGATGCTTATCTGGCTGCTGAGACGATCACCGATGAACTGCATGTGGGTGTGACAGAGGTTGTCGTCGGACCCGATGCGCACGTGGTCGTTGGGTCTGTGCAGGACTTCCCCAAGGCAGCGACGACGATCCTTTCGCGCCGAGCAAATGTGGGCAAAAATGGTCGCATGGATTGGGTGTTCGGCGAACTCAGCGAAGGATTCACTGTCGCGGACTTCGGTTCTGTGTTACAAGGCGATGGCAGTAAGAGCACGAGCCATGCTATCGCGGTCGGGATCGGCCGAGCCCACATCGACATGACGGCCAGGATGATTCACATAGGCAGGTTCAGTGAGAGCGACACGATGGCTCGCGGTGTAATGCAGGGTAGGTCAAACGGCGTATACCGCGGTTTCACACAGATTCATAAAGGCGCCAGCGGATCAGACGGGCAGCAGACAGAGAAGCTTTTGATGTTAAGCCCGCAAAGCCGTGCGGATGCGATCCCGATGCTGCTGATTGACGAGAACGATGTGAAGTGCGGACACGCGGCCTCTGTTGGTCAGATCAGTGAAGATCAGCTCTTTTACTTGATGTCGCGTGGGATTTCCGAGAGAGATGCTAAGGCGATGATCGTATGGGGATTTTTGCAGCCAGTTCTGGCAGAGATCTCGATCGAACGTATGCGTGAGGCTGTCACTTCCATGCTCGAGAGGAAGATGGCGTAATGGACCGCAATATGATACGTCGGGATTTTCCGATTCTTGATCAGAAAGTCAATGGGAAACGACTGGTCTACCTTGACAGCGCAGCGACATCGCAAAAGCCACGCGCGGTGATCGACGCGGTGTCGCGCTATTATAACGAATACAACTCAAATGTGCACCGCGGTGTGCATACGCTAGGATCGTTAGCGACGGAAGCGTATGAGAGCTCGCGTGAGAAAGTCGCAGAGTTTATCCATGCGCCGTCCGCACAGCACATCATCTTTACGCGTGGCACGACAGAGGGCCTCAACATGGTGGCGCACGGCTATGCTCGCCCTAAACTGCAGCCAGGCGATGAGATCGTGATTACGCCGATGGAGCACCACAGCAACTTGATTCCGTGGCAGCAGTTGGCCAAAGCGACGGGTGCCACGCTGAAATATATCCCGTTGCAGATAGACGGCACGATAAAGCTAGCAGATGCCGAAATGACGATCACAGATCAGACGAAAATCGTCGCAATGACGCACGTTTCAAACGTCTTAGGAACGATCAATCCGGTTCAGGAAGTAGCAAAAATCGCGCATCGGCACGGCGCCATCATGGTGGTCGATGGGGCGCAGAGCACGCCGCACATGCCGATTGAC
>JAKACY010000197.1 GCA_021821025.1 Bacillota bacterium | reverse complement strand
TGCGTTGTGGCACGTCGCGCAGAAAATCCATGACGGTGCTTCTTCCCTGAGGGTCTGAAACGGACGTGATCACGCCTGTCGGCTTATTGAAAAGCACGTACACGAACGTGGATTTTCGCTCAATCGGGCGCCCATCTACCTCAATCACATCCGCCCTTGTTACCTTCGCGCCAAGTTCATCGATGACGGTTCCGTTCACCTTTACCCGCTTGTCTAAGATCAATTTCTCGGCGGCGCGGCGCGAGGTCACTCCGGCTGCCGCGATCACCTTTTGCAACCTTTCCGGCACTTCATTTTTCAATTATCATCACGCCCAGCATAGATTTATGTAAACATCAAATGAACCGCAATAAGCGACGCTGCGACACTGACAAAATCCGAGATTAGCCCAACTTTCACGGAGTATCGCGCGTTTCGAATTCCGACGCTGCCAAAGTAGACGGTCAGAACGTAAAGCGTAGTATCCGTGCTTCCTTGCATGATAGACGCTGCGCGCCCGAGAAAAGAATCGGGGCCATGGTGTTTAAAGATATCCGTAACGATCGCTAAGGAGCCCGATCCGGACAATGGCCGTAACAAGGCCAGCGGTAAAAGCTCGGCTGGAAAATGCAAAAGATGAAGTATAGGAGACAAGGCAGATACTAGCAACTGCAGCGCACCTGAAGACCGAAAGACGCTCACGGCCACCATCATCGCAATCAGTTGCGGGATGAGGCTAATCGCTGTTGAAAAACCATCCTTCGCGCCATCAATGAAAGAATCATAAATCGGTACTTTACGGGCGACCCCGATCACGAGGATCAGCGCCAATGTGACAGGCATTGCCCACGCGGACAGACTCGATACTACGCCCATCACGCTCGACCTCCGAATGTTCGCGCGGCGCGTTTGCGATAAATCCGATCCAAAAAGATCGCAACCGACGTGGCTACGAGCGTGGCGACAATCGTTGCACCTACGATCTCCGCAGGGGATCGCGAGTGAAACTCCATCCTTAATCCGATCATCGTGGCCGGAATTACAGTCAGACTCGCCGTATTAAGGGCCAATAGTGTACACATAGCATCGGATGCGACCGTAGAGTCCGCATTGAGATATTGTAACTCGCGCATCGCTTTAAGTCCAAGGGGTGTCGCTGCATTGCCGAGTCCCAGAATATTGGCACTCATGTTAGCCACAAGCGAGCCCATGACGGGGTGATCTGCTGGTATGGATGGGTACAGCCAATGTGCGAGAGGCTTGATCAGCTTCGCTAAGCCCTGCACGAGTCCGGCGTTTTCCGCGATTCGCATGATGCCCAGCCAGAAAGCGATAATGCTGACAAGCCCGATGGAAACCATGACGGCATCCTTCGAGCCTATCAGCACACCTTGCGTCACTGCCTCGATCCTACCCGTAAACGCGGCAACCACGATTCCCGTAATCAAAATGACAAACCAGATAACGTTCATCAAGGTGGAACTCCCCCCTCCCGAGAAGCTCTCTTGTGCGAACATTAGGCTAAATCATCAGTGCATGATCCATTCCCGCAACCGTCCAAAGAATCCTTTTGCGTCCACTGTTTCAGCTGTCACGAGCGGCAGGCTGCCGATCTTCTGTCCATGTAGAAAATACACGACCTCACCCGCCTTTTTCCCGACGCGAATCGGAGCCGACAGTTTGTCGATGTGAACGGTTTTTACCTCAATGGCCGCCGTTTCATCCTGATGCAATGGATACACAAGATGACCGCTTGGAACGACCTTCACCTCAGATTTTTGTCCAAAGCGCACCGGAGCGTGAAACTCCCGAAATGCGATGTCGCAAATATTTCTTCGGTCAAACGCTGTGATCCCATACGTCAAAAGATGCGCTGAGTCAACCCAATCTTGTCCATCTCGCAAGACCACGAGTGCTACCTGGCGACCATCACGTGTGAGAGCTGACGCCAAGCACCTGCCTGCTTTTTTGGTGTAGCCCGTCTTCACACCACTTGCGCCTGGCAGCATCCAGAGCAGCTTATTTTTATTTTTCATCTTGCGATCCCACTTTTGTCCTTGCCATGGGATCGAATAATACTTCGTGCTGACGATTGCGGCAAAGGTCGGGTTTTTAAGTGCTGTGGCCGTGATGACAGCCATATCGTGGGCGGTCGAGTAGTGCTGATCGTGATCCAGACCATGCGGATTCATAAAATGAGAGTGCGTTAATCCAAGTTTTCGTACCTCCGCATTCATGATGTCCGCAAACTTTTCCGTAGAGCCCCCGAGAAACTCAGCGATGGCCGTGGCGGCGTCGTTGCCGCTGCGAAGCATCATGGCGTATGTCAAATCCCTCAGCGTCTGCTTCTCTCCGCGCGCCAGGTAAATCGATGAGCCTTCTTGCCTCACAGCGCGATCAGACGCTGTGACGATCGCATCAAGTTTGCCCGACCGAACCGCAATCCAAGCCGTGATGATCTTTGTCAAGCTAGCGATACGCATCCGCTTATCTGGCTGTCTTTCATATAGAACGCGACCACTTTGCACATCGATAAGGCTCGCGCTTTCCGCCGCGATCTGCGGCTCTCGGGTAACGATCTGCGGTACGCCAATTTTATTGCCGACCTTCTCCGTATCATGCGCGAGTGCCAGCGTAGATCCGAATGGCTCAAACACCAGCGCTGTAATCGCAAGTCCTGCGACCCATCTTCGAACGCGTGCCATGTGTGCAGGGTATAGCCGCAGTTGTAGAATATGCCGTGACTTGTCCAAATAGAAGCACCCCTTAAATTAAGAAAAAACAAGCGCTCAAGGAGCGCTTGGCAACGCGAATGCAAATCACTTCGCTACATTGGCAATTCGGTGTTTGTTGTGTTTTGGTCGCGCTTTTTCGCGAATGCTTCGAGCCGATCGAGCATGCTTGGAGCCAAGTCGATCAAACGATCATACAACTGGTTGCCGGACTCAGCGGATAGTAATTTGACGTTGCCATGTCCTACAACTAAGAACCCCATCGGATTAATCGATACGCCACCGCCTGCACCACCGCCAAACGGCATGTCATCAGTCCCTGATCCAGTACCAGGGCCATGCTCACGCTCACGCTTTAATCGAAACTCACTTCCGCCTGCAGCAAACCCGAACCCTACCCTCGAAATGGGCAGGATGACGCTACCATCGGGCGTTTCGACGGGATCCCCGATAATCGTGTTGACATCAACCATTTCCTTGATATTCTCCATCGCTGTTTGCATCAGTGACTGTATCGGATGATGTTCCACCATGCGCGCCCCCCTTTTTACGACCGGTCCTAATTATTACAAACAAGAGCCGGAAACCCGCATAAATAGCTTTGCCTAGGCGAGCATCAACTATGCAGGAGACTCGCGTTGCAAACGCACGGCGATCAAAGACGGGCATCACCTGAAGATCAGGTACTTGATAAAAATTCAAGAGGCCCATGGCTAGCGCTGTCGCAGATCCCATTGTGGCCCACGCCATCCCCGCAGCGAACGCCGTATCTGGGGCAAAATCCAGTCCGACTTCCGTCAGCCATGTGAATTTTCTCACCTTTAAAGCGTTCAACAGACCATGGATCTGTTGAAAGAAGCCATCCGCCTTTTGAATGACCTCTTTCAGTCTTGCCCAGTACTGTGCAATCAGGTCCCATGAAAACGATTTATTCTGGGACGGCTCAATACTCGACAAACCTTCAGCGAAGATCTTATTCTGACCATCTCTGTCCGCTCTTACCTTGGCCCGTAGCACATGGCTATAGTGAAATAGGCGCAAGTATGAAATTCGAATGCGAATATGATTTTCGCCCGATATGTATTCGTAAGTGAACTCCAAGTGGACATTTGCCATCAACAGCGCCATAACGGCCGCTAAGACAACGATGAAAAAAACCATGGAAGCGGCCCCTCCTTGGCTTTGCGCTCGCGTCATCACGCGTAAATACAACGATTACCATATCCGAACACGTATTCATTTATGCATCGTCATCTTCCTGGGAACTATCCGTGGATATGGTGAGAGGAGGTAGTTGTGCTGCAGAAGATATGCCGAAATAATCCAGAAAGTCTCGCGTTGTTCCATACAAATAAGGACGGCCCGGTGCTTGCTCGCGTCCAACTTCCTCGATCAGACCACGGGCCATCAGGGTGCCGATCGCTCGTTCACTCTTGACTCCTCGCACGGCCTCAATCCCTAGTCTTGAGATAGGCTGTCGATATGCGATGATCGCCAATGTCTCAAGCGCTGCCTGCGACAAGGATGAAGGCGCCGGCGCCATCGCCAGCAAACGCAAAAATGGCGACAGCTTCGGGTGTGTCGTCAGTTGCCATGTATCTGCGATGCGCACCACTTGCATCATTCGACTTTCTCTTGCCTGTCGCTCTCGCAACAGTTCGCAAACATAACGCACGTCGCTCTCAGGCAGCTGCAAAACGCGTGCGATCTGCTTATCCGTTAAGCCCTCCGTGCCCGCTGCAAACAACAGCCCTTCTAGAGCTGGCAACATCTCATCCGGATCAATCTGCTTCAAACGTTCCTGAAGAGCGATCAACTGTTCATCCGTTCGATCCATATGTCCCCGAATTTCTCCTCCTGCGTGCAGCGCACGCGGTTCAATCTAATGAGTTCTAATACCGCAAGGAAGACTGTTACGATCTCCTGCCGACTTTGCCTCTTTAGAAGTTCCATGAAGTTCGCTGATCCCTGCCTTAGCGTCCACTCGATTTG
>JAKACY010000196.1 GCA_021821025.1 Bacillota bacterium | reverse complement strand
CACCTTAACGTCGTGCACATCTACATCTTGACTGCGTTCCCATACGCGCAAAAAGGCCTGCTGAAGATCCTCTAGCTCAACACTACGCAGCGATGACTCCACTTTGGGCCGGTCTGCAAATAAGTCTATTGGCATCGGCATCCTGCTGACGATCTGGCTTCTCGCATCTTCTAATTCTTGAAACTTGTTCGTGACATCTTTAAAAGCCTTATACTCGAGCAACCTGATAGTCAAATCCGCTTCCATATCATCTTCTATGAAGTCATCCAGATTATCAAGGACCTCTATCGGGTTTGGCTTAGGCAATAAAGAGCGTGCTTTTAGAGCGATCAGCGTCGCAGCCATGACAATAAACTCGCTCGCTACCTCCATGTTGGCAGATAGCGACGCCTCTAATATCGTCACATATTGATCGGTGATTCGCGCAATCGGGATCTGATAAATATCCAACTCTTGCTTTTCAATCAAATGTAACAACAAGTCTAGCGGGCCTTCAAAAGCCTGTAAGGACACGGTGTAATCAAGACCAAGCTCACTCATGCCAAACCAAACCAGCTCATGACCGCCATGACGGTATAGGAAAGCACGTATGAACCCACCGGCGTAATCAAGAGCAGAATCAAGAAAAATGGACCAATCCGCTCGAATCGGCTCATTTGCGGGAAGAAGCGTCGCGGCAATGAATAATGCAGAATCATCCACCCATCCAGAGGTGGGATAGGAATCAAGTTAAAGATGGCGAGTGCGATGTTGAGCTGCAAAATCCAACTGAGTGCCTTGAAGACGAAAATTCCGATCCCAGACGCCCAAAACGTGCCCGGTAATGGGTTTAGCGCATAGAACGCGCCGATGGCGACCAGTGCCAATACCGCATTCATGAGCGGCCCTGCAAGAGCGATCAGAACAATGCCAAGCCTCTTGTTGATGCAAATCCTGCGTGGATCGAAGATGACTGGTTTCGCCCACCCGAAAGATGCGATGAAAATGATCAGCAGTCCCAGCACATCGAGGTGTGCGAGTGGATTGAGAGTCACCCGTCCCTGCTTTTTTGCCGTATCATCGCCTACCAGTAAAGCCATCGCCGCATGACCGAATTCGTGCACAGAAAGCCCCAGCACGATTGCGATCAGCTTAAAGATCAGGTCGCTGGTAAAGCTGCTTAATCCACCCACTTAGAAAAATCCGCCCTCTCTTCAACAAACAGTCATCGCGATGCGCCGTAATCTACCACACCTTCAGCAGATACGGCAAACGTTTGGCTTTGAAGCCATACACCATCTGGTGCTCTTCGATATAGCGCACCGCGTTTCTCTTTAAAGTCGCTTCAGATAAAAGACGCGCATCCTTGCATGCAAAGACTACAATATTTTGGGACAAATACGGTACCATACCCAGAGGTATGTAAAATACTGGCCCAATCAGCGCCTTTAAGTCGGTACAAAGGCGACCAAAAACTTCGCGGTCCGAGCCTCCATAAGACATGATCACGTTGAACACCGCCACGCCGCCATCCATAAGAATGTCAGATAGAACCCGAAGATAGATCGGAGATAACAACGCAGCCGGCGTCCGCTCATGAAAAAATACATCCACAAAGATCAGGTCAAATGCGTCTGCGAGCTTGGGAACGCAAGTTCTGGCATCTTCCGTGACTAACTGTACACGTTCATCCATCGGCATGAAAAAACAAGACTTCGCCACTGATAACACGTCTGGATCGAGTTCAATTCCCACGAGTTTTGCCCTAGGATAAAAATGATGCACATGAGAGATTGCCGTGCCTGTCCCTACCCCGACCGATAAGAAACGAGATACATCCGATCTCACGATTGAAAAGAGTGAAAACGCCTGCTGATATCCAAAATACAGCCGATGTGGGTGTTTGACATAGACAGCGCCTTGCCAACCCGCGTGATAATCCCCGAAGCGCATGAACCGCAAATCGCCACGCTGACCGACATAGATACGTTGATAAGCTGACGTCGCATCGTAGAGCTTACGAGTCGACACGGTGAACCTCATGTTACTGCGATAGCGAACGGGTCAAATTGGCCATTTCAATCGCTGTCACAGCCGCATCCCAGCCCTTGTTGCCAGCCTTCGTACCTGCACGTTCGATCGCCTGCTCGATCGTATCCGTGGTCAGCACACCGAAGATGACGGGCAGGTTGGTTTGCAAACTCACGCTCGCGATGCCCTTCGATGCTTCTGCGGCCACGTAGTCAAAATGTGGCGTAGCGCCACGAATGATCGCGCCGAGCGCGATAACCGCATCGTAACGCTTGGACTCGGCTAACTTTTTCGCAATGAGCGGCAATTCAAATGCTCCAGGCACCCACGCGATGTCGACATCATCTTCGTTTACCCCGTGACGCATGAGCGCATCCTGCGCTCCAGCTAACAACCTTTGGCAGATAAAATCGTTGAAACGACTCACTACGATTGCTACTTTTAAATGACTTCCAACCAGGTTGCCTTCAAATGTACGTCCCATCACACATCGTCCTCTCTCAAATGTTCAACAAATGTCCCATCTTCGTCTTTTTGGTCAGCAAATACTGTTCGTTATGCAGACTTGCATCCATCTCGATCGGCACGCGTTCGACGATCTCCAGGCCATGGCCGGCAAGTCCGCTGATCTTGCGGGGATTGTTGGTTAAAAGCCGCATTTTCCCTACGCCCAAATCGCGCAAGATTTGCGCACCGATACCATAATCGCGAAGATCAGGCGCGAAGCCAAGCTTTTCATTAGCCTCTACCGTATCGAATCCCTGCTCCTGAAGGTGATATGCGCGAATCTTATTGACTAGGCCGATTCCGCGTCCCTCTTGGCGCAGATACACGAGCACCCCAGCAGGAGCTGCCGCGATCGCCTTTAGTGCAGCATGAAGCTGCGGACCACAATCACAGCGGTACGAGCCGAATACGTCTCCAGTCAAGCACTCGCAGTGCATGCGCACAAGCGTGGGGTGATCAGCCTCAATCTGGCCATGGACGAGTGCGACATGCTCCTTTTGATCGACTGCGTTGGTGTACGCGATCACGCGAAAATCCCCGTACTCCGTCGGCAACACCGCTTCTGCCGCGCGCATCACAAGGTTTTCCTCACGTTTTCGATACGCGATGAGATCTGCGATCGTAATCATCAAAAGCCCAAAATGAGCTGCTATCTCCTCTAGGTCAGGCACCCTTGCCATCGTGCCGTCAGGCTTTAACACTTCACAGATCACACCCGCCTGCTTGGCGCCACACTGTTTAGCTAAATCAACAGCCGCCTCTGTATGCCCGGTCCGGCGCAATACACCACCCTCTTTTGCAATCAGCGGGAAAATGTGGCCTGGCTGACGAAATTGTTCCGGTTTTGTATCAGCAGCGATGAGTGCTTCAATCGTCTGCGCCCGTTCATACGCAGATATCCCTGTGGAGGTCTTTTGATGGTCCACCGATACGGTAAACGCCGTCTGATACGTTTCTGTGTTATTCGAAACCATTGGCCGCAAATCAAGTTCTTTGGCGCGCTCTTCCGTAATTGGCACGCACAAAAGTCCACGCCCATGCGTGATCATAAAATTAACGACTTCTGCCGATGCAAACTCTGCGAGCGCGACGAAGTCACCCTCATTTTCGCGATCTTCATCGTCCACTACAATAATAACCTCACCGCGTTTTAAAGCAGCTATGGCGTCTTCTATCTTTGCAAACATATACCCATCATCCTTACCAACTAGTAACCCCACTGTTGTAAAATATCGCGTGTGAGGCCATTGCTACTTACATGTTTTGAGTCAGGATATGTTAACAGCCGCTCCACGTATTTGCCGATCACATCAACCTCAAGATTGACGCGATCCCCTATGCGCAGCTCAGAGAAAAGCGTCACCGTCGCAGTGTGTGGAATGATCGACACCGTGAAGGAATCCTCCTCCACACGCATGACAGTTAGGCTAACGCCATCGATGGCGATAGACCCCTTCTCGACGACATAACGGATAACAGATGGATGGCTGGTGATGGTTACGATTTGCGCGAAATCATCGGTGACCATTCTAGTGACCGTGCCGACCCCATCGACGTGTCCGGCTACGATGTGACCGCCAAAACGCCCATCCGCTCGCATCGCCCGCTCTAGGTTGACCTTTTCTCCTGCACCTATCCACTGCAACGTTGAGCGCTTTACGGTCTCTGGAACAACATCAACCACGAACTGATCGGGTCGAAGTTCAATGACTGTGAGGCATACGCCACTTACACAGATGCTGTCTCCGACAATCGTCTCTGATAAAACCGTCCTTGCGCCCACCGCCAGTTTCATCGCCCGAGCAGTACGACGGACTGAAACGACTTTCCCCACTTCCTCGATGAGTCCTGTAAACACGTTGCTCACCTGCCTTTGTCACGATACACTGGCGTTCCTTTGACGAGGACGTCCTGTCCCAACACGGTGACTTCTGTGTCGCTAAGTACCACTGCATCCGCCAAAGCTGTGATGCCCATCGGCACAAGTGGCGTCAGCCCTGCGCCAAGCAGCTTCGGGGCGTGAAAAAACCACACCTTTTGCACGAGCTTGGCATCTAAAAATGCACTTGCCAACCGCTGACCGCCTTCTAACAAAACGTGTATCAGCCCGCGATTTGCTAAGACCGCCAGCGCATCAGGGATGCTCAAGTGGACGCTGCCGTCTGCGGACGCAGCATTTTGTACACGCACGACTTCCACCGAGGCTTCTCTCAACACCGCTTCCCGCG
>JAKACY010000195.1 GCA_021821025.1 Bacillota bacterium | reverse complement strand
ATCGTCCGCAAGGTCGTCGTGGGATACTGGCAGGATGCAGAGGCGCGCAGCAGGATCGGCCAGTGGATGCATACCGCAGTGGCCGTAGCCGAAGACCAGAACTTAAAAGTGGCGCGGTTTGGCGACAACATGCGCGAAGTCGCGGTGACTGAAGGCAACAAAGTCAGTGCGCAGATCACGCTCGGCTGGTCGGTGAATGGCTATGGCGTCGGCGACCTGGCGGACGTCATTCGCGAAGTGTCTGATGAGGATGTTCGACATCTCTTTGAAGAGTACGCAGAGCTTTACGACATGGACCCACAGGCAACCAAAGCGGGTCCTGTGCAAGATTCAATCTTGGAACAGGCGCGAATCGAATTGGCGTTAAGGAGGTTTCTAACCCAAGGCGGATTTGGCGCTTTTACAACCACCTTCGAAGACCTGCATGGGATACGGCAATTGCCCGGTCTAGCAGTTCAACGCTTGATGGCGGATGGGTATGGCTTTGGAGGAGAAGGAGACTGGAAAACAGCGGCCCTCGTTCGTATCATGAAGATCATGGCGGGTAACGAAGGTACTTCCTTTATGGAAGATTATACGTATCATTTCTCGCCAGATCGGCCGATGATCTTAGGCAGCCATATGCTCGAGGTATGTCCGACGATCGCCGCAACAAAACCGCGTATCGAGGTCCATCCACTCTCTATCGGCAACAAAGAAGACCCTGCTCGCCTGATTTTCGATGGCAGGACAGGGCATGCCATATGCGCGTCCCTGATCGATTTGGGCGGACGTTTTCGCCTGATCATCAATGAAGTAGAGGCAGAACAACCGGATCTAGCGATGCCGAAACTCCCTGTGGCGCGCGTACTCTGGAAGCCTCAACCCTCTCTGAGAGATGCCGCCGAAGCATGGATTTTAGCAGGCGGCGCGCATCATACCGGCTTTTCGTACAACGTCAGCACAGAACAATTGGTGGATTGGGCCGAGCTTCATGATATCGAAGCAGTTGTGATCGATAAGGATACGAGGATCCATACCCTCAAAAATGAACTGCGATACAACGAGATTGTGTGGCGACTGCGCTAACTATTGCAACGAACCGTGGCATGGTGTGACACATCGCCCGGTTCGTTGCCGTTTTCAAAATGCATCATCAAGATTAAAGCGTCTGTGCCGGCCTGAACCTCCCCATGGCCCCCGATTTCGGCTTTTGAACCTGACCTTCTTGGCCTTACCATAAGCCATTTTGGCCACAGCTTCAAAAGCTCATTTCGTGAGTTTTTGTGCGATGTGTGCGCCAATGTGTTCACTTATCCAAGAAGCACGCAATTTCGTAGCGTATTTGGACAAATCGTACTCAGTGAACCCGTGTTCAATACGGATAGCCCAAAATGTTTCATTACGTCCTTTACCTTTATATGCGATCGAATTTTCGGTCTGTTGGGCCCGTGACACGGTAGGCGAGAATTTATGTCGTTTTCTGTCACAATCGATTCAGCACCTTATGCCAGATTGTAACATTGCAGCAAGCTCATCACCACATAAAATCGTGCAGTTGTCGGATCGATGAAGTGGCGCTACTATTAGAGTGAGGAAGTTTAGACAGCTTCTAAATATCTCGCGAATGAAAGAGCAATTGCAGTACATGGAATCAAGCTAAGAAAGAACTCGAAAAAACCTTACGGGAGAAAGGAGGCAGCCTGATTTCGTAGTTGGGATTCCGTAGGGCGTTACTGGGCTAACAAGAAATGCCTGCCGCATACACGACGCGAATGGTGTGGCGGGATATCTTATTAAGACCAGATAACACCTGGGAAGGGGGCGACGCGAATCGGACATAGGAAAAGGTGACTCTTCCGTTCTCGGGTTTGACTCCTCTTCGGTGGTGCGAAAGCAGCCTCCAAGCGGATGAATCCTATACGACTGCGAACTCGTAAGAGTCGAAAAAACCTATAGAAATGATCGTAGGTTTTTTGAATCAGGTTGTAATATGACTGATTCTTTATTTCTGAGCCAGATACCTCAACTGCTCAAGGATTGGATTCCTGAGAGTGCTTCGATCGCGATTGCCGACAAGCGAAACTATATTCTGTATCGCCCAGGTGAACATAATTTGAGCATCGAGCCAGGAGATATGGTGCCTCCTGGCAGCATCGCTAGAGACGTCTTTGCTCATCGTGATCGTATCGAGCGCGAAGTCGACTCTTCTGTATTTGGAGTACCATATTATGGCGTGGGCTACTTTCTTTACAATGAATCTGGGGCTGAGTCTGCGCTGACTGTGATTATGCCTCCGAAGCGGCGCGGCATTATTCAATCCCCGTCCTACCTGATGGGACACAGAGATGGAGTCTGGCGACCCATCGCACTCGAAGACGTGATTTATATGGAAAGTTTGCAAAAGCGCTGTTGGATCCATACAAAGGCTGGATCATTTACGACCGAGACCACACTGCAGTCTTTAGAAGAACGCCTGCCAACCGACCGATTTATCCGCATTCATCGATCCTATATCGTCAATATTGCGTTTATAGACACCATTTACCGTAATGAGCGATCCAGTCTCATCATCACGTTAAAATCGACGACCTCCTCCAGCCTTCCCGTCGCGCAATCCTATGTCCGATACGTCCGCAGCACCTTAGGGTTTTAATCGTGATGATATCTCCTATTGAAGCGCCCGCAACCTATGAAGAATATAGGGCTACGCCTTGAGCATCACCCTGTTAACCACACCTGCATTAACTACGCCTCGCAGCACACAGCAGGTCAAATCAAGCATTTGTACACCCGAGAATTTCATATAGAATGCTCATATTCAGGTGCTGTCTTACAGTATCAGCAAGGCGATCAAACGCCTTTGAACGCGTATCTGCCATCGACCAGGTTGACGCCAATGGATGTTCGAAACCGAAATGATTTCTTATATGACTTAACCACTGCTGACGAAACGCATCGTTGTCAAATATTCCATGCAAATACGTTCCTATGACGTTCCCGTCACAGTCAACCGCGCCGTCCATTCTGATCTCCCCATCCGGGACAGTGCGAATCGTCGCAAATGGTTGGCAGCCGGGCAACCCCGTGCACTTTCCTAAGTGAATCTCGTAACCTGACACTGGAATTCCGGCAAATATGCCTTTTAAATGTCCTTGTACCAGCACAGTTGTTTTCTCCTTCAGAAGAGTGGTCACTACTGGCAACAAATCGAGGCCACGGCAGATAGGAACATCTGATTCGATACCATCCGGATCCCGAACCTCTCTTCCCAGCATTTGATATCCACCGCATATACCGACAATGATCGCGCCCGCTGTGCGCCTGCGCTTGATGGCATCTGCCATTCCAGAGTCCTGCAGCCACTGTAGATCCCCTATTGTATTCTTGCTTCCAGGCAGGATAATGACATGTGCATCTTCAATCTCGTCCGGAGTACGACAAAAATACGCGTGTATACCAACTTCGAGAAATAGTGGATCAAAATCCGTAAAGTTGGAGATGTGTGGGACTTGGATAACTGCTACATGCACCATATCATGCCCTTCGTAATTCTGGTCAAACGCTGCGTAGGGAGGATGATCCAGGGCGACTGAGTCTTCTTCCTCAATCCCCAAATTGTCGATATGAGGGATCACGCCGAGAACAGGAACACCCGTATATTCTTCTAACATGCGCACTCCATCGACAAACAGAGACGGATCTCCACGAAACTTATTGACGATGATCCCTTTGACCATCGCTCGTTCGCTCTTCGTTAACAATAAAAGAGTACCGACAACGGCAGCAAATATTCCGCCCCTATCAATATCCGCCACGAGAAGTACATCTGCCTCAGCGAGCTGAGCGGTACGCATGTTTGCAATCTCATGGGACTTTAAATTCATTTCGACGGGACTTCCAGCACCTTCAATTATAAGAATTTCATGCCTCGCGGCGAGGTACTGAAAACTCTCTACAACCGCATCCCATATTTCACCGTTTCGCTCCCGAAAGTACGCTCGTGCAGAAGTGGTGTCATAAACTCGACCTTGAAGCACGATCTGCGATTGATCATGGCGAGTAGGTTTCAGTAGCACTGGATTCATATGTTCATTGGCAGCAATGCCACACGCCTGTGCTTGAACTGCTTGCGCCCGACCGATCTCGCGACCTGTGGGCGTCACCGCCGAATTGAGTGACATGTTTTGTGATTTAAATGGGGCCACTTTAAAACCATCCTGAACGAGGATTCGACAAAGTGCCGTGCATAGGATACTTTTCCCGACGTTTGAAGCTGTTCCCATTACCATGAGGCTTTTAGTCACTAGGCATCCCCCATTGCACCTACTCGTCAAACAACTTGAGCCTTCGCATCATTCTAAACGCCAAACGTCTTGAGATGCACTTCCTTAAATATTCGGCACGCCTCTATGAAGCGTTCCACCATACGCGGATTAGACGCAAAATGCAGATGGGTATATCCCGCCAACAGGTTCCCCTGCGCATAACCGTCCGTCATTTTGCCTCGCATGCCGACGGTTTCATACGCATGGGGCCAGCTTTCAAGTCCCTGATATGAGGCTTTCGAATAATGAAACTCATGACCGCGAGCAGTGTGTCCCGCGGGTAATAAAAGCGTATCCTGAAGTGCCGTAATTTCCCGATACCCCAGTGCCGCCACGCGTGATTGCATGGCCACCTTAGCTCGAATGATGCCCGCCATTTGATGTGGCACACCCGAAATGTCAATCAGCGTCTCCGTCAAATACATGAACCCACCACACTCGGCAAACACTGGCATC
>JAKACY010000194.1 GCA_021821025.1 Bacillota bacterium | reverse complement strand
CCCAACACCCTGAATTGTGATGTCATACGCGTTTCTGCATTTTGACTATCCGATCATCATTCGATGTTCTCCGGAAACTCGTCACCTCGAATTACGCACTCCAAGATGGCTGGTGCAGCGGCTCCGATGATACCAAGATCGTGCCCTAATGCAGAAACTGAAACCTCAGTGGTGAACTGTTCAAACATCAGGGGTTTTTGGCGCATGTTTTCCTCTATGGCAGATACCAAAACTGAACTCTCTGATGCCAAGGTCCCACCGAGTACGATTCGCTGCAACTGGACAATACTCAGAAAAGAATTAATGATCGCAGCGATTTTTCTACCTGCTTCTTCTACCGCCTGAGTGGCTCTTGCGTCTGCCTGGCCGAGGCGCCTTATAAGTTCATGAACGTCATCGATACCGCACTCTGCGAGAATCGCAGCTTCAGATGCATACATCTCCAAACAGCCCGTACGCCCACAAGAGCATTTTGGACCGTCATCGGAAAACATCATGTGCCCCAAACCAATCGCCGTCGATCCGTGACCTCGATATGGCTCTCCGTTAAATACAAGACCAGACCCAATTCCCTTCGGCCCCATATAAATAAGCAAGAAATCATCCAAAGGTCGTCCCTGGCCATACATTTTTTCTGCCAGCGCCATTCCAGAGGTGTGGTTCCCAAGCATGACCGGGGCGTCTACATATGTAGAAACATCCTCCCGCAGGCGAGCAGTGTCCATATAATCAGAGATAATGATCGAATTTGCGCCACCCTCGTCTCCACCAAGCTGCATACCTCTAACGCCTATACTGACAGCAACAACCCTCAACTCTTTTCGTTCGCCCTGCTGTATTTCAATTTGCTCGCGAACAAAACGCAAAAACGACTCTTTCGGCATCGGTGTCGGATAACGAATGAGGCGTCTATTCGATACCCTTCCACGCAAGTCGACGAATCCAATTTCCATGTCGGAGGCACGAAGGTGAATGGCGATAACCGCATAACAATTACTTCTGAAATCAATCGCAATCGATTTACGGCCCAGCCTAACCTCTTCGACGTATCCCACTTCAGCCAACAAGCCTTCACGAATCATCTTTGCAACAAAGTTCGTGATAGTGGCCGATGTCAGCCCGAGATTTTGAGCGATCTGTTGGCGTGTCATCGGCCCATAGAATAAAATCTGTTCCAAGATCAAGGATCGATTCATTTGCTTAGCACGCGGTAAATTCTGACCCAACCCTGGGGACATCCTCTTCAACTCCCGAAGATCATATACAAGCTTTTCGTAGTATACGATGTCCCCAGAGCTCTCTCAACCATGCCAAGATTACTGAAACTCTTGAGGATGCCGATGGCGAAGTTCCTCAACCGCGTGACCACGACCGGTCTCAATCAGCCGTTCGGCATATTTTTTAAGGTGCCCCTTAGCATGATACGGGCCCCCTTCTTTGATCACGGTCCACATCGGGTCCGCATCGTAAGGATCAGGCATGGTCATCATGGCTTCATCATGCCATTCATTTAGAAGGTAGACTGCCTCGCGGCACACGAGCGGATTGTCGGCCGCAACGTTGTGTTCTTCGTGAGGATCCTGCGCCAGGTTAAATAGCATTTCCTTGTCAAACAAGTGATACCCGTCATGATACGTCCGAACATAAAGCCAATTTTCAAACCGCACGCTCCTTTGGCAGACATGCGCATTCTGGGAAACAACGAGAAAAGGACGTCCAGCGTTTTCGCCACGAGTCAGTACAGGTGCGTAGCTTTGCCCGTCCCATACTTCAGATGGCTTTGCGTCCAATATTTCGGCCAAAGTCGGAGGAAGGTCCAAGTGGTAATGTAAATCCATATCCACATGACCCTTGTGCATCCCAGGCCAGCGGATGACCATCGGAATGCGGCAGGTCCCCTGGTCTGCTGTGGCATGCTCCCCATATATTCCGAGTTGCCCCATGTTCTCGCCGTGGTCTGCCGTGACGATTACAACGACATCGTCGTAGACGCCCTGCGCTTTTAGAGCCTGCAAGATCTCTCCCACCTGCTGGTCTGCAAAACGAATTCCACAATCATACCCGTCGACCATCATCCTCAAGTCTTCCATATTAGCGATCTCACCAGGATGGCGCGGAAATTTTGGATTTGTGCGGTTATCGTACATATTGATCTCTCGTGCACCGTGAGGGCCAACCTTCTGGCGATGGCGTTCCAACATCTCTTCTGTCATCCAGCCCGGTAAGGGATCGTTTTCAAATGGGTTGCCAAAGCTCTCTGGAGCGCGGTATGGTGTATGCGGATCCCAATAATTCACATACAAAAACCAATCATCTCGCTTGGCATTTTGCTCGATCCACCGCAGGACAGTGGGCGTCACTTCCTCCGCAGATTCCATGCCGCCTTTGCCCGTATTATAGATTTCATTAAACCCAGCATAAAACGTCCATGCCGAGTGTCTCTCGCCAAAAGGACTGACTAGGGCACAATGCAATCCTTTTTGACGAAAAACGCCCGGAAGGCTCTCCTGACGCCCTAAGCGATCTCTAAAATCCCTATGAATCCCTTCTGGCCGCAGGTCACCAGCTGTACCCCCGTGGCCGACAATGCCGTTATGTATACCCAGCCGTCCTGTCATTAAAGCGGTTCTGGATGGAAAGCAAGGTGCATCTGACGTGTAGTAATTTTCAAATCGAACACCTTCTTGGGCCAATGAATCAATGTTTGGTGAAGTATTGCGATGATACCCATAGCACCCCAAATGCTCTGGCGACATCGAGTCGATATCGATCAACAGAAACCGCATAATTCCCCCACCCTCTCAACAATAGATATAAAATCAAATTAATAATATATAGCTATTATAGTTCTATTTCCTACATTGTCAAGGTTCCGAATACTTGAACAGTATGCAAATATACACGTGTGCAACGCAAAATAAGCGCCTAAACCACCGGCGCCAATTGAGATTGGGCATTGAGTTCCTTGTCATATCGTCCCTTTGGCTGCCCTACTTCTATGCGGTATAGCAAGAGCAGAATATTTGATTCGAAAGCCCAAATATAATTTCATGCTTTCCAACAATTCCGCCGGCACGAACTGAACTGACATGATCATCCGACGTTAAACCAAGGGTTTCTGCTCATGACATCGACCGTGTGATGATCCAGCAGTTGCTCAACATTTATATTTTGAATGGAGTAGATTTTACCCATGCGACCTCCTGACTCCAACAAATCACTGGCGTACATACCCGCGTGCTCGTCCGACTTTTTTAAGACCCATTCCAAGGATAACGTTTTATCTTTCAATATCTCAGCCGCTACCAATTTACCTGTTCTCCCAAAACCCATCAATCCTACCTTTTTACGCATATAGGCAGACAACTCCAATAATAGGATGTCCAACAATCGGACATCTAAAGAAGCAAATTCCAAAGACACCGTTACATAAAAATGGATGGTTCTGAAGAAAGAAAGGAATGCTGCACTTACTGTATTCGCCTACGAGGTTAGCTGACGGATTCGGCGTTTCTCTCGCCTATGGTTTGCAACGGGCGAAGCAAACCAATTCACCCCAAAGACTGGGTCCCCCGCTTCCATTCAATCCGAACGGAACTCGGCCCTTCCATTGATGCTACAGAAGATGTCTTCGCATTAACATGCTTTACCTTATCACGCAAGGAAATCACTAGCATTCCATAAAAATTTCGCATGGGTGGCTGAATCCTCGATAAGACCAAGATATATTTGTGTTCAATTCTATCAAAGTCGCCTCCTGATAATGTCGAATCAACGGAGGAGCGAAGGGTAAATTGGTCCACTTTTGGTTCTGTCCAGAAAGTGGCTAATAGTCAATATGAACCGTACTCAGAATAGTTCAAACTACCGAGCTAATAATAGTACATTTATCACTCTATAGTTTGAACTAAATAAGCCATGATTAAGCTGTAACTTCACAATATCATTCAATAATGATACGAGGAGGATTCAAGTATATGAATCGAGTTGTTCAAAAAGCAGCAACAACTTTACTGGCTGCAGGATTTCTAGTCGGCACGGTGTCTTCAGTCAGTCCCGCAATGGCTGCGGTCAAAAAGGTGCCTGCACCTCGGCCTGTGATCCATGAGTCTTTAGTTATTTTAACTGGCGGTATGCTAAAGCGCCCAGGTTGGCCCATGGTTTACCCAGAGAGGCTGATTCTTCCAAAAGGATATACGATCGACTTGACGATCCGCAACTTTGACGACGGCACAGCTCCACTGGCAAAAGGCACCTACCAATACGACAAGGTGACTGGCACCATCGGCAACTTTGAACTGGTCAATGGCCGTAGAGTGACCAGTCTGAACCCCGGCGCTGTCTCACACACGATTACCATTGGCCAATTGGGAATCAACATCCCAATTCCGATCAAGTCTACAGTGGAAGTGAAGTTTCACGTCAATAAAAAGGGGACATTTTACTGGCAATGTATGGCTCCATGCGGCTCAGGATCATCCGGGTGGGGTGGACCTATGAGCACAAATGGGTGGATGAAAGGCTCCATCGTCGTACAATAAGGCTAAACTTTCGCGCCACACGTGTGCCAGCAAGCCCATCGCTTGGGCTTGCTGGCACACGATACGGCAGAGACTAGTCCGATCGCCATGGTCCATGCCCGGCATACATGCAACGTGCTTGGATACAGGGGTTTGTCTTCCAGTGACCAAATACACCCTCACCCATGGCTTCAGGGGGTGAGGGTCTTACATATCACGAGGGTGTTATATACTCTCTAATGGCAAATCCCGCGGATCGCGAACCAAGTC
>JAKACY010000193.1 GCA_021821025.1 Bacillota bacterium | reverse complement strand
ACGCGTACGCCTCTGCGCTAGGTAATCTTACAGTCATGTCCTCACCAATACGAAAGGTTCTGTTATCCCACCCGCTCAATTCGACAGACTTAACAGGAAGATGGGCCCACTGAGGAAATTGCGCCGCGATCAAATGGCTCACCAAACACACATTGATGTCCACTGCTTCCCCTCGCTTTGATGAGACGACTGAAAAGTTCTCCGAATAGCCGAGATTTTCTGGGCTATACGAAGGCATCTAGCCACTTTCTTTGGGTTGTTAGGCCCCATGAGCATCAATAAGCAAGAAAAGTCACCATTCACCGCCCCAAGCCAAACAAAAACAGCGGGCCGCTGCACCACCACAGTGCATGAGCCCGCTACATCGCTACATCATTATCATCAGCGTAACCATCGCTGATGATGTCAATATAGCAACCCCATCAAAACGAAAACCTTAAGCTTGCAACTTGGCTTTTGCCACCGTCGCCAGTTCCGTGAAGGCCTTGGCATCAGTAACCGCCAAATCAGCCAACATCTTGCGATTCACTTCGACACCCGCTTGTTTCAAACCGTGCATCAAACGGCTGTACGAAAGACCGTTCATGCGAGCTGCAGCGTTGATCCGCTGAATCCAGAGGCGACGAAAATCGCGTTTGCGGACGCGACGATCGCGGTACGCATACATGAGGGACTTCATAACCTGTTGATTCGCGGTACGATATAAACGGTGTTTCGACCCAAAATATCCACGCGCTAACTTCAAAATCTTCTTATGTCGACGGCGTGTCACTGTGCCGCCTTTTACCCTTGCCATCCCTTTATTCCTCCTACGGCTTCAGATCCGCGTGCTATCTCTGCGTCACCTCAGGTCGTCCGCTCAGTCACGTACAAACTACGTACGCTCCTTCTCGTCCTCCCGTCGGTTCCTTGACCTAGCAGCGTCTCTTTGCCTTCGTTGTTCCCCATACTACTTACGCTTATAGGTAGCAGATCAAATGCTTAATGCGTTTGAAATCGCTCGGTGATACCGATGCCGCATGGCGCAGATGGCGCTTGCGTTTTTGCGTCTTCGCTGCAAATAAGTGGCTTGTGAACGCGTGATTACGTTTTAGTTTGCCTGTGCCTGTGCGAGAGAACCGTTTCGCAGCAGCACGCCTCGTTTTCATCTTCGGCATTACGTTACCTCCAAATTCTCTAGTTCGCTAAAGCGAAATTATGAGGATTTCTCCGCATGACGCGGATTTAAAATGATGATCATGTTCCGTCCCTCAAGTCTCGGCGCACGTTCCATCAACCCGTATGGTTCGAGCTCCTTGGCCATCTTTTCCAAAACTGCCTGGCCAATACTTGGATGGGAAATCTCACGGCCGCGAAAACGCACGGCTGCTTTGACCTTGTCTCCCTCTTGGAGAAACTTAATCGCTGCTTTAACTTTGGTGTCAAAGTCGTGATCTTCGATGTTCGGTGTCATGCGAATCTCTTTAATCGAGATAACCTTCTGATTCTTGCGCGCTTCCTTCTCCTTTTTGCTCTGCTCATACTTGAACTTCCCGTAGTCCATGATCCGGCAGACCGGAGGTTTTGCAGTAGGCGCCACGTTCACCAAATCGAGATTCTTCTCAGCTGCGATCCGCAGTGCCTCCCGAGCACTGACGATGCCAAGCTGAGCATTGTTCTCATCGATTAATCTGACTTCACGCGCACGAATCGCTTCGTTGATCTGAACATCTTCCTTGCTAATTTCATAACACCCCCACTGGTTTTAAAGTTATTCAGGCAAATAAAAAGGTGCAGGAATCACCCCGCACCTCACGCTAGCATAGTCAGTCGAAAACATCAAATGCAACCGGCCATATGCAGCAAACCCTTGGACACCGATGTTCGATTATCATGCTAACCGAGACACGGATCATGAGGTGAGAAGCAGATGCTTCTACTTGCCTGCAATTCAATTAATATCAGTATATCCCATCGGCCGTCTTGATGCAAGCTGCCACCTCTACCCTAGCCCCGCGCGCTAATCTCTGCCCGGATCTGCACGCCAAACGCGTCGAGATCCATGACTCCGAGGTCGCCGTCCCCACGCCTGCGCACCGATATTTGCCGAGCTTGCGCTTCCTTGGCCCCTACGACCAGCATATAAGGAACCTTGTCAAGCTGCGCCGCGCGGATCTTGTATCCGATCTTCTCCATGCGAATGTCGACCTCGGCCCGCACACCACGCTCCAGCAGCCAGTCCTTGACCTCCTGCGCGTATTCGTGCTGATCCGGTGTCACCGCCAGGACTCTCGCCTGAACCGGCGCCAGCCACAGGGGGAATGCACCTTTATAGTTTTCAATCAAGAATGCCACCATGCGCTCCATCGTACCCACGATTCCGCGGTGAATCACCACGGGGCGATGCGCCTTGCCATCCTCGCCGATGTATTCAAGCTCAAATCGATTCGGCAGATGAAAATCAAGCTGCACCGTCGATAGCGTTTCTTCTTTACCGAGCGCCGTTTTCACCTGCACATCAAGCTTCGGTCCGTAAAACGCCGCCTCGCCTTTTGCTTCGGTAAATGGCAGGCCCAAGTCAGTCAACGATTTTCTCAACATACTCTCTGCCTTGTTCCACATCTCATCATTCGCGACATACTTCTCTTTGTCATTCGGGTCGCGCAGCGACAACCTGTACGCAAAATCGGTGATCGCAAAGTCTTTATACACGCGTTCGACCAAGCGTACCACGCGCGTAAATTCAGACTCAATCTGCTCTGGCGTGCAGAAGATGTGCGCATCATTTAACGTCATCGCCCGTACGCGCTGCAGCCCCGCAAGCGTTCCCGACATCTCATAGCGGTGCATCATGCCAAGTTCCGCCACTCGCAGCGGCAGATCGCGATAGCTTCTCATATCGGATTTATAAATCATCATGTGGTGCGGGCAGTTCATCGGCCGCAAGACCAGTTCCTCGTTGTCCATCTGCATCGGCGGAAACATGTCCTCATGATAATGCTCCCAGTGCCCGCTGATCTTATAAAGTTCCACACTGCCAAGCACCGGGGTATACACGTGTTGATAACCTAGGCTCTCTTCGAGATCCACGATATATCGTTCGATCGCCCTGCGTACTTTCGCGCCATTTGGCAACCAAAGAGGAAGGCCTGAGCCCACTTCTTTAGCCAATGTGAACAGTTTCAGCTCTTTGCCGATCTTGCGGTGGTCGCGCTCGCGCATCTCCTCAAGCAGCTTCAAGTGCGCCTCAAGTTCTGATGCTTTGGCAAACGCTGTCGCATAAATACGCGTCAACTGCTCACGATTCGCATCCCCGCGCCAGTACGCCCCGGCCAAACTCAGCAGCTTGTACGCCTTGAGACGCCCTGTGCTCGGCAGATGAGGCCCGCGGCACAGATCCACAAATTCCCCCTGGCGATACACGGTAATCGTCGCATCTGCCGGGAGGTCCTGAATGATCTCCACCTTAAAGCGGTCATTTCTCTCTGCAAAAAAAATGAGCGCCGCATCGCGTGACATAACTTCGCGTTCGATCGGGTAGTCCGCTTTGATGATGGTTTGCATCTCTTTTTCAATCGCTTCAAACTGATCCGGGGTGAACACATGATCCGCAAAATCATAATAAAATCCATCTTCGATCACGGGCCCAATCGCAAATTTCGTTTCCGGATACAGCCTGCTGACCGCCTGCGCCATCACGTGTGCGGCCGTATGGCGATAAACTTCCAACCCATCTTTGTCATCGAGCATGATGAATTCAACATCTACCTCTGCTTCTGGGGTCCCAAGCGCACGCGATAAATCCATCACCGCACCGTTCACTCGCGCTGCAACCGCCACACGCGCAAGCCCCGCGCTGATGCTCTGCGCGATATCGGAAAGCGTTATACCCTGTGGATACTCTCTGATCGTCTGATCCTTTAGCCGTACCCGAACTGCCTCTGCCTCCACCATGGACAACAATCACTCCTCATTTAAAAAGCGCCCCCACCCCTGCAACAACGCAGGAACGACAGCGCTAGCACCAACCTTTAAGAATATTTAAAGGGTAGTATAAAGATTTATTGTATCATTGTCAATCTTCGACATGAAAATGTCGCATTGTGGGTCAGACCCGCAAATCACCGCACGCGACCTGAATACGCGAAGGAGCGTCTGCACGAAGTCATCGTGGATATCTTTCGTGTGAATCACCAGTGATTCCGGCGATCGCGTGATCAGTGCGCTCATCAAGATATCCTGAGGGTGCAGATCCTGATCAACCACGGCCTGGGCGATTTCGTGCATTTTCGACAAATTCAGCGCAATTCCCTGTTCATCGATTCCCCGTACTAATCCTTGATCACAGATCACATGGACGCGGCCCGGCGTGATCGGCGTGGTCTCCAAAAAGTAACGGAGAACCCCGACAAACGCTTCATACTCACGACTCGCTAGATAACTGTCGATATGATCGTCGACGATCGCATGCGTCATATCGAAGAAAGCTGGATCGCGAAAGCGAAGAAGGCCATCGATGTTTAACTCTTCATCTTCAATCAAGACGCTAAATATCTCTTGTGATAGACGCGGATCTACCATGCGCTGGGCAACGGCTAAACTGAAACACTCATTGGTTAAATAGTCTACTTCATCCGATTCCAGATAACTGTAATTTTCGCGAATGTACTGACCGATATAACCATATCGCCAAGGTCCCATAATAAACCGACAAATTTTTTCTGACATCAGATCGGCGGATTCTGTAAGATCGGAAACTCCATCCACACGAACGTCAATATACAGAGGTCTAACTGGATCGTACACTTCAATGAAC
>JAKACY010000192.1 GCA_021821025.1 Bacillota bacterium | reverse complement strand
ATCGGAGTCATCCGATTGCAGCTGTGAGACATAGCCAACCTTCGTATCGCGTTTAAGCGTGCGCGAACCAGCATAGGCCTCAAATTCGCCTGTAGCAATGCGCAATAATGTGGTTTTGCCAGCTCCGTTTGCACCGACGAGCGCAACTCGTTCACCGTCGCGAACATCTAGGTTTGCGCCGCGTAGTATCTGCGTTGCACCGAAGAAGACATGTATATCTGACAATGATAAAAGAATCATGTTGTCACTCCGCTTAGGACTCATCCATATTTCCCATAGTGTAGCATAAACATGGCTGTGGGATGATGCGCAACTACTCTGCATCAAAGTCTATTCGGATGTGTACCTGCGTACTAGTAAAAATGGGACAGGCATTAGGAGGTACGACGGTGACGCAGTGGTTCAGCTCTCAGTGGTTTAGCTGGCAGGTAGACCTGCTGCAGATGGTTCAAAGCATTCATAGTCCATTTTTTGATTTTGTGGCCATTGCCGCGTCGTTTGTGGGAAACTACCACTTCTATATTTGGCTCATCGCTCTATGCTTGTGGCTATTCGGTGATGAGATAGGCACATCGGTCGCTATATTGGCGATGGTTACGATGGTCTTTACAGATTTGGGCAAGGCTCTGTCTGCGGTACAGAGGCCGATTGGTATTTCGCAAGTACGGTCGCAATATATCAGGTCGGCGGCAGGTTCGTCGTTTCCTAGCGGTCATGCGCTGGTCTCCATGGCGGTATATGGATATCTATCGGACCTATATGGACATTTATCGGGCCTCAGCGGTAAGAAGATAGCGTGGATCGCCCGATGGCTGTGGCTACTACCGATCACCATTGGATTAAGTCGTCTCTACTTGGGCGTGCATTGGCCGACCGACGTCGTGGCAGGGTGGACTTTTGGATGGCTGTTAGCCAAGCTTTTTGATGGGCCACGCATGAATCGAATCGCGCATCGGGTGAGCGTAGAACGAGACGTATGGATGGCGATCGTACTCCTCGTTATTTCTTTGATTCCGCTAGTTCCAGATACCGTAGAGGTGATAAGATTTGTAGCGATCATGAAAATCGCAACAGCGATCGTAGGCCCTGTGTTGTTTAGCAGATCAGTTGGTATCCTACTTTCAAGAGTCACGGTTGGTCTTATCGGCATCGCGGTAGTGGAGTATATCCATCAGGTTGGGGTTTTGCCGATCACCAATCAGGTGTTGCCCACCATTCTTGCTGTTTGGGTTGTTGTCGTTGGGCGCATATTTTCGACACATCATAAGATCATTCGGGAGAGAGATATCTAATGGTACTGGAATTCAGTGAATTGAGCAGGAAGAAAAAATTGCTGCGAGAGGAGATGGTTCAGCACCGTGGCCAGATAGATCACTTGCAGCGTCAGCTCATGGATGCTGAGATCGCGCAAAATGTGATACGCCTTCCACACTTTGAGAGGGCTAGGGTGGTGTCGGCATATTTTGCTGTCCAGAGTGAAGTTGATCCAGCGGGCATCTTGGCGAGAGCACTTCAGTTGGGGAAGGTCGTTGTGGCGCCGAGAGTTCACCCTAAATACCACACGATGACCATGCACTGTGTTCAGTTGCACGAAGAATATGAAATGGGGCTATGGAACATACCTCAGCCGCGGATGGATGCGCGGCTGATCGCACCACACGAAATTGATGTGCTGATCGTCCCTGGCGTCGCATTTGGAAAAGATGGCACTCGGCTTGGATATGGAGGAGGTTTTTATGATCGCTACCTGGTCAAGGTGCGACCTGATGCCGTTTTAATTGGATTAGCGTATGACCTTCAAGTCGTAGATGAGCTTCCCGTCGAGAGTTTTGATCGAAGTATGACACTGGTTGTTACACCCACTCGCATTTATGAATGAACTGCGCGGATATGCAAAAAAGTGACGCTTGGCAAGGATGATGCCGTTATGCGAGAGACTTTTGTACATCGTCGATGCCTAAAACGCGGTTTCGTCCATGTTTTTTTGCGCGGTACATCGCTTGATCGGCGAGTTTGATCAATGCGATGGCATCGTCCGCCGTATCTGGGAAGCTTGCGACGCCAATACTGACAGTCACGCGAAGAGGGCACGCAGGTCCGGGCACAACCGTATTCGCGATCCTTTGCCGCAAACTTTCACCATAACTCTTTGCTTGCGCCAAAGTGCCTTCGGGAATGGCTATGACCATCTCTTCGCCGCCAATGCGGCCTGCTAACCAGTAGGGTTCTTCCAACGAGTCCAAGATGACATGAGCGACTGCACGTAGGATATCATCTCCTAAATAATGCCCGAATTGATCGTTGAACTGTTTGAATTCATCGATATCGCAGAGTACCAAGCTGATGCTGTCGCTGCAGTTCCTCGCCTTCTCCACTTCGATGAAGAGCCGATTATGAAAATAGGTTTGGTTATATAAGCCGGTAAGTTGGTCGATAACCGCTCTATTTTGCACATCCATGGTGTAGTCTGTCATCTGTCGGGCTATCTGCTCAAGTTCATTGGCCCTATTGGTTTGATGCATGATCTGAATCAAGTTTTCCTGCACCAAGCGCTCGTTGTAAGCTTGCCAGTAGCTGATCCATACGATCGTACCTGCCAGCACGTTAAACAGCAGTTGGTAAAAACTCCAATTCAGTATCTCACCACTACCATATGGAATCATCAAGAGCAAAGCAAAGGACAGTACATTGATGACGATGGCCATTGCAAATCCGATCTTGCTACGAAGCAGTGAGGCTTCCAGCATGCACCATAGGTATAACAGCCATGCGGCGCTCGTTGGCCTAAAGGGTGGTAACATGATAAAAGTCACTGTACATGCATCGATGATCACGGCGATCAGCCAGTACGAGTCAGACAATGATGCTCTGCTGGCCTTATAAGTGGTGAAAAGCGCACTAAGCACAAAAATCGCTTCACCGATCACAAGTTGTATGAAATAGTGGTGGTGATTCGCCAATGCTAAAAGCGGCAAGGCAAGAGTCAGAACCCATTTGCCCCAGATCAGAACAGTCTTTGCTCTAATCGCATGTATGTCTTTTAACAAGTCAAACGCTCCTTTCTAAAAAAGAGCATACTTGTATCGTTCTCAAACCGATTATCGCTGGCTACCAACGACAGTCTACCACATTACGGATAAAATGGTTGTTATAATATTGTACATCTCCAATACGGCATGTCGTTTGCCCGTCGGCACGCGATGCAGGCAACGGGCCTTGTTCACCAAATGGTAATCGTTGCGACTCTATATAAACAGGACAGTCTGTTGCTGTCGCGCATAGGCGAGTGTATCATGAGTATGATGCAGGAGTGATCAGAGGTTTGAAAATTGAGGGGGAAGTTACGTGGGTATTCCTAATATAGGCCTGTCGGGTTTGATTTTAATCTTGGTTGCCGCGCTGTTGGTCTTTGGTCCAAGCAAACTTCCGGAGATTGGAAAGGCATTCGGCAAGTCGTTAAAAGAGTTCAAGGATGCTACCCGAGATCTGACCTCCGAGTCGAGGCATCTGCCAACGAATCAAAAGGAAGATGAATAAGCGGTCCCTTTTGGTTAGGAGGAGAGGATGCAAGAACATAGCTTTGTAGGTCACTTAGAAGAATTGCGCAAGCGTATCATTTATGTGCTTGTGTGTTTTGTTGTGACGTTAATTGTGTCTTTAGCGTTTGTATCGCACATCTATGGCTTTTTAATTCGTCCGGCACATGGCATGCGACTTGCGGTTTTGGGGCCTGGCGATATCGTTCAGATATATCTGATGATCGCGGGCGTCGCTGCGATCGTAGTGACGACGCCGTTTATCCTTTGGCAGTTATGGTTATTCATATCACCTGGGCTGCGTGCTACTGAAAGACGTTACACATTGATGATGATTGGCCCGGTCCTCATCATGTTTGTGCTTGGGGTGTCTTTCGGTTATTTCGTGGTATTTCCAGAAATATTTCATTTTTTGCTGAAGCTAGCCAGTCAGTTTCGCGTGATGTTCACTGCGACAGAGTATTTTGGCTTTTTACTGGACATCGTATTGCCGTTCGGATTCCTGTTTGAAATGCCAATCATTATCCTTTTTCTCACGAGGATCGGTGTGCTCACGCCTAAGTTTATGCGTAAGGTGAGGCGCTACGCTTACTTTATATTTGTTGTACTAGGAACGCTGATCAGCCCACCAGAACTTATTTCACACCTTAGTGTAACTGTTCCGATGATCCTCGTTTATGAAGTGAGTATCTGGATATCAGCGCTTGCCTATAAGAAAAAGCTCGCGGCAGAGAAGTGGTGGCGAGAGGATGATGCACCAGGGGAGCGCAATACGGAGACTGGCGCGCACGACGACCCCGCAGCATCACAGGTGAAATCTATAGTGTCATCCGATGCTTCTGATGCGGGGGACCAGACTAGCCTTAAGAACGAGACCAACCACAAGAACCAGACTGGCCATGGTGAGCTAACATCACATGAATTTCGCAGCAAGCGGTCTTCGGTCGTATCACAGCGCTTGCGCCAGCACATTCAGTCGGACCCAGTGCTGTCGAGTCGTTCAGGTATTTACGTTAAAGAGCGTGAGTGAACCTGATGCACTGTTTCGATGCTTGCAATTTGTGCTTCTCGGTCTTGAAGCTGTTGTCGCCGTTGATCAATGCTCTCTAAGATCAACTGTGAGGACAAGGTGAGTTCGTTCCACATCGTTTTTGAAGCGGGTTCTAGTGTCTCAAGAGCAAATTCGGACAGGGTTGCATGCAGTAATTGTGCGGTTGCATATGCCGTATCGAGTTTATCCGTAGTTGGCAGAGTAGGTTCCCCCTATACACTTTGACATTTTTACAATGTGTA
>JAKACY010000191.1 GCA_021821025.1 Bacillota bacterium | reverse complement strand
TTTATTTTCATAGAGTTCGTACTTTGGCCGAACTAATTTGGGCGAAAGTTTAAAATCTGGTCTTTATGAATCATGGGATCATTCGTTGATGCGCGTCACATTAAAATATTCAGTACCCTCATCGTCAATCTGATCCGCATACTTTAGGCCCGACCCCGTATTCATCACGAGCACCCGTTCATCCTGTTTAATCCATCCGGATTGTCTCAATCGTCGAGCGGCGGCAAATGCAGCTGCCCCCTCCGGGCAAATGTGAAGACCTTCTTGTTGTGCGACTTTCTTACGCTCAGTGCGCACATCATCATCAGTCACGCTGATCGCCGTGCCACCCGTCTGTTCCACGATATTGAGAATCATAAAGTCGCCAAGGGGTTTTGGCACGCGCATGCCAAAAGCGATCGTGGCCGCATTTTCCCACAGTTGGGATGTCTTTTCGCCCAATTCATAAGCGCGAACCAATGGCGCGCACCCTGCCGCCTGTGCGACCACCATCCGCGGCAAACGCTCGCCGATCCAACCTATTTGCTGCAATTCACGAAGTGCTTTATAGATCCCGATTACGCCAGCGCCCCCACCGGTTGGGTAGACAATCACGTCGGGCACGTTCCACTGCGTCTGCTCAGCGATCTCAAAACCCATTGTCTTTTTGCCTTCTAGCCGATACGGCTCCTTCAAAGTCCCCACATCATACCAACCCTTTATTTTCCCGGCCTCTACTATCAATGCGCCGGCATCTGCGATCGTGCCATCGACCAACCATAACTTTGCTCCTGCGACGATGCACTCTTTCTGTGGTACGATAGGTGCTGTGATCGGCATCGCCACAGTCGCTTCAATGCCAGCTCGCGCCGCATAAAGGGCCCAAGCCGCGCCGGCATTTCCGTTCGTAGGAAGTGCCAAAGCTGTAACTCCGAGTTCCTTTGCCTTTGAGATGCCTACCGCAGCTCCTCGCGCTTTGAAAGTACCTGATGGCAAAACGCCCTCATCCTTAACCAACAGGCCTGGAATGTTCATGTCTAATCCGCTTCTAAAAAGCGGGATAATTGGCGTCATTGTTTCATGCAACGTAACGATCGACTCTTCACTGACGATCGGCAAGAGTTCATGATAACGCCAGAGTGTCTCTGGGCGAGTCTTCAGATCCTCTTTTCGAAGATGACCTTTTAACTTCTGTAGATCATAGGAGACGAGAAGGGGGGACCCACATCCGCAAGTCTGAATCCGAGCATCCGCAGGATACGTGCGTTTGCATGCGGAGCACACTAGGTGTGATAAGTACGTATACAATGTATCTGAACACCTCCAAAAGGCACTTGCATCCTAATTTTACTTATAAATTGCTATCATTCAATCAAAAATAACGGTATGATGAGAGCGGGAGGGAAGCCATTTGTTGCTTACAATTTGTAAAGGTAAAATTCACCGTGCAACGGTTACTGAGGCACGGCTAGAATACGTGGGGAGCATCACGATCGATCGCGACCTGATGGACGCTGCCCAGATCCGTCCATATGAGATGGTACAAGTCACCAACGTCGCTAACGCCACATTATGGAGAACCTATGCGATTTCAGCGCCGAGAGGGTCTGGTACGATCTGTCTGAACGGACCACCCGCGCGCTTATTTCAGCCATCGGATCTGGTTATCATTTTATCCCTGGCACAAATTACGGCAGACGAGTACGAAAAGGTAACGGCGAATGTCGTGCATGTGGATGAAAAAAACCAAATTACAAGAATTGAATCGCATCACCTATTAGAGCTATTGGAGGAATCGCATTGAACAGATCAAATGCCGAAAAACCGTCGCTGGATGCACACCTGAATGGAGATGGTTTGCGCAGGAGCATGACAAACCGCCAAATCCAGATGATGGCGCTCGGCGGCGTAATCGGCGTTGGTTTATTCTATGGAGCCAGCCTCTCAGTCAGACTCGCAGGACCTTCTGTATTGATTGATTTCTTAATTTGCGGGCTGATCGTTGCGATCGTGATGCGATCGCTTGCGGAAATGTCCGTCGAATATCCCATCGCCGGATCATTTGGAACATACGCCCGTGAACTCCTTGGTGAGCGCATCGGTTTCATCACATCAGGTATGTGGTGGTTCTACTGGGTAACGACTGTCATGTCTGAACTTGCAGCCATCGGGAAACTGATGCAGTACTGGCTCCCGCTCATGCCGGCGTGGGTTCCCGGCTTGGTCGCGCTTGTCCTGTTTATTTTCACAAATCTATTGACCGTAAAGATATTTGGGGAAGTTGAGTATTGGTTCGCGATGCTGAAAGTCTTGGCCGTCAGCGCGTTCATTTTATTTGGCGCGCTGATGATCGTCACAGGTCTTGGCAGCGGTGGGCATGCAGTAGGCTTTTCAAACCTTTGGGCACATGGCGGATTTGCGCCAAATGGTCTGCTAGGCATGGTGATGGCGATCTCACTGACCGTGCAGGCTTACAGCGGCGTGGAGACACTCGCCACAGAAGCAGGGGAAACCAAGGATCCGAAGCGCAACATCAAGCGGGCATTTAGTGCAGTGAGTTGGCGCGTCGCCATCCTGTACATCGGGTCGATCTTCATCATGCTGAGCGCGTTTCCGTGGAACTACCTCGTGAATCATGCCGGCAGCCCATACGTCCTCTTATTTGCAAAAATCGGCATTCCTGTGGCAGCAGGCATCGTTAACCTGATCATCATTTTATCGGGATTGTCGTCGTGCAACACGGGCGTGTATGGCGGAAGCAGGATGCTCTTTGGAAACGTACGGGGCACAAAGTACGAAAGCACGATTGGGCGATTAAATGACAAACAGGTCCCATACGTAGCCGTCTGGATCACAGGCATTGCGATTGCAGTCGGCATATTGGTGACTTATTTGTCGCCCAACAACGTGTATGTGTGGATCACGAGCGCATCAGCTTTCGCGGACCTTTGGGTATGGGCCATCATTCTGATCAGCGAGATTGTTTTTCACAAGCGCGCTATGCGCGAAGGCAGGTCGCTCAGCTACCCCGTCCCACTTTGGCCGCTGACGCCGATCATCGGGCTGATTCTCGTGGTGTTATCCGTCGTGGCGATCATCGTATCTCCACTCACACAGGTATCCGTATTTTCAGGCGTTCTGTTTTTGATCATCTTGTGGGTGTATCACCTAGTAGCCGGACGGTCGCGCAAGGCTGCGTGAGATCGCCTCAACGAGGGGGCTGACATGCCCCCTTCGTATTATTATCACCTGCGCCCTCAGGCATAAGCCTTCGTGTGATGGTTCAGCGCAAGTATATCGCCTTCTCATTCTTGGTGGCGCGATGCAGCATGAAAGTCTCTCAGCGGATCAAAGACGCAGGCTCAATCTCCTCCTCAGTCGGCAGCGCAAACGTACGCATCGCCGTGCGCAACTTACCTGAATTTTGCCTAGCGATCTCCGAAACAAGCTGGACGTCGATATGAATATCCCCCATACGGTCACGAATGTTTTGACAAAATATATCGATGTCCTCTTGCGTCAGCCCATCATGCTTTAACAGTTTAAGTGTCATCGCGTCTCGCGAATCCTGGATCACCTGAAACTGCCGAACAGATGGCAGCGTGCGCGCCACATTCGTGAAATATTGCCCATTCACATAAGCGCCATCCAGTGTGACAAGGGTATCGTTCTCTCGGCCATCCAGACTCTTTAGAATCGGCATAGGACGCCCGCAAGAGCAATGCTCACTTGAAAGGGAAATTACATCGCCTAGCTGATAGCGCAGCCTCGGGCTGGAAAGGTTATTCAGATCCGTGACTACGACAAGCCCCTTTTGCCCAAATGGAACAGGCTTTTTCGTTTTCATGTCAATCACTTCAACCCAAACATTTTCCGACATGACGTGCATGCCTCCCGCCGGACACTCGTATGCGATAATTCCGCCGTCACGCGCACCGTACTCATTGATAACAGGGCAACCAAACGCCGCTTCAATCACCTTGCGGTCATGCTCTGTCAGCGTCTCCGCCGTATTGAGCACCGCTTTTAGCGGCACCTTCACCTTGCGCCCTTTTTCTAACATGAACTCAGCAAATAGCACCAGGGCCGACGCCCACCCGTACACATAAACGGGCTTATAAGAGTCGATCAGATCGAGGTACTCGTCCAATTTTTCCTTGCGCAAATCAAACGACGGAATGAACACCTGATTCTTAAGAAAACGATCCTTTAAGCGCTGTGTGCGAAGCTGTTGCTGGCTTAGCTCAATCGGGGATCCCCAGATCATCACGCACGGATCCCCAATGTGAATACCCCACCATGACAATGCCCTCCATCTCGCGGCCTCGAAGTGTTCAACCGTTGGTCTGTCCATATAAAAAACAACAGGCTGGCCGGTCGAGCCCCCCGTACGGTTGAGAATTAGGTGGGTTGTATCGACTCCTTGCGCAACCAGTCGATCGAGATCATTTCGCACGACATCCTTTGTCAAAACAGGAAACTGTACTAGCGCTGCAGCTGGGTCTTTCTCAATCAGCTCACGAAGCGATCCAAATTCCTTGTAAAATGGCACATGGTCGAGCGCATGCAGCAGCAGTTTGCGAAGCTTTTCCTCCCTCATTTGCTGCAGATCATCGCTTGAATATCGCTCTGTCTGTTGTAATTCTTTTACATACTGTCGAATGCGATTGCCCTTGATCGATTCCATCAAAGGAAAGGCCACATGCCGAATCAATAACGCTTTTGCACGCAATTCTATTCACCTTCAGATCTTAAAAGTTTGAAGCTTTTGGTCACTCCTCCATTGTAACGCAACGAACCTGGATTATCACCCTGAATAAGACTCTGACGAATAAGGTGATTATCGTCAGAGTTGAACATCTGCGTT
>JAKACY010000190.1 GCA_021821025.1 Bacillota bacterium | reverse complement strand
TAGTACTCAATGATCAGCTGTTCTGTCACAGGTACGTCAATTTCCTCGCGTGCAGGTGCGCGCAGCACTTTACCAGTGCGAGCCTCTAG
This sequence comes from Bacillota bacterium, assembly GCA_021821025.1. Lineage (GTDB taxonomy): Bacteria > Bacillota > Bacilli > Alicyclobacillales > SLC66 > JAKACY01. The sequence continues at coordinate 4,829 of JAKACY010000190.1, read as the reverse complement.
GTCCCGCTCTAGCCAGGAAACAACCGTCTTGCTTTCGGCTGCCTCGAGCACTTCTTTAAACTTCGGCAACGATGCGCTTCCCTCAAGAACGCCTACCACATCGTTGTTACGGACGTGGTAAGACGGAATATCAACACGTTTGCCATTGACAGAGAAATGACCATGCTTCACGAGTTGACGTGCCTCGGGCCGAGATAATGCAAACCCTAGCCGATAAACGACGTTATCAAGCCGCGTTTCCAACAACTGAAGCAGGGTGTCACCAGTGATACCTTGGCGGCGTGCTGCTTCTTCATAATAAGAGTGAAACTGTTTTTCTAAAATGCCGTATACGCGGCGTGCTTTTTGTTTTTCACGAAGTTGAAGTCCGTATTCACTACCACGCCGGCGTCCGCCTCCCTGTCCATGTTGGCCAGGTGCGTATCCGCGACGATCGATAGAGCATTTGTCGGTGTAGCAGCGCTCACCTTTCAAATACAACTTGACACCTTCGCGGCGGCAAAGCCTGCAAACAGGGTCGCTATATCTTGCCATTCTAGTATGGGCACCTCCTAGTAAAATTATGCAATTCGCGGATAATCAGCCGCAAATTTGCAGATACTAACTGACTTCATACACGACGACGTTTCGGTGGGCGGCAACCGTTATGAGGAATCGGCGTAACATCTTTAATCGCCGACACTTCGAGCCCTGCGCCTTGCAAGGAACGAATCGCAGCTTCCCGTCCAGCTCCTGGCCCTTTCACGTAAACCTCGACGCTCTTCATCCCGTGCTCCATGGCGCCTTTCGCCGCAGTTTCAGCAGCCATTTGAGCAGCAAAGGGTGTGCTTTTACGCGAACCTTTGAAGCCCAAGCCTCCTGAACTTGCCCAGCTAATCGCATTGCCAGTTGGATCCGTGATCGTAACGATCGTGTTGTTAAAAGTTGAGCGAATATGCGCAATACCAACTTCTACATTTTTGCGGTCTCTGCGCTTCGTGCGTGTGGTCGTCGCCGATTTGCGCTTTACCTTCGTAGCAGCCACGTGTTAACCCCCTTTATTTCTTCTTACCTGCAACAGTACGACGCGGACCTTTGCGAGTACGTGCATTGGTTTTGCTGCGCTGTCCACGAACTGGCAGTCCACGGCGATGGCGGACGCCACGATAAGAACCAATCTCGATCAGCCGCTTAATATTCAGCGCGATCTCTCGGCGCAAATCCCCTTCTACCTTCAGGGTCTTGTCGATCTCATCGCGCAATGCCTGCACTTCATCTTCAGTGAGATCCCTCACACGAGTGTCAGGGTTCACTCCCGTTTTTGCCAAGATTGCATTGGCAGTAGAGCGTCCAATCCCAAAGATGTAGGTTAAGCCAATCTCTACGCGTTTTTCTCTGGGAAGGTCAACTCCAGCGATACGAGCCATCCACTTACACCTCCTAAATAGTCACAAAATGTTATCCTTGGCGCTGTTTGTGCTTCGGATTCTCACAAATCACCATGACATTCCCTTTACGGCGAATAACCTTACACTTCTCGCAGATGGGTTTGACCGACGGCCTCACCTTCACCCTCCCCACCTCCTTCAGAATGGCGCCAAAGCCCCATGTCAGAGTCTATCGAACGTTCATCCGCTACTTGTACCGATAGGTAATGCGCCCGCGGCTTAGATCGTATGGCGATAACTCAACCGTAACACGATCCCCCGGCAATATCTTGATGTAGTTCATCCGAATCTTGCCTGAAACGTGGGCCAATATCTTATGACCGTTTTCGAGTTCAACACGAAACATGGCGTTTGGTAGAGGTTCAATCACTTTACCCTCAACCTCTATGACATCGTCTTTTGCCACTCGTGCGATTCCCCCTTTCTCGGCCGGATCCGTTTGCCGCTTCCCTCCGACCGTTTCCGACTTCGGCATACGTGTCAGATGCGTTTCTTACAGCGCCGTCATGATGATAGGTCCATCTTCGTCGATGGCGACCGTATGTTCAAAGTGGGCGCACAGTGATCCATCTGCTGTGACGACTGTCCAGTTATCCGACAGCGTCCTCACATCATAGCTACCCACATTGACCATCGGCTCGATCGCTAGCACCATGCCTGTGCGCAAACGCGGTCCTTTACCCGGAGGGCCGAAATTGGGTATCTGAGGCGATTCGTGCATTTCGCGCCCGATTCCGTGCCCCACATAGTCTCTAACGATCGAGAAGCCTTTTGGCTCTACATACGCTTGAACCGCATGCGAGATATCGGAAAGTCGGTTACCTACGACAGCCATCTTGATTCCCTCATACAAAGAAGCTTCGGTTACTTCCAAAAGGCGCTTCGCCTCTTCAGAAATGTTTCCTACTGCATAGGTGTATGCTGAATCGCCATGGTAACCTTTGTAATAGGCGCCCACATCGATTGATACGATATCTCCGTCTTCGAGTTTTTTAGGCCCCGGAATACCGTGCACCAATTCCTCATTGACAGAGGCACAGATCGACGCTGGAAAGCCGTTGTATCCCATGAAAGAAGGGGTTGCTCCTGCTTTCCTGATCAGCGTTTCCGCTGCTGCATCGAGTTCACGCGTCGTAACGCCTGGTTTGATCCACCGCTTCATCTCATCGAGCACCGTTGCTACAATCCGGCCCGCTTCGCGCATGATCTCTAGTTCATGCTTTGACTTATCGGTAATCATACTGAGGCACCCCTTAGCGCTTGTCGAATCGCATCGTATACATGCCCGATCGGTTGCTCTCCATCGATGCGAATAAGCAGTCCCTTACCCTCATAAAACTTTACAAGGTCTTGCGTCCGCTCGAAGTTTTCCTTAAGCCTAACAGCGACCGCTTCTGGTTGGTCATCCTTGCGCTGTGTCAGCGGCCCACCACACCGGTCACACACACCTTCTAAGCGTGGTGGATTAAATACAACATGGTAGGAGGCGCCGCATCCACTACACACACGTCTACCAGTCAACCTCCGAAGCAATTCATCCCGTCTCACTTCCAGATACAACACCTGAGTGACTGGACGCCCTAGTTCCGATAATATCTCATCCAGCGTCTGCGCCTGCGGCTTCGTGCGCGGAAACCCGTCTAACAAGAAACCCGACGCTGCATCCGCCTGTTGCAAGCGAGCTTTCACGACGGAGATCGTGACATCATCTGGCACAAGTAACCCAGACTCCAGGTATTTTCGTACTTGTTCGCCCAAAGCCGTATTGGCTGCAGACGCTGCGCGAAACATATCTCCGGTTGCGATATGGGGAATCTTGAAGTCTTCCGTAATCGCTGCAGCCTGCGTCCCTTTACCTGCCCCAGGTAGCCCCAGAAAGATGACCCTCATGCTACACAGTCCTTTCATTACCGACGCCTCAGCGAATAAACCCTTTATAGCTGCGCTGTAGCATTTGGCCTTCTAATTGTCGCATCGTGTCGAGCGCAACGCCGATCACGATAAGCAATGACGTACCGCCAAAGTAGTAGGCCACACCCTGAAGTCCCGTGACGCCGACAAACGCCAACGGAATTAGGGACACGATAGCTAGAAACAAGCCGCCGACCAGTGATAATCGGTTCATCAATTTAATCAGATAGGACTCGGTCGATTTACCCGGTCTGACACCTAAAATATAACCCGCATTCTTCTGCATCTGTTCAGCCATCTGTGCCGGATTCATCTGCACGAACGTATAGAAAAACGTGAACCCAACAATGAGAACGAACTCGACCGCAGCATAGATCCAGGATGTCGGACTTAGGTTGGTTTCAAACCAGTTTGCAACCGCATTTCCGTGAAAAAATTGAGCAATGATCGTTGGAAAAAACAAGATCGATGTCGCAAAAATCACCGGAATCACGCCAGCCGCGTTAACCTTGAAGGGTATGTGAGCACTTTGCCCGCCATATACTCTTTGGCCAACCTGCCGTTGCGTGTATTGCACCGGGATGCGACGAACGCCCTGTTGTACAAAAATCACAAACACGACCATGATGGTCATGACGACGAGCAACACTACGACTTTCAGAATGTTGAGGAACAGTTGATCCGGATGAGCGTAAAACCAACTCGTATAGATGTCCGGAATGACAGTCTCCAAACGCGACAGAATGCTCAGGAAAATGATGACTGAGATCCCATTGCCGACCCCTTTGTCCGTAATCTGTTCGCCTAACCACATCAAAAATGTCGTGCCTGCGGTCAGTGTCAGTGCAATCAGGGTGTAGGTCCAAATCGATGGATCCACGATAAACCCTGTCCCAAGCTGCCTCGTAAACGAGTACGTCATGGCTACCGACTGCACAAGGCCGAGGAAGACCGTTAAATAACGGGTCCATTGCGTCAGCTTGGCACGACCGGTCTCACCTTCCTTTGACCAATCCTCCCATTGTTGTATCACACCCATCGACAATAGTTGAACGATGATAGACGCGGTAACATATGGGTAGATGCTCATCGAAAAGATTGAATATCGGTAAAGCGCACCGCCTGAAAAAGTATTGAGCAAGCCTACAAAGGCACTCTTCGCGGCGATGCTTTGTAGAAGCGAGGCATTAACGCCTGGTACCGGAATTACCACGCCGATACGATACACTGCCAAGATAAAGAGCGTGAACAACAGGCGCCTTCGTAAGTCGCGAGCCTTCCACACACCAGCAATCGTACGCAGCATGTCAGATCACCTCAGCCGTACCGCCCACCGCCTGAATCTTCTCCGACGCCTGCGCTGAAAAAGCATGTGCTCGAACAGTGACAGCGGCTTGAAGATCACCTTCACCCAACACTTTGATGCCACTTCCCAAATTGCGAACGATACGTTCAGAGATGAGCAACTCGGGCGTAATCACGGTCCCAGCA
>JAKACY010000014.1 GCA_021821025.1 Bacillota bacterium | reverse complement strand
ACCAATATGACTCCCGCCACGATTAGGTATATAACTGAACCGTTCATGACTTATCCCACCTATGGGCTATTTAAAATTCAGGACGTTAGCGCGCCGCCCATCTCACAATCCGTTTTCTCAGCGTCAAAAAGCTTCCTGTCCGCAATTTCCAAGCACTTAAGGCCAAAAGAATCACGCTACTGCCAATATACGACGCGAGAAAAAGCCACCACGAATATCGGCCCGTCAGGTCATGCAGCGTTACAGATGAAAACACAGAACTGACGACCGAATTGTGAAATGCCAGCGTCACCAACCCCATGCGAGCTTCAAGGCTGGCCTGCATATAAATTGGATTAATCGAGTAACTTAAGCCACCCAGATAACTCCAAATGGCTTCATCTGGATTATGTACAGCGACGTTATCAAATAAGTATCCGGCGACTGTGCAACCCAAAAAGATCAGAGCGACCGTCGCATACGACAGCACAGTGCTCCATCCCGTTCGCTGCACCCATGTGGACCAGAAGATGCTGATGCTCGCGATCGCGCCTAGCGCAATAAATTGTAGTCCAAACACCGCCAGCACCTGTGAGGGCACAACACCACCAAACAAAAACACGATGCTGTACAAAGGTAGTGTCATGATGATGAGCAGCGTTAAAAAAGAGATAGATGTGACCCATTTTGTAAAAATAATTGACACAGGCGACAGTGGCGTCGTCAACAACACCGGAAGCGTCTGCCTCTCTCTCTCCCCACTGATCACGCCAGCCGCAATTCCAGGCGTCACAAACGAAATCAGTGCGAGTTGAAGATAAGATAGAAAAGTAAACAACTCGGCGGTACGAGTCGGTTGCAACAACAGCGTCTGACCCTGAACATTAACATACATGAACACAAATGCGACGGCGCCAATCACCAAGAGGTACAGCGATAAGGCTAGAACCGTACGCCCAGATCGCATCCTTTGCCGCAGTTCCTTTAGCAGCAGAGGGTTTCGCATGTAACTGGCGATCTGATTTTTGATCCGAAACATCACATTCAACTGCTTACCCTCCTCTCATTCGGATAAAATTCCCCTTTCACGCTTATGCTCTTCACAACATCACATCGCGCCGGCCGCTACTCTGGACTGCATAGCATCGCTTGGCGATTCTGTCAAGCGCAAGAAGAGATCTTCCAAGCTACCACCGACTTCACGTACCGACTTGATGGCATAACCGCCGACCGCCAGGTCATGCACCATCTTCACCTGATCCGTCTCCGATCCTTTAAACAGCACTTCGACCGTTGTGTCTGAATGCACAAGCACGTCCGTCACCGCGTGATGCTTGGCCAACACATCAGCCAACCGCATGCCCCCTTGTAGAAGATCGAAGGCAATCTGGCGCTGTCCTTTGACGCGAGCCGTGACCACCTCTACAGCGGCGCATGCCACCAGACTTCCTTTTTGAATGATGCCGATCTCATCACACATTTCCGCTAATTCCGGAAGGATGTGTGAACTGATGAGGACCGTCTTGCCACGAGCGCGCAGCGACTTGATGATTTCCCTCATCTCGATGCGAGAGCGCGGGTCAAGTCCAGATGCTGGCTCATCCAGGATCAGCACAGGTGGATCGTGCATGAGACAGCGTGCGACACCAAGGCGTTGTTGCATACCGCGTGACAATGAGTTCACATATGCATCCGCTTTGTCAGAAAGGCTCACCATGTCGAGCAATTCAGCACCACGGCCTTCAATGACTGCACCCGGGACGCCATAAGCCATACCGTAAAAGCCGAGGTACTCTTTGACCGTCAAATCATCGTATACGCCAAATACATCTGGCATGTATCCGATCATGCGCCGCACCAACGCCGGATCTGTAGTCACTTCTGTTCCAGCTACAAATGCTCGCCCTGAAGACGGCGGCATGAGCGTAGCCAACATGGCCATCGTCGTCGTTTTGCCCGCACCATTTTCCCCAACGAATCCAAATACCGTTCCTACGCGAACATCCAAGTTCAGATTGCTGACTGCTTCCACTCGATTATACCGCTTGCAAAGATTTTCCGTTCGAATCATCATATCACTCCGTCACGGGCGTTACAGGTAACACTTCCCGGATTATCCACTGCGGAGCCGCCGGAAAGACGGGACCGTCCGTCTTAAATAGGGATGGCTCACTATGGCTCCATGCGATTAATACCACCGTCCCCACTGGTGCAGGGGCGACTGCAAAATTTGTAACATAGTCAAATAACGCCCGGCCAACACCATGAGATGCACTAGGCAAGGCTGCTCCTAACTGCGATGCGAACAGTGAACTGCGCCCACTTGCGCGGCGCATCCACTCTACGCGTGCCGAACTGCCTTTTTTAAGCGCCCCCAATGCCAACACCTGCCCTTTTACGATCAAGGCCGCATCGGAGAAATTGACACCCGTATCGTTTACAACATATCCTCCCAAAGAATTGCCCGATGAAAACAGGACACCCTTCACCATGCCAAAATGTTCCAACGTTCGGGTGCCAAACACAAAACGTCCACCCCAGGCACCCACGTCACGAAACTGCAATAAATTCTCATACGGAGAGAATTGCATATGATCCGTTCGCCTTACGTCACCTAATTCTGAGGCGCGGTCAGCCATCGGTAATGCCCAAGTATTGGACGGCATGCGCACGTTGTACGAACGAGTCTGTGGTGACATGAGCGCCTCAACCCCAACCGCTTGAGCCAACGAGTCATCCACGACGTCAATTAACCCAACACTTTGCGTCAAGATTCCATTCGGACGTTGAAGCACCCCTAACTCGTAAATAGCGCCCGCTAACGCAACCGATACGAGCGGCAATACGCCCCATGCCCATTCATTCTTGCGGCGCCGACGCAATACAATATAAAGGATCGGTCCACAAAGTGTGATGTAAAGCCCAAACACCAACTCCCAGATCCAAAGCGGCGGTGAATGCAGCTGCGGGAACTGCTCCGCAGCATTCATCAAAGTCCAAGAACCGCTACCGCCAAACAGATCAGATTTAGCGGACAGTACCGAACTGTTCAGAGCATGTAAAGCCGCATCCCAAAACATCGCATTGCCTGACCAAGTTAACAGCGCGGGCGTATCCGGGTTAAGTCCTGCGTATGCCACTTCCCCACGCCCGATAAAGCGCACCGCCACCAATGCGGCACTGCGCGAGCCAACTAGTACCGTCGCGTCGCTAGCAGCTGGACCAAACTCTTGCGGCAAAACGCCGCGAGGTACAGACGCCCCGGCAAATGTCGAGAGCGCATCTCCTGGCTTATCTAAAACGATCGAGCCAGAGACTGGGCTTACCCGCGAAAATTCGTTGAGTTGACCAGCATTGGGTTGAACGCCACCAAGAATCAAGATGCCTCCCATGCGCACCCAAGTAAAAATCGTTTTCGCCTGTGCTGCCGTTAACTCCTGTGCGGCTTTGCCATCAATGTACATGTACGTCAGGCTTTGCAGGAGTTCTGCCGACAGCGGAACTGAGTCAGGAGAAATATACGCGGTTACGAGTTCGGAGGTGCCATTAGAAGAAGACACACCCGCCAAGAATTGAACCATCGCAGGATTATCGCTCACAACGCCCGCGATATCCGGTCCTTCCTCAGAAACCCCGATCAACCGCGCCCCTGCCACTGTTTGGTTACCTGACACCAATGTGAGACTTCCTCCGCGACGAAGCAATTGACCAGGCACTCCGACCGTGACAATGGTCGACTGCCTTGCCCGCAGCCGAACTGGCCACTCCAAGACCCCCTCATAAGGTCCATCGCTGGCGCTGCCTTTTGCTACCCTATACTCTAAAGCACCAGAAAAACTATGGTGCAGCGAACTAGAGATATTGACACGAACAGGAACCCAAACACGAGGATCAAAGTAATCCTGGAACCCGACATGCGCCCTTAGCGTGATCGTTCCCTGAGCCGAAGCCCCTGATACGATAGACAAGCTGCTAAGAAGCGCGAACACAGATAGAACACCTATAAACAGCCATAAACGCCATCGCCGATTAATCCTTACTCGCCATCCATTTCATTAAGATGTCCAAGATATTGCCCTTTGTCCACTATTGTATCACGCCAACAGGTAAAGCTGTATCCCAACACTGCCATCAACCGTATCTGGCGGTCAAGGGCAACACGAGACAACTGCCTGCATCCACGAAAAATCATCTAATGCGTATACCACTGCTCCAGACTTTCAGTCAAAAAGTTTTAAGTGTAATGTAACCTAACGTATTGACAGACAACTCCATATTCAGTTACGATATACCTGTCACAAATCATTACATCACATGTCATTATAAATAACGGGGGTGGAACATAATGCTTAACTCGGGTGATGTCGGCTGGATCCTAGTTTCATCCGCCTTGGTCCTCGTCATGACACCAGGCGTAGCATTTTTCTATGGAGGCATGGTCAGGAATAAAAACGTGATCACCACCATGTTCCAAGTCTTTGCGGTCATGCTCATCGTCTCGGTGCAATGGGTGCTTGTGGGATACAGTCTAGCATTCGGACCGGACGTAGGGCATGTAATCGGCAATCTTAATTGGGCACTGTTTAATCATGTCGGCACGCAACCAGATTCCGCCTATGCCGCTACGATACCGAATCAGCTTTATGCCATTTTCCAAATGATGTTCGCTATCATCACACCTGCACTGATCGTTGGTGGTCTTGCAGAACGTGTCAAATTTTCTTCCTTCATCGTCTTTATCGTTCTCTGGACTACGCTGATTTATGATCCTTTGGCGCACTGGGTATGGGGTGCAGGCGGTTGGCTTCATAACCTCGGCATCCTCGACTTTGCAGGCGGCACCGTCGTTCATATCAGCTCTGGCGTATCTGGTTTGGCTGCCGCCATTTACCTTGGCAAACGCACAGGGCATGGCAAGGTGGAAATGAAGGCTCACAACGTCCCGTTTGTACTTCTCGGCGTTGCACTGCTTTGGTTCGGCTGGTTCGGATTTAACGCTGGAAGCGCGGTAGCTGCAAACGGTGTTTCGGTCAACGCATTTTTAACCACGAACACGGCTACAGCCGCATCGGCACTCGCATGGATGATCGTCGAAAGACTGCGCACGGGTCATGCCACGCTGCTCGGAGCTTGTACTGGGGCTGTCGCAGGTCTGGTCGCCATCACACCCGCAGCAGGATTTGTAAACGTGGGTGGCTCACTTCTCATTGGACTGTTCGGAGGCGCCATCTGCTTCTTCGCATCAACAGTTATGAAAGGTTTCCTCGGGTATGATGATGCGTTAGACGCTTTCGGTGGGCACGGCATCGGTGGAACATGGGGAGCACTTGCAACTGGCCTCTTTGCTACAGTCGCAGTGAACACGGGTGGGTCAAACGGTCTCTTTTATGGCAATGCGCATCAGTTCTTAGTCCAACTTTTGGGCGTAGCCGTAGCTTGGGTCTTCAGCTTCGTCGGGAGCATGATCATCCTCAAAGTTGTGGATATGGTGATGGGCCTGCGGGTAACTCCGGAAGAAGAGACCATCGGACTCGACATCTCACTTCATAACGAAAATGCCTATCCCGAAACGCTCACATGGGATACCGCTGCAAGCGTATTGGAAACCCTGAAAAGCAGCCGCACCCCTCTTGCGGAATCAGGTGCGATGAGGCAGACGTTGTCAGATCACTAAATAACGCAACTGCCCTCTGATTAAAGTGGTGCGGCGAGGCATCACTAGTAAGTGATAAAATCCTGTACAGCACGACTGTACAGGATCAGACGAAGATATCATGACCACGATACTAGTAACCTGCCACTCGGTGGACTCGATCCAAATTTTGTGTCCGAGTCTATCTACAACCTCTTTGACGAGGCCCTGTACACGAATTCTTCAAGAATTACACGGTGTCATATTATCGTCGCCGACCTCGAACCGCCACTCTTCGCAGCATTTGGTATGCGGATGTTCATGGAAATAATCCTGCATTTCACAACCGCGATCACATGGATCGCGGTATTTTCCATGTAAAGCTGACCTCGTCCTACTAGCCATCATCCCCACACAGTCGCCACACAGTCGCCCGCGCGCCCTATCGGCTCGCGAGGTAATACGCAAACTCCACCGCTAAGTCCCCGGCCTGACGGCGCAACTCGGGGAACAGCAGCCTTCGCGCCGGCTTCGGGTTCGCCTCAATAAACCAAACACGCCCGCTGGCATCAGCCCCGAGATCGTACCCGATGACACCCAAGTTAGGGTATCGGCGCGACAATTGCTCAGATAAGCAAATCGCCGATTTTTCCAATGCCTGCAACGGAATTTGATCGGCGATGCGCTTGCGCAACTCCGCGACTGTCACGCGCGTCCCACCCGCGATAAGATTGGTGACCACGCCATTGTGGCTTGCAACTTTAGGCACGAGTCCGACCATCACCCATCGCCCGCTCTTATTTCTCTGCGCCACCACACGAAAGTCCACCTTTGCGCCACCCATTTGCAGCAGCGGAATCTGCTCTTGCACGATGTGCGCACGCCGTGCGATGATGCGCTGCAGGAATCCCTCCCACTCATTTCCCACGAACCTACGGTGCATCTTCCCAAGTTCAAGATACCGGTCACAATCGACGACGACGGCACCGCCAACCTTGCTAACGCGTAGAACACCTCGACCGCCATACCCCCCCGTCGGCTTGACGTACACCGTTTCGTACTCCGCCAGCATGTCTGCGATATCCTTTACACTTGTCACCAATCGCGTAGTCGGCACCTTTAGTGCACATTGCGGCAAGCTGGCCACTATGTGAGACATCGTATTTTTCCCCGGCAAAATAGGGTTAAACAGCGGTACATTCTCCCGTGCCGCAAAATTTCGCAATGGTCTCGTCATCCCTTTCATGACGAGATGAACGAACACATTTTCATAGATCGCATCAGGCAACCTCACATCACGCTTCACCCATCCATGGCGCTGCCCAACAGATGAATCATGCATTATATAGCCACGTAAGCGCTTTTGCGTCACATCAATGTCATCCGGGTGAAACAATACAAACTCCGCGCCCAGTTGATTCGCCTTTTGCGCCATTCCCATAAAAAATGGCGAACGGCTGCGCCCTGTCTGATCCGCAGGCACAACCGTACTCGCCACACCTAATAAGATATCCTGTTTCATCGCGACGACCCCCTAAAAGGGACAATTCCCATAGCTTGCGTGCCTATGGAAGTGTATGAATCGCCACTGGAATTTGTCTCACATCACAGCGCCCATTTTAGCCACATTGGAGGATTGCGCCGATAGGCCACTCACGATCACACGTTGTCCCCGTGGTACTCCACCTTTACCGTAGTCGAAATGCCGCCGCGCACATTGTACTTGCCGACCACCTCTAAATACTTCGGCTGCGCGAACCGAACAAAATCATCCGCGATCACGTTGGTCACTTCCTCATGAAAGTGGCCCTCGTCACGAAAGCTCCACAAGTACAATTTGAGCGACTTCAGTTCGATGATATAAGGTCCTGGCCGATAACGAAACGTGATCACGCCAAAGTCAGGCTGTCCCGTCTTCGGACACAACGTCGTAAACTCAGGCGCTTCGATGAAAATCTCATAATCCCGACCTGGGTAAGGATTTGGAATCGGATCGAGATCTTTTGATGGCATTGTCGTCATCTTGCAACTTCCTCTCCTAACTTCTCATACGGGTCGCGATGCGCCACGACCTCCCGTTGTTCGAGTTCCGCCCGCAAAATCGCAACCTCCTGTGTCAACCGGACCGTTCTCGTCGTCAGGCGTGACAATACAACCGTCAAATGCAACATCGTCCCTAACATAAAAAGAAATCCGACCAAAAATAGCAGCGACGGCGCATAAATAATGCCCACAGCCGCGGCCATGCGATTGAGCGAATCATGAAAGATCGACAGCAATAATATCACAATTGCCATCCCGAGCCAAAACAGCGAATACTGCTCAAGCAGCAGACGCCTTCTCATCAGATCCATGACCGCGACCAAAAATGCTATGCTAAATAGGATGCCTAAGATGTATATGCTCACAATCGGGCCCCTTTCTCCACGCGACGCCCGCGCAAAACTTCAAGCAAGATTGCCAAAGACACCTTGAGCATGTAATACGCTGATTTAAACATCGTGATCGAAGACGAACCCGCTTGGCGCTCCTTCATCTCCACAGGCACCTCAAGCACTCGGAGCTTATGGCGATGGAGGAGCACGAGCACCTCAACTTCAGGATAATCATAAGGATAAGAGGTGCTAAAGAGCTCGATGACCCGGCGGTTGACAACCCGGTAGCCCGATGTCGTATCCTTAATCGGGTAGCCCACCGCGAGCCGTACTAACACAGCCAATAGAAGCATCCCGACACGCCGCGAGCGCGATGAGCGATATGCGGTCTTTTCAATATAGCGCGATCCGAGAATCATATCCGCTTCACCATTTCTAGCATGCGCTAGAAGCTTCGGTAAGTCCGCAGGATCATGCTGTCCATCGGCATCAATCTGTACCGCGAAAGCATACCCATTGTCGCGCGCGAATCGATACCCCGTTTGCATCGCGCCGCCAATCCCGAGATTGACCGGTAACTCGATCACAAACGCGCCCGCTTTTCTAGCCACGGTCGCGGTTCGGTCAGTAGATCCGTCCGAGATTACCACGATATCCACATCCGACGCCGCAGATAGAATGCTATCGATAACATTTGCAACCGATCGCTCTTCATTGAGCGCCGGAATGATCACGAGCGCATCTTTCACAGCCGCACCCCTCTTTTCGCTTTGAGACGGCTCCACATGCATTCAGCCACAACAGGGATCAGCACCGACCACAGCACGATGATCGGGTATCCATAACGCGTAATCGGTAAAAACACCATTTGCACGCCGAGTAAAAATAACGCCGACCACGAGATCACGCGCGCGTAGGGTCTGGCGAGCGTAGCGATCATCGCGATTGCGCCTACGATCACGACGACACGGTGGTACAGCACAAACGTCTTGATGTACGCATAGACCCACGGCGTCCAGAAAAGATAAGGCAGCTTCCCGAAAATATACCATCCCGCAAATAACCAAAAGTGATGTGCGAAACCCTGAAGCATATAATGAATCGCAAACGTCTCTTGACTTTCATGCAGCGCACGCGACGCCTGAATCAGTTGATTGATGCTGACTTGAAAATACGGATCGGCTCCTGCCAGAAGCGGGTTCCCTGATTCCGTCGAAAGCAAGATGAGATGATGAAAATCAATCTCATTGCGAATCCACCATGGCAGCATCGTGATGACGAGCCCAGCTATCATGAGGGTGTTGGATCGCCAAAACGCCGGATCCTTAAGAGAAAATGCGCGCACAGTACCATGCATAGGCGTCCGCGTCCCAGAATCCGTAAAGCGCTGCCAAAGATCCAATAATACAAAAAGCGCAATCAACGGCAGTACTGTCGGTCGCACGAGCGTCGTCAGTCCAAGCAGGATTCCCGAAACGGCGTAAGCCCACGCTTTTTGCGACTTTTGCGCATAGATGAAAGCGACAAATGTCGCGATCAACAAGGGCATAAAGAGCGCCTCTGTAAGCAGCATCAACCCGATAAATCCGTTCGGAAGATAGATCACCGACAAGAGTGCTGCCCAAAATCCAACCCATTTACTGCGCAAAAGCGTACCAAGCATATAGATCAACACGAGCATAAAAAGCGACAGAACTTGCTGCGCAAGATAAACTTGATGCACCATACGAATCGACGTCACAGAACCACCATGCAAAATCATCGATAATTTATATAAGAATGCAATAAACATAGGATACAGCGGCGTCACAAATGCGTCAGGGCCACTTGCGTAGCCTAGGTAACCATGCTGCAACAGGTTCCAAGCCATCGCATTGTACCGAAGCATATCCCCCCATAAATCCACTCCGGTACGCTTCCAAAGATAGAGCCGCATGATACCTGCGACCACAAGTACGATCAAAAATGGGGCATGGGCACGCAACCTTTTCAACAATAAACCTCCCAGCGTCATCACAGCAACTTCTGGGCGCAACACACCACTTCTAAAAGTCCATGTGCCACGCCCACACTCTTCTAACGTTAGCGTAACCCGTCATCACTTCCGTTGTCAAACCATTCTTGATTGGACGCTTTACTATCCGTGGATTGCTACTTTCGCCATGTTCACATGCAGTTCATCGAATCCTGTATACTATTTCACATGCGCCCATATGGTTTTTCGGAGTGATGACGATGCAACTACCTGATGAGTTTAAACGCATGTTTCAAGCCGTATTTGGCGACGAACAGTGGAGAAGTTACCTGTGTGCCCTAGAGGCGCCACCTCAAAAGGGCGTGCGCGTTAACTTTTTGCGAACACAGCCGGAACTACACGATGTCTTTAGCGCGCATTTTGAACCGATCCCTTGGGCGAGAGACGCGTATTTCATCGCGCAAGAAGATCGGCTCGGGAAAGATCCGCTGCACGCTAGCGGATGCCTCTATGTCCAAGAACCGTCGGCGATGGCCCCAGTAGAGGTGCTCGCGCCCCGCCCAAATGAGCGCGTACTCGACCTTTGCGCCGCGCCTGGTAGCAAGACGACACAGATCGCCGCATTCATGGACAATAGTGGATTTTTGCTCGCGAACGATCCAGAGCCGAAGCGCAGCGTGATTTTAGCGGAAAATGTAGAGCGCATGGGAGTCCTGCACGCGCAAGTGACGCAGCTTCTCCCAGAGCATTTGGCCCCGCACTACCAAAGCTACTTCGATCGGATCCTCGTGGATGCGCCGTGCAGTGGCGAAGGCATGTTTCGCAAAGAGACAGAGGCGATCGCTGCGTGGCATGGGGACCTGCCTGGCCAAAGCGCCGATAGGCAGTTGGGGATCCTAGAATCCGCCTACCGCATGCTGGCGGATGGCGGGCGGCTCGTGTATTCCACTTGTACGCTCAATCCCATCGAAAATGAGGCGGTTTGCGCTGTATTTTCCGCGCGCCATCCGGAGGTCAAGCTGCAAAAAGCAAGTTTGCCGGAGGCAAGAGCAGGATTGTCAGGTATAGACCTTTATGAAGCCAGTCAGCGATATGACAAGCTTGCGAAGTGGCTAGCGTGTCATGGCGTCGATCCTAGATCGGCACATACTGAATATGCGATCCGCTATTTTCCGCATCTGAGCCGTGGCGAGGGTCACTTTATCGCCTGCTTCGAGGTCAAGCGTAAAGCACACGTGGGGGATGCGCAGGATACGCAGGCACGCCCTAAGCGACCCAACTCGCAAGGCGCAGACTTGATCCAGGCATTCACGCAGTTTGCAAACTCGTTTTTTACACACGGTTTTTTGCAGCGCCTGGAATCTACGCACAAGCTTCATGTGGACCACACGGTACTCTACGCAATCCCGGCTCAAATTGATTTAGCTCATGGGGTGCTCCGGGCAGGCTTGCCACTAGCCTCTATGCCGCACAGACACCTGGTACCATCTCACGCGCTCGCACTCGCCATGACGCCTGGCGATACTGAGCATGAGGTACGCCTAGCGTACGGTGACCAGAGAATAGTTGACTTTTTAATGGGCCGAGAGATCCTAATCGATGAACTTGCAACGAGCAAGAATATCACTGCAGATGGATGGGTGTGGGTAACACTTGCCGGGGCACCCCTTGGCTTTGGGAAAAAGGTGGGACGCGTGGTGAAAAACCACTATCCAAAGGGCCTACGCCGCCCCTACGTGTTTGCCTTGGATGAGTCGGTACTGGATTCACCAAAACATCTGTGACTACATACACTGGCCTAGCAAGAGGGGGTGCTATCATGCCAGACACAGCCAATCGGCCTACTGTATTTGATCCTACCATCGCCGTCGGTGACAAGCGCTCCCGCACCTTAAGGGAGGCTGCGCGTCCCTACTCCCTACGGGCACATGCGGGATCAGAAGCAGTATCGGGCGCATTATCATATGAAAAATGGCGTGAGGTTGATGAGCTAATCGACGCGACTATATGGAGCAAGCACCGTGCGCGCACGATCAAACGATCACAGCTAGGCTCGGAAAAAACAGGCACAATCGCAAACTATCTGCAATCATTTTTGCTCCTATCACCCATCTCTATTCTAACGCAGTCTGGGCGCTTTCAGGGCGTCTTGACCGCCGTGACACCACAAGAGATCGAAATCATCGACGCCGAACAAAAAGTGAGAAGGTTGCCAATGCACGCGATTTTAAGTATCGCACGTCAGCCCCGAAAAGAATCATCATAAACCTCTAGCAGCGAACGCGCCGCCAGACTTAGGTAGCGGTCCTTGCGATATGCAAAGACGAGTGTGCGCGTTGGCTGCGGCGTGAGCGCAACATAAAGCGGCCGCTGCTTCGATGTTCTAGCGACCATTTGAGGCACGAGCGTCACGCCGAGTCCATGTGCAGCGAGCGATTGTGCCGTTTCGATGCTGCTCGTTTCATAGGTCACTGTAGGCGCGAACCCATTGTCAGCACAAAGTTGCAAAACGGTCGTGCGAAAACCATATCCATGTTTCAATAGGATAAATGGCGCCTGTGAGAGTTCTCCCAAAGAGATCTGCCCGTCAGGCCACACCGGACCAGCTTGCCCTGACCGACCTTGCCCTACCTGATCTAGGACTGGCCAATCGTAACCCGTGCTGCCGGACCCTGCCTCACCTTGCGCGGCTTCGACGAGGCTTGCGACCGTTCTTGGCATCCACGGCCTGACGGTCGGAGGCAGCGCCAGATACAAAGGTTCTGTCAACATTATGTTCGAAGATAAGCGATGATCATCGACAGGCAAGGCCAGGATCGTGATGTCCGTCAGCCCCCGCACGGCTAGATCTTCCAACTTCTCCGTAGACTCTTCCACCAGCTTTACACGCACCTGCGGAAACCGCTGTCCATAAGCCTCCAGAAGCGGTGGCAAAACATGTCCACCCGTGATGGCCGGCGCACCGATCGTAAGCTCTTGACCAACCCCTTCGCTGCGTTCGCGCATTTCCCGTTCCAAGTCATCGCGCATACGAATGATCTGCTCCGCTTGATCCAAAAAGCGCACGCCTTCCGGAGTCGGTGTCACAGCACCTCTCCCGCGGTAAAATAACGTCACACCGAGATCCTTCTCTAATTTTCCGACCTGCTGGCTCAGTGACGGTTGCGCGATACAAAGACTCGCGGCCGCCTTCGTGAAATTACCCTGTCGACTAATCTCCAGCACGTACTCAAACAGCCTCATCTCCATCGACTCACCGCCATGCCCTTTTATAGTCTGAACCTATGATGACTATAGCTATTATATCCTAGACGAATAGAAAGATATCGAGTACGATACGAAGTAACCGATCTCATATTCAATTAGGAGGCACACGATGAATCGAGCCAAAACATTAATCGAAAAGATTTGGGAGGCGCACGTCGTCCGAGAAAATCCGGGTGAGCCCACACTGCTTTATATCGACCTGCACTTGGTCCATGAAGTCACTTCCCCGCAAGCTTTTGAAGGTTTGCGCATGAGCGGGAGAAAAGTACGCCGCTCAGATCTGACATTTGCGACAGTCGACCACAACGTGCCGACGACGGATCGCACGAAACCGATCGAAGACCCGATTTCAAAACAACAAATCGATACTTTGCGTCAAAATTGCGCTGAGTTTCAAATTCCATTTGCCGACATCACCAGCCAGGATCAAGGCGTTGTGCACGTCATCGGCCCGGAACTAGGCCTCACGCTGCCAGGCAAGACGATCGTTTGCGGCGACAGCCACACATCGACGCATGGTGCGTTCGGCGCTTTAGCGTTTGGGATTGGCACGAGCGAAGTCGAGCACGTCCTGGCCACGCAGTGTCTGCAACAGCAGCCTCCGAAAACGATGGAAGTGTTTGTGTCTGGCAAGCTTGGCACAGGCCTTGGCGCCAAAGACCTCATCTTGGGCCTGATTGCAAAGTATGGCACCGCGTTTGGCACAGGCCATGTTATCGAATACCGCGGCCCTGCCATCGAAGCCTTATCGATGGAAGAGCGCATGACCGTGTGCAACATGTCTATTGAAGCAGGCGCTCGCGCTGGGCTGATCGCACCGGACCAAACCACATACAACTACCTGCGCGGCCGCCGCTTTGCACCAGAGGGTGCTGCATTTGAAGAAGCCGTGAAGGTTTGGAATGGCCTTCGCACGGATCCGGGAGCGGAGTTTGACGAACGCATCGAATTTGACGCCAGTTCGATCGCACCGCAGATCACATGGGGAACGAGCCCTGGCATGGGCACGGACATCACCAGCCGCGTGCCAAGCCCAGAAGATTTTGCAGATCCTGTGGTTCGCCGCTCGGCCGAACTCGCGCTCGAGTACATGGGGCTAACCCCGGGCACGCCGATGTCAGAGATCGCTGTCGATCGTGTGTTTATCGGCTCTTGCACGAATGGACGCATCGAAGACTTGCGCGCTGCTGCTGTGATCGCAAAAGGCCGCAAAGTCGCGAAGACCGTGCAAGCGATGGTCGTTCCTGGTTCTTACAAGGTGAAACATCAGGCTGAACAAGAAGGCCTGGACATCATTTTTAAAGAGGCAGGATTTGAATGGCGCGAGCCAGGTTGCAGTATGTGCCTCGCGATGAACCCAGACGTTTTACAACCGGGCGAGCGCTGTGCGTCGACCTCTAACCGCAACTTCGAAGGTCGCCAAGGCCGCGATGGCCGCACGCACCTCGTCAGCCCGGCGATGGCAGCAGCGGCCGCAGTCGCGGGACATTTCGTAGATGTGCGCACGTTTGCGGTAAACGAGGAAATTTAGCCCAACCGGTATTCAAGATATAGGAGGTTAGCAAATGGAACCATTTATTTCGCACAAGGGCATCGTGGCGCCGATCGATCGCGCAAACATCGATACGGACGCCATCATTCCAAAGCAGTTTCTAAAGCGCATCGAGCGTTCAGGGTTTGGTCAATTTTTGTTTTACGACTGGCGCTTTAACGCGGATCAAAGCGTGAATCCGGACTTTGTCCTGGCTAATGCACCTTATGATCAGGCGAGCATCCTGGTGGCAGGGCCGAACTTCGGATGCGGATCATCGCGCGAACATGCACCGTGGGCGCTGCTTGACTTCGGATTTCGCGCCATCATCGCACCGTCCTTTGCCGACATATTCTTTAACAATTGCTTCAAAAATGGCGTTTTGCCGATCACACTACCCGAGTCAGACGTGGCCCTTTTGATTGAATTGTCGACGAAAAACCCCGGCATGATGCT
Organism: Bacillota bacterium; assembly: GCA_021821025.1. GTDB lineage: Bacteria > Bacillota > Bacilli > Alicyclobacillales > SLC66 > JAKACY01. The sequence goes on along the minus strand of JAKACY010000014.1, from coordinate 8,146 downwards.
CACCATCGACCTGAAAGAGCAAAAGGTGGTGCGCGAAGATGGCGTCAGCTATCATTTTGACGTCGATGAGTATCGCAAAATGTGCTTACTAGAAGGCCTGGACGACATCGGACTCACGTTGCAACACGCTGATGCGATCGATAAATACGAGCAAAGCGCGCCATTTTCCGTGTCGATTACAGCCTAATTGCAACGTCAGCATTGCGATCGTTCGCACCCATAACAAAACAGCCGCGATTCGCGGCTGTTTTGTTATCTCGCTATAGTGTCATTGGATTGCGACGGTGAGGGAACTGTGCCAGGGGGACTGACGGGCTTCCCCATGTGCCTGATCCCACCCACCTTTTGTTGCAGGTAATTTAAGAATCTTCGTTCGCTAAAGCCAGCCAGAAACGCCGAGAGCGACGGCAAAAGCGAGCTCGATATCAGATGTCCATTCATAGTGGCACCCGTCAGTTGTAAGAGCAGCCCAGCCGCGAGGCCGAGCACGCCACCAGATAGTTGCTTCGTATATAACCACGCCTCCATACTTTGCGAAAGCGTGCCTTCGAGTCTATTGTGATACAAGAGATGCAGCGCAGACAACGTCGCCCCGACCGCGCCCCACCACATGCAAGCAAAGGATAAACTCAGGAAACTCGTCGTCAGATGCAAGCGACCTGTCATCACAGCCCAACCATAGATCCCGGCTAAGAGAAAGAGCAAAACCATCATGCTGAGTTGCCACACGAACAGGCGCCAAAAATGGACTTTCGCCCACACTGTCCTCGCCTTTAATTGCTCGAAATCCTCCTTGATCCGCAGGTACCCATAATATGCTGCGATCAAGTTTGGTGCAGACGTTTCTATCATTTTGCGCAATGATTCGAGTTCTGCGATCATTTGTGTACCAGAAACCACTTGCTCCTGGCCGAACGTCTGTTCGATCTCCACTGCCAGGTCGTCGAGCATTGAGCGCACCGCGTCTGCCTGCAAATACATGCTAGTCGCCCCCCTCTATCCATGTCGCTAGCCTATTCACATTAAAAGATGCACAAGAGCGCATTTCTAGGTGACAACGCGGTACCCAATTGTATGCGGACGGCGCAAGCGATGACACTTCGTGCACACAATTGTACGCATGGGCATATGTCAAATGCAGCGACATTTATTTGGAGGATGGAGGTTAGCATCATATGGACAATCGCCCCTCGCCCATGAAGCTTCTCACTGCCAGCGGTCTCGGCCTTTTATTTGACTCGATGGACGTGGGACTGCTGAGTTTTGTTATCGCAGCACTCTTTGTCGTCTGGCACATCACGCCGCAAGATGCAGGGCTCCTAGGCAGCCTGACGACGCTTGGCATGGCGGTGGGCGCCGCTTTTGCCGGCATGTTTGCAGATCGTATCGGGCGCAAAAAAGCTTTCTTATTCACACTTGTGTTGTACTCGATCGCAAGCGGACTGTCAGCGATCGCAATGTCCATCGGATTTTTATTTTTAATGAGGTTTCTGACCGGCCTCGGCCTCGGCGGCGAACTCCCGGTCGCCACCACCTTCGTGCTGGAATCTTCGCCAAATGAAGTCCGCGGAAAGCGCACGGTCATGCTCGAATCCTATTGGGCCATCGGCTCTGTCGTGGCAGCCTTGATCGGATTTCTCATCATTCCAACATTTACTTGGCGCGCGGCATTTGCGATCACTATCTTACCTGCGATTTACACGCTCTATCTAAGAAAGACGCTGCCAGAAACACCGCCGTTTCGCAACCTGAATCGCAAGCTTACATTTGGGCAAAATGTTTCACGGCTGTGGGCACGAACCAACCGCAAGCGCACGTTCGTGCTCTGGGTCGTATGGTTTGCAGCAAACTTCGCCTACTATGGGATGTTCCTCTGGCTTCCGAGCGTGATGGCACTCAAAGGCTTCTCGCTGGTTCACAGCTTCGGCTACGTCCTCATCATGGCCATCGCACAGCTGCCCGGATATCTGACCGCAGCGTGGCTCGTTGAAAAGATTGGGCGCAAGAACACCCTGATTTTATTTTCGATCGTCTCCGCCGTATCTGCAGTGCTGTTTGGCATCGCCACAAACCTCGCAGGGCTCCTGGTCTTTGGGCTGATACTGAACTACAGCAACCTCGGTGCATGGGGCGCTACGTATATCTACTCTGTAGAACAGTATCCGGTCGCAACCCGCGCCACGGGCCTGGGCTTTGCGATGGGTGTCGGCAAATTAGGAGGTGTCTTGGCCCCATACGCAGTGGGCGTGATGGTGGCTTCGCACTCTAGCTTTACAACCATCTTTGGCCTGTTTTTCATCGTCACCGTGATCGGAATACTTGTGGTTAGCACGATGGGCAAAGATGTACCAAAAGATGTGTTGGATGTGAAAGACAGCCTTAGGTGAGCGGATGGATTGAGAGATTCAAGATGCCGCCAAAGATCGCCTGTGCCCGTACCATAGGGGATCCTAGGGCGGCATATTTTTTGTCGAAAATTGCCCCGCACGGTGGACAAGTTCAGGTGAACTTCAGGGTTTTGTGATAGCATGAGATAGTTAAATTTAACTCACTCTACTGTGGAGGGCATCAAATGTTAGCACAAGTCCAGATTATGATTTATCGCCTATTTCCGGCCACGATACACCCGATGGTCGTACATTTTACAATCGCCATTTTATATCTCGCGGTGTTAGCTGAAATCATCGCCTATTTTCGACGTAAAGATGCATTTTACGAGCGTGCAGGCTTCATCTTGCTAGGCCTTGGTGTGTTAGCGACGATCGCAGCTGGCGTCGCAGGATCGATTAGCGAAACCTATGATCGTATCACGCCTGCGGTTGCTGCCATGCTTGCGACACACCGGTTTTATGGAGAGTTGACTGGCGTGCTGTTTCTTATCGCATGGGTGATCCGACTCGTCACAAGGTACCGAAAATCTCCGGCACGCGTCTCCCTCATCGCGCTGCTCATCTCTTTAGTTGCACTCGGATTCTTGTCATATGTCGGCTACCTTGGTGGAACAATGGTTTATGACCATGGTCTAGGCATCGCAGTCAAGGGGCTTGGCCGCCATAGTTTTTAAGGATGACAGGGAGGTTTAACGTGCTAAGTGTGCTAAAGAATTATACGGGGCGGCTGCTTATGGCAGCCGCAGCATTCACGGTACTGACTGGCTGTGGCGTGCCAGGCGCGAATGCCCCGCAAGACGGCGCCGCAAATCATACGACTAATCAGGTGCACAAACCACTACATAAAAAAGTTATCCAGTTCGGTTCGCATGCGAGATGGTCTCAACCACCTCGCATGATGATCGATTTGAAACACACCTATAAGGCTTATGTAACGACAAACTATGGGTCATTCACCATCCAGCTTTTCACGAAACTGGCTCCGCACACGGTAAATAATTTTATCTTTCTGGCACAACACCGTTTTTACAACGGCGATAGGTTTTTTCGCATCATCGCGCCCTACATGATCCAGACGGGAGACCCGGAAAACAACGGCCTGGGTGGTCCAGGCTACACGTTTGCCGACGAACTACCGCCGAAGTACCCATATGCTAAGGGCATCGTTGCGATGGCAAATGCAGGGCCAAACACCAACGGTAGCCAGTTTTTCATCTGCACAGGGCCACAGGCGGCAGCAATTCTGGACGCACAGCCTAACTACACACAGTTTGGAAGAGTCGTATCCGGCATGAACGTGGTGGAAAAGATCGCGCATGTGCCTGTCAAGCAGAACCCTTCCATGCAAGGTGAGATGAGCTCCCCGACGAAGGTAGTTTATATCAAAAAAGTCGTGATCAACTGATGCATTTCCTAGAAGACGAGCAACAATAAAACGGACATTGCCACTACAAACCCGGCGTACAAAAAATCCCACCAGCGTACCCGAATGTCCCGAAAAAATGTCCTCGCGCCAGGATTATGCGCGGCGTCTCCGTGAAAGCCGCGCGCTTCCATGGCGATCGCCACACGCTCGCTCATCCGGACTGCCTGTGTCAAAAGTGGAAGCGCATAAGTGATCGGACGAAGAAGGCCGGAACGCGCATCCTTACCGCGAATTTGCCGAGCCTGCTTCAATTTGGCCCATTCAGATTGAAACAGTGGTGCTACGCGAATGCCTGCTAATATACCGTATGAAAATCTTGGTGATACCCTAAAATTACTACACAGCCCCACGATCAGATCCGTCAAATCGGCGCTAGATAAAAAGAGCACGCCAAATCCGACCGCAGCCAGCATACGCACCGCCAACAAAATGCCGTTGTAAAGTCCAGTCACGCTTGGGTGCATCCAAAGAAAGTGAATCGTCGGCGCACCAGGCGCAACAGCGCCGAAAGCCACAATCGTCCATATCCACAGCACATAAAAGCCAAGAAACGGCGACATTCGTTTTAAAATTTGCCCGGGTGAAAGCCTAGCCACGATCATCATGAAGAGCAGCGACAAAATCAGTAGGGCCGCCGCTTGCGAGAGGCGATTGGCGAACATCCCGATCATCATAAATGCAAGCGTCGTGACCATCTGCATGGGTGGATTGAGAAAACGCGCCAAGCTATCACGCCGTCCTCTTGTGAAAACAGGTGTTGACTTGTGCTTCGTGCCCCTGTTTGTGGCAACCGTACGTCCCTGATCGCTATCTTCACTGTTTGCGCGCAGGTCATCCCCGCTTGCCAGGACATCTTCACTGCTTGCCCGCAGGTCATCGTTACTCGTACGCACGTCATCGAGCAGATGCGCCCTTTGCAGCAAAGCCCGTTGCGCAAAAAGTTCCTCCGGTTTACCCCAAAACAGTAACTGACAATCTGTAATCACCGCCACATGAGTCGCAAACCGCTGCACCAAATCCATGTCATGCGTGGTCATGATGATTGTCTTACCCTTTTCATAAAGCCCATACAGGCGCTCCATGATGGCCTGTTGCGTGAAGGCGTCTTGGCCAAACGTCGGTTCGTCAAGCAAGTAGATGTCGTGCTCTTCCTTTAACATAGACGCCACACTCAGGCGCCGTTTTTGCCCTTGGCTTAGCGAAAAAGGACTTTGCTCCTCGCAGCCGGAAAGTCCAAATTCATCTAAGAGAGACAAGACCTCACGCGGTGTAGGCTCATTGACGAGCACACGATTGGCAAGTTCATCTGCTACCCGCTCATAAATAAACTGAAACTCCGGATTTTGAAAACAGTATGCAAGTGACGCCCGCCATTTTCGACGCCCTTTAGCGCGAACCCCTTGTCCGAGCACTTCTAAGGAACCTGCAGTCAGCGGCTGCAGTCCACCCAATACCTGCAGCAGCGAAGACTTCCCCGCACCATTTGGCCCGACGATCGCGACAAAAGCATTTGTCGGCACTTCCAGGTTGAGATTCTCCCATACAACATAATCCTGAAACGCCAGCTTCCCTTCACAAATGCGATAGGCGGCTGGTGTTTGAGCGAGCACAGGCTGTTGCCTTGCCAAGTTACCTGCATCGTCCGTACCATCAGCATCGTCCGTACCATCAGCATGGTGCGTGACGTCTGCATCGTACGTAACGTCTGCAAATGGGCTTGTCTTCCACGGTGCGACCACGCCTGTTTGTATCAACCACTGCCACTCTTCTTGAATCACGTCGCGCGCAGATCCAACTCGATAAATACGTCCATCGGCATGAAACAGCACCACACGATCGACGCATGGCAAAAGCGCATCAAATTTGTGTTCGATCACAATCATCGTTCGCCTTTGCTCATGAAACTGCCCGATCAGATCAAACACCTGCCGCGACGCCCGTGGATCGAGATTGGCTGTAGGTTCATCTAACACGAGCAGTTGCGCTTGCATAGCAAGCGCGGATGCGATGGCCAGTTTTTGCTTCATTCCACCGGAAAACAGGGCATGATTATCCTTTAGCCCCACACTCAAATCAACTTTACCAAGCGCATCGCAGATGCGACCTTGCATGTGTGATCTCAGAGTGGACTTATTTTCAAGTCCAAATGCGATCTCATCGCCCACCTGCAACATGCAAAATTGCGCATCAGGATCCTGAAACACATATCCAATGCCCCCGGGCGCTTCAATCGCAGCATCGCGCCAAACCTCGCCCTCTACCTTGGCTTCAACCGCCATCGGAATGAGCTTCGCGCAAAGCTGTGCAAGCGTGCTCTTACCGCAACCGCTCGGGCCGAGAAACAGAACAGTCTCGCCTTTATACAGCACCAGGTCTACCGGCCCGACGATAGGCCGATCTCCGGTCAGCCTATCCTCGGTAGAGTGATCCGCGTCGGCGCGATCCCGATCGTCGTAATCAATGCGGACATTTTGCAACGACAATAACACTTCATCGGCCACTCGATGCGTATCATCACGCTCGTCTTCAATATATCCCATCAAATTCTCCGCCTGTGCCACATCATCATCTCCGCTATCTGCGCGCTTGCCTGCCGATCTCAAAGTTGCGCAGCGTGCCCGTGCGATTTAACGCATCACCGATCCATTTTGGCAAAAGCCCCCCGAGAATCGCTCCACTGATCACTGTTGTCACAAAGTAACCGAACATGACGCCGAAAGCTAATTTGTTCCCACCATATTGAAAATAATACTGCAGTGTATTTCCCACGCCCCCCAGCGCACCTGCGAGCATCATGAACCCTGCATTATAGTGGCGCCAGCGCCCGAGCGCAAAGCCAACCTCAGAGCCCGCACCCTGCACCAGCCCCGAAATGACCGCGCCAAATTGATATGGGCTGCCAAACGCGAACTCAAAGAATGCACTAACGACTTCCGCAAAAAATGCCGCCCCAGGCCTGCGAATGATATAAGGTACAAGTCCAGCTGCCAGCCACCAGAGACCATTTAGAAGTCCCTGCGCCACCGGCGACCAAGCAGCGGTCAGCGCCTGATTGAAAAAGTCCCATCCCATATAAATCGCACCGCAAACCACCGACAAAATCGCGGCAACCACGATGTCCCGAAGCTTCCACATCGCGCAGTCCCTCCTAGAATTTGATCGATAAAACAAAATAACCCATCGTGTCCGCTAATATTACCAGCCGCAGACAAAGGGTTATCCAAAGTAATCGCTCTGGCACTTCCTCCCGCTGGTATTACCCAGATCGAGTCCACGAGGGTTAGTGTACAGTCACCCATACACCTCTCAGCCGTTCGGCACCCCTAGCGCCTACTATCATTCAATTGTTAAGGTTAATGTACCACGCCTATGCCTCATTGTAAACGCAAAGTCGCAAGGAGCCTTCTCGTGATGCGCCGCAAGATGGTTGTGAGACAAACGATAGCAGACCGTGCGACCCAGTGATCGTGTACGTATTCTAAAGTTGCATGCCCGGCGGGGTTTTGCTATTCTGTTTTAGTACGAGCAACCAACATGGGGGCGGATGGGGTACTGGTGTCCTTCCCGGTCTTCAAAACCGAGTGTCTGGCATGGATTGTCAGAGGTGGGTTCGATTCCCACACGCTCCCGCCATAGTTTTTGTGGCTTCCCGGTCACTGATAAAAATTTGGTATAGCATAATGTGTAACATGTGTTGTACGAAATCAACCTTATTTTCCGCCAGAATGGTCTTTTCCCCAACGGAAAAAGACATGAATGCTAAGGACTATCCCGCCCTCATATCATGCTTAAATCCGTACACTGGATGATTTGCAAAGGCAATGGTCATCACAGATTTCTCTCTAATAGAACCCCAATTTGTTCCGCCATGATATGGGGCGGATACGGCATCTCATGAGTAATCCACCATTCCACGACCCCTACGTACGACGTCACGATAAAGTGGAGAATAATTTCTTTCTTCAGGCCCGAATTTTTCCCTCTTGCTACATCCACTTCATCTTTGAATTCTTCGATCAGAAATTCAATGAACTGATTTCGAAAATAGGGGGCACCTTTACTGGCTAACATGGTAGAGAAAAATAGGTAATTGCTTTGAAGGTATTGGAACCAGGGCAAATTCGCATCTTTATAGTCCAACTCCGCCGACAATTCGCACATATCTCTGAGTTCGTTAATATGTTCGGCAATGAGTTTATCCAAGAGATCGAATTTATCCACGTAATGAAGATAGATCGTTCCTCGACTTACATTTGCCCTGTCGGAGATATCTTGAATCGTAATGTCATCAAAATTCTTTTCGGACATCAGATCAATCACGGCTTTTTTA
>JAKACY010000189.1 GCA_021821025.1 Bacillota bacterium | reverse complement strand
GTCTCTTAATGTCGTATCAAAAATCGTAATTCTGCGGTCCATTCTTGTTCCTCCTCGTTTTCTCATGCTATAGCGCTACAAAAAATAAGGCACTGGCCATCGTCTCTTCAAGAGACGATGGCCAGTGCCTTCGCGGTACCACTCTTGTTGCCCGGGAAGCTCCGAGCCACTCTATCGTGAACAGACGTAACACGTGTCCAGATCACGAGCAATTGTAACGGATGCTACCGTTAAAGCATCATGATGGCATCATGCCGCCACTTTGCCTTACCGCTCCCGGACGAGTTCGGAACATTCGCTGACTGCGTTTCACCCTATCCGCAGTTCTCTGTACAGACGAAAACATCTCCTACTACTTCCATTCAGCGCGTTGTGTTCGATGTGATTTTTGCAATTTTACCACCAAGAAAGTTGTCCCGTCAACCGACTCGTTCACTTTGCAATATTTCGGTATTTACTGCGAAAGTATAGCAGTGGGTCCCCGTCAGAGGCATCTAGATGCACCACGCGTCCCACGAACAGCGTGTGATCCCCACCATCATAACTCGCCCACAGATGGCATGCCATAGACGCAATACCGCCTTTTAATACAGGAATCCCATCGGTCCAGTCGTATTCGAGTCGCTCTATGACCTTCTGACTTCTTTGACCCGCAAAGTGATTTGAGATATCCTCCTGATCAGATACTAGCACAGTCACGCCAAAACGCTCCACGTCCGGCAAGATGCTATGCATACGCGCTCGCTTGTCAATCGAAACCAGGATCAGCGGTGGATCGAGAGATACGGAAGTAAATGCATTTGCCGTCATCCCGTGAACCTCACCGTCTTGTGGCGCTGTGACGACTGTAACACCTGTGGCAAACAGGCCCATCACTCTTCTAAAATCAGCAGGATCAAACGACAACTAGCCTACCTCCCTTGTTGGCGATTTCGCCTCTTAATCGTATACAAAAAATACTGCCACAACGAGTATCACCAACACTAAGACAAAGCTCGTCACATAAAGCCTTATCCCTCAAGAACCATCACCCACCTCTGCAAGGGAAAATCACTGACCAACGTGAAACGCGTTAAAGTGACAACCCTTTACGCAGCCAATTGTGCAGTTCAGATATCGCAATGCGCGTCTGTTCCATGGAATCCCGGTCGCGAACGGTTACAGTTTGGTCTTCCTCCGATTGAAAGTCGTAAGTGATGCAGTATGGCGTCCCGATTTCATCATGCCTCCGGTAGCGTTTGCCGATCGACCCGGAGTCATCAAAATCGACCGAGAAGTCATCAACAAGATCTTCAAATACTGCGCGCGCACTCTGGCTAAGCTTTTTCGATAACGGGAACACAGCGGCGGCATATGGAGCGAGTGCCGGGTGAAAATGCAGCACCGTACGTACATCGCCATCAGGCAGCGTCTGCTCTTCATAAGCATCCGCATAAATAGCAAGTGTCAGGCGATCTGCTCCAATCGATGGCTCAATACAATATGGAATAAACGGCTCATGGCCTTCCATGACTTCGGTAAAATCTTCATGAGAGTACTTGCCATGTTGCGTAAGGTCATAATCGGTGCGGTTTGCTACGCCAAGCAGTTCGCCCCACCCAAATGGAAAGAGGTATTCCACATCCGTCGTCGCTTTGCTGTAGTGAGACAGTTGCTCTTTCTCGTGATCACGCAACCTCAAATGGTCCGCGTTCACGCCGAGCTTTAACACCCACTCATAGCAAAACTTTCTCCAATACGAAAACCATTCGTCATCGGTCCCTGGGACACAGAAGAATTCCAGTTCCATCTGTTCGAATTCACGCGTACGGAACGTGAAGTTGCCAGGCGTGATCTCATTGCGAAAGCTTTTGCCGATCTGACCAATGCCAAATGGCAGCTTCTTACGCATTGTGCGCTGTACGTTTTTATAATTGACGAATATCCCTTGAGCCGTCTCCGGACGCAGATAAATCTCATTGGCAGCCTCGTCCGTGACACCTTGATGGGTCTTAAACATCATATTGAATTGACGAACACCAGTAAAGTCTGATTTTTTACAAACTGGACAGACGATGTTCATCTCTTTGATGAGTTCTTCCATCTCAGAAAACGGCATGCCATCAACCACACGCTCGATTCCGCGTTCTGCTAGGGCCTCTTCGATCAATTTATCAGCGCGATGACGAGCCTTGCACGTTTTGCAGTCGATCATCGGGTCATTAAAGTTCCCAACATGGCCTGATGCCACCCACACTTGACGATTCATCAAGATCGCTGAATCCAGACCCACGTTGTAGATTGACTTTTGGATGAAATTCATCCACCATGCGCGCTTCACATTATTTTTCAGCATCACACCAAGGGGACCATAATCCCAGGTGTTTGCTAAACCGCCATAGATCTCAGACCCTGGGAAAATAAAACCGCGGTGCTTTGCCAGTGACACGAGTTGATCCATCGTAACCGCCATGCAACTCCTCCGTTCATGCCCGCATTATACGCGTAATCATAATACATCTATCAGATCGCTTCAAAGAGACCGACGGCGATCAGCAAAATTCCTGCCATCAGCGCCGCCCGGTCCCCCAAGCGATCGGCCACCACGTGCCTACCAAGCCATATTGCCCCATAAAACATCCAAAAACAAAAAAAGCCAACGGTGAATGCAATGAGCAAGATCGGAATATGGCTGACCCCGGCATAAAAGCCTACCGCAAAATCATTGATCGCTTGTGCCACGGCGACAATGAGCAGTTCCAAAAGGCCTAAAAAACGCAACGGTTTACCACTCTCTTGTGACAGTGCTTCAACAAGTGTGGCCTCTTCCACTGCGTCCTTATGTTTCATCAAATTCTGTACCACAACAAATACTCCTACCGCCACGATCACGGCGGCGCCGATCAGATTCGCCATACTCGGTGTGATGAAACGTGTGATCACATCTCCAAGAGCGCCACCGATGACTGTTGAAAGAAAAGAAACGGCCGTCATAAACGATAAGGCTCGCCATGGTATATGAACTTTCCTGATCCCATAGCTAAGCCCGACTCCGGCGTTGTCCAAATTCGACGCGACCGCGCTTAAAAGGACCATGATTAACGTATGTAAATCCACTCTGGCTTCGCGGCCTTTCGTAGCGTTTTGCCAGCGCTCATCCGATCAGGGAGGTCAGACCATCCCGGTACGGTGAATCATACTGGATAAAATACTCCTCTGTTCCAACACCTCGCATCGCCGAACGATCATCGCCCCACAGCCAATCATTCATCTCAGTCTGCGTCTTATGCGCTCGAAACGCCCGCATCTTTTCCAACTGGTGCTCCCTGATATCGATCGTCACAAACTGTTCAGGCGCAAGGCCATGATCACGCGCCCGATCTAACATGTTCGACCATGCGATAAAATATAACTTTGCATCAGCGTTGTCTCGCTTATATGTTGCAAACGCCCTCGTCGCAGCAGCCCCGATCGTAGAGTGATCAGGATGACCACCAAAGTCTTCGTGAAATGTGATAACAACGTCTGGACGAGCTGCCTGCATGCTGCTTAAAACCTTTTGAACCAGGTTCCCGAGTGGTTCAATCTCGAGCGACTTGTCCCGGTACCCAAGGAGCTGCACCTCGGCAATTCCAAGCGCTTCACATGCACTTTTTAGCTCCTGTTCTCGCACTGTCGCGATGGTCTCCCTTGTCGCAAGAGGCGGCACACCCATACGGCGTCCCATCTCTCCTTTAGTAGCGCAAACGAGAATGGTATGATGACCTTTCGCTGCGTACTTTGCGATGGCGCCTCCACAAATAAACGTCTCGTCATCAGGATGCGCAAAAACCGCCATGATCGTGCCCAATATCTTCCCCCCAAACTTAGCATGTGTACCTTTGGTCACATGGAAAATGGACTCGTGCTGATCTCGACCGTACGCGCAATGCGCTGATGATCATCGTACCCCGTCGCAATGACTAGACCATCGCCTAGCTGCATATGTGTGAGAGAGTCTACCTGAATCAGGCCGCTGTCATCGCTCATTTCCAAAAAGATACGATAAGGCCCACTGCCTTTTACGTGTACTGCAGTCAATCGAGCTCGGCCGTTTCTCCAGTAGGCGCCGGGGTTGACCTCTAAATGAATATAGACCTGTTGTGAAACCAGTTGCTCTAGCTGCTTTAACAACGCTTCTGCCCGTATCGCTTCCATTCGGACTACCTCCCAGGACGATCTTGGGGATCTAATAGGTACTTTACAACGAAAAGCACGCTTGGTAAAGCAAAGTGCATAACGAGCAGTGGTTTGGGCTCTAAACATATGATACGTTAATAAGAGTTGCTATTCATAGAATCCACTGAAGTTCGAGGTGCCAAATCCATGAACCTGTCTAAAGGCAAAAGAACTCTATTTTATATCACAACCATGATGTTCTGGTTTGCGATGTATACATACGTCCCCATCCTCACGCCCTACGTGGAATACTTAGGAGGGTCGCTTTTTATGGCAGGCCTGGTCGTTGGGAGCTATGGGTTTACGCAGATGCTCGTGCGCATCCCGCTTGGCATTTGGTCTGATCGGATAGGCAAGCGCAAAGTGTTTATCATAGCAGGAATTCTGTGCGCAATCATCAGCAGCGTCGGACTGGGCTTATCAACGAACGTATGGATGGTACTGTTTTTCCGCGGATTAGCCGGTGTCGCTGCGGGAAGCTGGGTCGCTTTCACTGTGCTTTTCAGCAGCTATTTTGAGCCGCAAGATGCGCCGAAGGCCATGGGCCTCATCAGCTTCTACACAAGCGTAGGGCAAATGATCGCCTCGACGTTGGGCGGATTTCTTGCACAGTATCTCGGCTGGGACTTCGCGTTTTACGCAGGTGCAGTTGGTGGCCTGATCGGCCTCATCACAAGCGTGTGGATCGTCGAGCCTGCCATGAAAAAGAAACAACCCATCGCGGTTTCAGAGTTAGTTTCTATAGGTAAAAAGTGGCCTCTATTG
>JAKACY010000188.1 GCA_021821025.1 Bacillota bacterium | reverse complement strand
GGAAGGGCAGGGGAAAGGGTTCAGGGATAAGGGAAAGACGGTCCTTTTCATGCTCAATTTCACGCATTTTACTCACGCTTTCCTCTCAATCCCTTTACCCTTTAACCCTGCATTTTCCCTGTCATAACAAGGATTTTCCGTCCTTCCCTCTGAGTTCCCCCGCCCATCTTTTCGTCCTGCCCTTCACCCTCAATCCCTTTTCCCTGCACTAAAAAAACACGGGCGAATTCAGGCTTTTGACCCGAATCCACCCGTGCTGTAGGGAACAACTTATTTTACTCAGAGTAGAACTTATTTTGCTGGAGTAGAAATTCGTTTTGCGAACACACCTTTCCTCTGAGTTCCCCCGCCCATCTTTTCGTCCTGCCCTTCACCCTCAATCCCTTTTCCCTGCACTAAAAAAACACGGGCGAATTCAGGCTTTTGACCCGAATCCACCCGTGCTGTAGGGAACAACTTATTTTGCTCAGGGTAGAACTTATTTTGCTGGGGAAGAAATTGATTTTGCGAAGATACGCCCGCCCTAAGCTCTCCACTCACTCCACCGTGACGCTTTTTGCGAGATTGCGCGGCTTGTCGACATCGTTGCCCCGAGCCACTGACGCATAATACGCCAGAAGTTGCAGCGGGATCACGAGCATTAAAGGCGCCAAAAATGCAATCGTGCGGGGCACATAGAGCACCCGATCAACTGATTTTGTGATCTCCTCGTTGCCCACCCATGTGATACCGAGCACGTATGCATCACGCGCTTTGACCTCTTTTACGTTACTCACCATCTTATCGAACAGCTCATCTTGTGTCAGCAGCGCCACGACGGGTACCCCGTCTACAATCAGTGCCAACGTACCGTGCTTAAGCTCACCCGCAGGATAGGCCTCCGCGTGGATATACGAGATCTCTTTGTATTTCAGAGCACCCTCTAAGGCCACCGAATAATCGAGTCCTCTGCCCAAGAAAAAGGCGTCATCCCACGTCGAGAAGCTTTCTGCGATCGACTGGATCAAGGGAGCCGCCTCAAGAACATTCTCAAGCTTATCCGGCAGGCTCGAGAGTTCTCGTACCAGTTCCGCCACCACATCGTCGTTCGCTGTGCTGCGTGCTTGCGCCAAGTATCCTGCGAACAGATACAGGGCGATCAGCTGCGTCGTGTACGCCTTTGTCGACGCCACCGAGATCTCAGGCCCCGCCCACGTCACGATCACATCGTCAGCCTCACGAGCCACCGAGCTTCCGAGCACGTTTGTGATCGCGAGCACCTGATTGCCGCGCGCCATCGCGTTACGAAGCGCCGCAAGCGTGTCTGCCGTCTCACCAGATTGGGAAATCACCATGATTAGCGTCCGATCCGACACGATCGGGTCGCGATAACGGTACTCTGACGCAATCTCGACATCAACCGGCACGCGCGCCAGACGTTCAATCGCCACTTTTCCAACAAGTCCCGCATGATAGGACGTACCACAGGCGACGATATGAATGCGATCGATGTTTCTCAGCTCATCCGGCGTCATATGCAGTTCTGGCAACAACACATGACGTCCATCTTCCGAGATGCGACCGCTCAGCGTATCCCGAACCGCCTTCGGTTGCTCATGAATCTCCTTTAGCATGTAATGCTCGTATCCACCCTTTTCAGCTGCTACAGCATCCCATGTCACTTCGAACGGTTGCTTTTGAATCGGATTACCTTCAAGATCCAAGCACTCTACGGCGTCCTTTGTGATAACAGCCATCTCGCCTTCAGCCAAGATGTACACCGTTCTTGTGTACTGAAGCAGAGCTGGGATGTCCGATGCACAGAAGTTTTCACCATTGCCAAGTCCAATCACGAGTGGCGAGTGCTTTCTTACCGCCACTAGTTTACCTGGATCTTGCTTCGCCATGATCGCCAAGGCGTATGCGCCGCGGATTTCCTTTAGCACATTCGTTACCGTACTGACGAGTTCACCCGTCCAATACTCCTCGAGCAAGTGCGCCACGACCTCGGTATCCGTTTCTGATGAAAAATGATGCCCTCGTGCTTCCAGATCCTCACGCAGTTGCATGTAATTCTCAATGATGCCGTTATGCACCACCACAAAATCGCTGGCGCAACCGGAATGTGGATGCGCATTGTCCTCAGATGGGCGACCGTGCGTTGCCCATCTTGTATGCCCGATCCCCTGTGACCCTTGCAAAGGATGCTGCGTCAATTCATCCGCAAGCCCCACTAAGCGCCCAACCGCTTTTGCCACCTGAATATCCCCATGATCATAGACTGCAATTCCCGCCGAATCATATCCCCGGTACTCTAATTTGCTCAGCCCATCAAGCAAGACATCTTGCGCCTGCCGTGGGCCGATATAGCCAACAATGCCGCACATATTTTTTCCTCCACCCGTGTTGTCTTGCACATGCTGCTGATAGAAAATGATGTTCGTACAACTGTCCTGCATACCGCTTATTCATAGCAAATATCGTGTCAAACTTCATTATGTCAAAATGGTCCCCGCGTCCATCCATAATCTTCAAGCCCTGAGTTGGCCTTTGTGCTGCCAGTCTCCTGACAGTTTTGGACACCATCTCTTCACAGTGCAGGCTTACACCGGGAGGCACCCGCCGAATCCTTCGCTAACCTCCACCGCGTCAACTGCGCATACCGCGCAGTCCTGGCGCTTTATCGTAGAATCGAAATCACATCATCCCCATACACGTCAGCTAGCCTACGAACATGACATCTGTCTGTCGACGGTTTTCTACAGCACCATTCGACAGATCTTTCGTAGACCGCAAAAGTCATCGGATCTCTCTTCGCGGCCTCACCCCCTTACCTGTGTATACAGGTAATCTTTCAACACTTTACTTCACGCCGAGTTCCTCTTTGACCACCTGCACGATATCATCCACATAGCTCTTTACCTCTTGCTCTGACGGCCCCTCCACCATCACGCGAACGATCGGTTCCGTTCCGGATTCTCTCACAAGCACGCGACCATTATCACTCAGGCTGGCCTCAACTTTCGATATCGCAGACAGGATCCTAGGATTGTTGCGCCACGCGGATTTGTCTAGTACACGTATATTAACCAAAACCTGTGGATACGAGCGCATGACAGAAGCCAGCGTGCTAAGCTTTTGTCCAGATTGGACCAAGACATCAAGGAGTTGCAGCGCCGATAAAATCCCATCACCGGTCGTATTGTGCTGCAAGAAGATGACGTGACCAGACTGCTCGCCGCCGAGCACATATCCGCCGTCGCGCATGGCTTCCATGACATAACGATCACCGACCGACGTACGCACGAGCTCAAGCCCTAGTTCACGCGCTGCCTTAACAAATCCATAGTTACTCATGACCGTCGTGACGACCGTATGACCTCGCAAAATTCCGCGCTCTAACATATCTCTCGCACAGATCAACATGGTGCAATCCCCATCAACGATCCTGCCCGCTTCATCTACTGCGATGAGGCGATCTGCATCACCGTCGAACGATATCCCGACGTCGGCTTTCACCTCGCGCACTCGCCGCACGATCTCATCCGGATGCGTAGACCCACACCGAACATTGATATTCGTGCCGTCTGGCTCTGCACAAAACACCTCAACATTTGCCCCAAGATCCCGCAAAACCTGGGCTGCGATCTCATACGCCGCTCCATGGGCCGCATCCACTGCGACTTTAAGTGTGGAAAATGAATTTCGAACCGTCCCGCGAAGAAACTTCACATAGTCTTGCACCAAATCCTTGCGCACCGTGATGCGCCCAATCCCAGCGCCAGTCGGTCTGGCACACGACTGTAAATCTGCCATCTGCACTTCGATGTCGTCTTCCGTGGCATCGAGCAACTTAAACCCATCTGCGCCAAAAAATTTGATGCCATTGTCCTCCATCGGATTGTGGGATGCTGAGATCATCACACCCGCCGCAGCGCCGACGGTGCGCGTCACGTATGCGACACCAGGTGTTGGGATGATCCCGAGTTGCCACACGTCAACGCCTGCCGCCATCACACCTGCCGCGAGTGCCGCTTCAAGCAGATCACCGGAGTAGCGCGTATCTTTTCCGATCACAAAAAAACGGTGTTCCTGATTAACACTTTGCAAAACGCATGCAGCGGCAAATCCCAGTCGAAACGCCAGTTCAGGAGTCAGTTCCCGATTTGCAACCCCACGCACACCATCTGTTCCGAATAACCGACTCACATAAACCAAACCTTTCACCATATCTTGATAAATATTATAACTCGGTCATTGTCGCACAGGAGTGACACTCTAGCAAGCAGTTGATAGTCTGCTTATCTGGTGCCATGAGAGTTTATATGCTGATTGGGCCCACTTGGCGACAAGTATGGGACGCCAAAGACCGGATGACCCTCTCTTACTGCGAGACGGCCATCAATTTGACTGTAGCGGGCTTAACTTGGACCAATTGCACACCCTGCGGTAAAGAGACATTAACCTTCGCCGTTTGTAAGCGGCCGTTTTGCATCGCAGTTACGTTCACATATGCCTCAATATCCTGTGCAGTCAAAGCAGAGACGGTCGCAATCGGGCCTGACAACACGACAGTGGCAACCTGTGAACCCTGCAGGAATTGATAGTTCCAATTTTTCTTGTGTCCAATCAAAGCAATCGGAACGCCGTAAAGCGGCACTTGACCGCCCACTGTGATCTGTACCCTAACTCGTGCAGATGGAACGTTTAAGCGTGCACCTGCAAAAGGAAGCGGCAAATTGACGGTTACTGTCTCGCTCGATTGCCAATTCGACACGTTGATTGGCGGAACGACGATAGCCGATAACGGCCGCAACTTCGCACTGGGTCCGATCACAAATACATCTGCCGGGTTAACCGTTGTCCCAAGCACGACAAGCTTAGAAAATGGTTTACCGAACGTCGATACGATCACAGGCACCTTACGCATTTCCTGTTCGATCGGAACACGAATGGTGATCGCAGGCGGAGAGCACGCCACGCCAGTAATCATATGGCCA
>JAKACY010000187.1 GCA_021821025.1 Bacillota bacterium | reverse complement strand
CTGGGATCGGCGCACCGTATGAAATTATATTTGTCAATAACGGCAGCTTTGATAACTCTGCTGTTGTTTTCGATAAAGTTGTTAAAGCCGATGTAAACGTAAAAGTGGTCAGCTTGAGTCGTAATTATGGGAGTCAAAGTGCGTATTCGTGTGGATTGAATTACACGAATGGGGACTGTGTGCTGTGCTTGGACGGTGATATTCAGGATCCGCCTGAATTGCTGCCGCAGATGCTCGAGAAGTGGTCTGCTGGTTACGATGTTGTCTATGGTGTTCGCGTCCGTCGGAAAGGCGGATTGGCCAGAAGGATTGGCTACAAGCTATTTTATCGACTATTTAGAAAGCTATCATATATCGATATGCCGCTGGATGCTGGTGATTTTGCTTTGCTAGACAGAAGGGTTGTCATGGCTCTCCATCTGTTACCGGAGCGGGATCGATTTCTGCGCGGTCTGCGTGCTTGGGTGGGCTTTAAGCAGGCTGGTATAGGGTACACGAGGAATGAACGAGAATGGGGGAGAACATCCAATAGCTTTACGGACAATTTCCGCTGGGCATCCAGGGGTATCTTTTCTTTTTCATACAAACCTCTGGAAATGATTTCTATAGTAGCTGGTGTCATGGTCGCCATTGCTTTGCTCGGAATCGTTGTATATGTTGTCTTGTACTTTGTCTCCCCACATACACCCCCCGGTTTCGCCACCTTAATTGTTGCGGTTCTGTTCCTGGGCGCGATTCAACTGGCCTCGTTGGCTATCATTGGCGAGTACTTAGGTCGGATGTTCGAAGAGATCAAGCGAAGGCCACTCTATCTGGTCGACGAGATCATGGACCAGAATGGCGTCATTAAACCCGATATGCGCAGTGATAGAGACAGGTGACAAGGAAACTCGCGGTCAATAAGCAACTACTGCGCTATCTCACTGTCGGTGCTTCCAATACGGTGATTGGCTATCTATCATTTGTCCTGCTGTTTGCTCTATTTTCACGAGATATCGTGGCCATTGTGGGGAGTAACATCGTTGGTGTTGCCAACAGTTATGTCTGGAACAGTCGCTGGACATTTCAACAAAGTGTCTATCGACCTTGGGCGATCATAAAATTCGTCCTTCTTTACACTGCCATCGTCGTGCTGAACGAAGGGCTCCTCAAGGTGACCAACGCAGACCACATCGCTACTTATCTGGCACAGTTACCGGCCCTAGCTATCACCATTGTGATGGGTTACGTCGTCCAAAAATATTGGGTATTCAAATGATCTTCTAATCTTGGCGTGTGTGTCAAGGCCGGTGTTTTTTTATACAGCAACTCTTTTATTCATTTGCCGTTACGAACCTCCTTCCTTCTAAGTCGCAAAAACGTCAGTAATTTTCTGGGATTACGGCAACCTACAGGCCCAGCTCAAGCGCACCGCGGTTCTCTGCACCTTCATGTATGAAAAAACTCGAACCGTAGCTACACTTTGGATATCACCGGCGCAGTCCCAAATGCACTCGCGAAGACGCTATCAACGTTCCTAAACACGTCACCCGAACCATTCGTCTCGACGAGCACCTTGGCATGCACACCGGCACGACTCCCAGCTTCCATATCCGACAGCCTGTCGCCGATTATAATTGAGCGTGACAGATCCAACTTCAGTTCTCTCTGTGCACGGAGAATCATTCCAGGTCCGGGTTTTCGGTCTTCCGAGTCTCGTTTGTATGGTCCCACACCAAAATGAGGATGATAAGGGCAGTAATACACCGCATCCAAATGCACACCGTGGCTTTCGAACTCCCTCTTCATCCATTCGGTGAGAATATGAAAGTCATCATCCGTATAGTAACCTCTGCCGATACCTGCTTGATTGGTCACTACCACGAGACGAAATCCCAACTCCTGCATTCTCAGCAAACCCGAATGTACTCCGTCTATAAACACGAAATTCGAGATTCTGTAAACGTAATCTTTCTCTACGTTTATCACGCCGTCCCGATCCAAAAACACCGCCTTATCCATGGTGCATCCCAGGCAGTTCACGATTGGCGCGCATGTAATCCTCAGGTATGCCAATGTCTATAAAATAGGATTCAAACGGAACGCATCGTGTGTCCAATTGAAGAATATTAGCGGCCAAAAAATCTTTCTCAAAGGAGAAAACGGTAGGTAGATCGAATTCCTCGAAAACGTGGTTACGTATGAGATACACACCACCATTTATAATCCCATATGCCTTCTCGCTAGATGAGGAGGAAAAACTTACGATACGATCACCCTCCAAGACGATGGAACCGTAACGATCGATATCAGCAACCACCCTGCCTGCCACTACTACATCCGCCTTGGACTTGACTACCAAACGATACATCTCCGACAAGTCAATGGGAAAAAGAGTGTCTCCATTCATGACACAAACATAGTCCTCCGCGACCTCTCGCATTGCTTGCCGAATCGCACCGCCAGTACCCAGAGGCTCTCGTTCCACACTGTAAGAGATGTCGACATTCTTATAACGTTCCCCAAAGTGACCACTTATGATTTCATGCATATAGCCAACGGATAGAATGACAGACCGAACACCTTGCCCCAGTAGATAGTCCAGCACATAGTGCAAGAATGGCCGGTCACCTACGGCAGCCATGGGCTTGGGAACGTTATGGATTAGTGACCTTAGGCGTGTGCCCATACCACCGGCCAGAATGATTGCACGCAATGGACAGCAACTCCTTACGATTGCGGTGATAATTGTACATCTCTCTGCGATGCCAGTTACTGACCAAAAAAACGTTCTTCCAACATCAGGCACAGAGCATGATATACGGGCAAATGGTACTCTTGCACTTCGGATGTTAAGGCACTGGGAACACGAATCGTCACATCGCTCAAATCACGCAATGCGCCCCCGTGCTCACCCGTCAGTCCGATGACACGCATACCAACTACTTTTGCCACTTGAGCCGCGCGCACCACGTTGCGGGAGTTTCCCGACGTACTGATGCAGATTAGCGTGTCGCCTCTGCGTCCATAGCCCCACACCTGCTGCGCAAAGATATACTCCGGCTCACAATCATTCGCAAAGGCCGTAAGAAGAGCTGCGTGGGCGGTCAGCGAGATCGCACGGATCGCACCTTGGAGGTTGTCTGCAAGCACGGATCCCTCATCCGGAAATTGACTCAAAAATGCCTCCCTTTTGGCAGCGGTCACCGTCCTGCGGCTGTAGAATCCCTTCATGAGTTCGCCCACGATGTGATCGCTGTCTGCGGAACTGCCGCCGTTGCCACATGCCAAAATAAGTCCGTCCTGTGCTACAGTAGACTCGAGCATCAAGTACGCCGTATACACATGATCACGACATTCCTCCAACGTCGGATATCTCTCCGTCAAACGGGTGAGATGCCCCATGACATCGCCCACGATGACCACCCCCTTGATTGATTTGGTGCCCGAATCAGTTCTGGACCCCAATGTAGTCAATAATAAGGGACAATTGCCTCTTGTCCGAGTTAAGGCCATATTTGTACGGTTCAATCTCAACATTACTCTTGATGTACAGTTGAAAACTGGCTGCCTTGCCGCAAATCTTCTCGATCTCACCTCTTGAAATCTGCTCCGTGAATGATTGATCTGTCTTCGTGGTGACTGTCCGAATGACTGAATTGTTGATCAGTATCTTGACCATGAAGGCATGGTTGGCTGGGAGGCCCTTCTTTTCTACGTCAAACGGAATGTACCCCTTTATCAAGATTCCATTCATCGTCTTGGTGTTAAAAATCGTCATGGATGCATTTTTCCCAACCCAGACGTAGCTGTTAGGCGGGCTGCCCTGTATGCTGTAGGATCCCCTTAACACTTTCTGACTTGATATGTTCAGCTTCTTCCAATTGGCGTTTGGGTTAAAGACCTGAGGCAAATCCGTTCCTTTTACCACACTCAGCGCCGGACTGATGGACTCGTTGGCGGAAGGACTGACATTAACGTATACGACAAGGGTTACGTATACAACGAAGATTAACAAGATCCAGCCCCATCGAAACAATTTCTTGCGTGTATCGATCTTTCTCTCCTCTACCGTTTGTTCTGCCACATGATTCACCCCATCCTAAACATTTCCGACTTACACCCGCCAGGACTGTGTACCATTCTTTGTGAAATGGAAATTGATAATCTTTCCATCAAATCTTTCCAGCGCACTCATCACTCTGCGTTTGTACGGCGGATCGACTACAAACATCATAAATCCACCGCCTCCTGCACCAGAAACCTTTCCGGCATATGCACCGGCATCCAAAGCAGCTTGGTAAATCTCGTCTATTTTCGCATTCGATATCGCCGTAGCCATGCGTTTTTTAGCAGACCAAGACTTGTTCAGGTATTCTGCAAACCGTCTCAGATCCCCCTTTAGCACAGCCTCCTTCATGATTTGGGCGTCCTGCCTCAGTTCATGCATCGCCGCCAAAGCATCGATATTGCCAGACTCAGCGTTTCGCGTCTGTTCATCAATGATCATGGCCGACTCGCGCGATGTTCCGGTGTAAAATAGTAACATAGAGGCTTCCAACTCGTTGATGATCCAGGTTTTGACGCGAAGGGGGTTGACCACCACCCGATCTTCAGCATAGAACTCTATGAAGTTAAATCCACCGAATGTGGCGGCATACTGATCCTGCTTCCCGCCGCTCAATCCGATATCCAGTCTTTCAATTTCATAGGCAAGGTGGGCCATTTCGTAATCGCCGAGAGCCAGAGATCTCCACTCGTCCATTGCTTTCAATATAGCCACGACCATCGTCGATGACAAACCCAACCCTGATCCAGCCGAAACATCGGAATATGTAGTCATGCGCATGGATAAAGGAATTCCTTGGTTAAACTGTTTGACGACCCTGTTGTAAACTCCTTTGTGTAAATCAAGATTGCCGTCGAGTGGGAGTTCATCTGATGCCTCAACCTCCCAGGACTCCCCACGGTCTGGCGCCCAAAAGGATACTTTCCCATCATTATTCAACTCCAAA
>JAKACY010000186.1 GCA_021821025.1 Bacillota bacterium | reverse complement strand
ACAGCCCCGGAACGCTTCGCACCTTCTCGAGATCTTGCAATGCATCTAGCGTATCCATCCCGAAATGCGTCACCAGCCGTTTCGCAGTTTTCTTTCCGATCCCCACGAACGTGCCGCTAGCCAAAAACCTCTCTATGCCCGTCGCACTCGTTAAAAGTGAAACACTAAACGACCGGACCACAAGCTGGCGCCCATACAAGCGATGGAACTGGAACTCGCCGACAAACTCACACTCAGATCCAAGCGTCACATCTCGCACAGCCCCGACCGCGCGAATCGTCTCGCCATCAGGCAGGCGAAGTCGCAACACAGGGTATCCGCGATCTGCGCTCACCAGGAACTTCTCTGCGGTGGCGCGAATTTTCACTGTAGACATCGTTAAATATTCAGATCCCGTCGCACACCATCGACCATGTAAATTACCCATTCGCCGATGTTCGTCGCATGATCGCCGATTCGTTCGAGGTTTTGCGCCGCCATCAAGAGTTGCGTGGCTTGTTCCACGGCACTTGGCGTAGTGCTCATCAGCACTAACAATTCCCGAAAGATCTGGCCATATAGGCCATCCACTTCATCATCGCGCATCGCCAAAGTTTCAGCCAACTGGACATCTCGCCTGATATAAGCCGTCAAACTGTCTCGCACCATGCTCTCCACACAGTGTGCCATACGTGGAATATCGATGAGAGGCTTCACCCATGGCTGGCGATTCATTCGCAGCACAACTTTCGCGATATCCACCGAGTGGTCAGCCATGCGCTCAAGATCCGTCACAGCCTTCAATACCGTTCCCAAAATCCGCAAGTCTCCAGCCATCGGTTGCTGCAGCGCGATCAGGCGCAACGAGCGAGTTTCGATGTCGATCTCCATCTCGTCGATGCGATCATCGCCTTCGAGCACCTCTTCAGCCATGTCCGGATCTTGCTCCATCAACGCACGAACCGCTTTAAAAATCGACTCTTCAATCAATGCACCCATGCGCAGCAAATCCTGCTGCAGTGCCTCTAAATCACTGTGAAACTGCCTTCTTGCATCCATATAAAAGTCCTCCTGCAAGCCCTGCAAAACATCAGACTACTTATCATTTTACCATAAAGGTGTAATGGTTATGTCAATTTCACGTAAAGACTGATCAAACGTATCGATAGCGCTTTCACAACGGTCAATGAATTATCCGCATGACAGTTTGCGTCATGCGGATGACAGAAAAACCACTCACTATAGACTGCGTAAAAATGTTGCCCAACCTCCTTCATATGCCGACTTCGCCGTCACCTATGCCACACTAATGCCGCATATAGGAGTCCCTACTGTGGCCGGATAACATACGTGTGGATCTGCTCCGTCGGGATGTGCTCTTTGCGCGCTCGCTTTTCAATGGCGCCTTCGACTTCGCGCAATTGCTTCAAAATGACAAATCGCGCTTCACCGTCATGCTCATCGAGCCACGCTTGCAGCAGGTTCTGCTGCCGAGTAATCAAAACTTCCATCTCCTCCATGAATCTCCCCTCCTTCTCATTTTCATCTTACCTATATAGTGTACTTTAGATTGAAAGTAGGGAGAACGAACTTTTTGTAATTATTTCGTGAAGAAACAGCAATCCTTGTCTTCTATCATTAACCGTCTGTCACATTTCAATAAGGTGACTCTCTATGAGCATATTTTTAGAGAAAGAGATAATTTGAACACGACATCGCATTGCGCGAAGCACTTACTTGGATTATTATTTGTGTAAGTCAATTATATGTAAGTAAACGAGGGTATCGGATGTCTACTTTAATCGGTCAGAGGATTCGTGAACTGCGCTTAAAGTCTGGATTGACCCAGACACAGCTGGCAAAAGGGATCGTAACGCCAAGCATGATCAGTCAGATCGAGGCTGGAAAAGCACACCCGTCTCCAGCATTGTTGCGCAATCTCGCCAAGCGCTTGGAAGCGCCAGAGAACGTCTTGCTTGAAACACCACAAAGCGACGAGTCTACACTGGCGGGCTTAGACGTCATTCATGCATGTGTAGATTTTGGACTTTACGAAGAGGCAGAAGCACTTATCAATGAGGCGTTGAGATATTCTCAGAACCATTTCATCTTACATGACCTTCGCGGTAAAGTCCTATTGGCACAACGAAAACTGCCTGAGGCGGCAAAAGCGTTCGAACAAGCCATGGCAGTAGCCATTGAGCAGATCAAGTTGGACTCCGTTGCGGAACTCTATCAACTTCAAGGCGATGTGCATATGGAGGAAGGGAGTCACGAAATCGCCGCCCACCTGTACGAGCTTGCACTGCTCGCTGTAAAGGAACATGCGCCCCTTAACGGCCTACTTGAAGCTGAGATCATGCTGCGCTTAAGCCGCGCGTATGCCGGACTAAGGCGGGACGATGAAGCAAAGCAGCTAGCTGCTCAAGCGGAAGAGCGGATGGCGCTTAGCAAACGATCAAAAGAGACGGCCCGCGAACAGGTTCGAGAGTCAGTAACATGTTTAAAGCGGGGTGACATCCTTGAAGCACGTCGGCTGTCACTAGAAGCACGCTCGTTGCAAAAAGTATTTCGCTGGCTAGAATCATCTGTCGAAACCATGCTAATCGTAGCGCAACAGCGCATTGATGAAGCGCAATTTTCCAAAGCGTTAGAACAGTTAGACCAGATCTCGCTACAATCCCATGAATACCTCGATGAAAAACTCACAGCACGCATGTTGTTCTTGCGCGGTCAAGCGCTGTTTGGCCTCGGGAAACATCAGGAAGCGGTCGAAAGCGTAGCCGCAGGTCTATCTTATTCATCAAAGGCCAACATCGAAGCGGCTCATGCCACACTTCGTGCGAGCCATGCCGCCTATGAGGCCGGTGAAGTAGCGTCTGCCTTACAATTGGCGCAAACCGCTTGTGAGATTGGCAGTAGTCTGCAAGACCTCGTGTTACTTTCTAGCGCTTGCACTTGGCTCGCCCATGTGCGGTATGAGACTGAAGATTATGCCGGCGCCAAATCTGCCTTAAGCATGATTGATAACGTTACATCACTTCAAAAAGAAGACAAGTCTCGCGTCTCCAAAGCATAGTAGCGCACGGCATCTGCGACGAGCGACTGCGTTCCTGCGATGATCAAAAGTCCGTCTTCCGGCAGGAGGCTTTCAGCTAATTCCACAGCCTCCTGCAAACTTTCTGCCTTCAAGGATGGCCTCCACGTGGAAGCCTTCTCTCGTCCATCGGAAGGAAACTTCAGATGAGGATTACTCGCGACCGTGACGATAAACTCATCTACAACTTCTGACAGGACCTCATACATCCCGCCATAATCCTTATCTTCTGGCACCCCGACCACAGAGATGGCCTTCGAGGATCCAATTGACCTGATCTGTTCTACCAAGTAACTTGCACTCTCGCGGTTAATCGCGCCATCGATCAAAACAAGAGGCTTTCGATTCAGTAGATACCCTCGCCCGATCCATTTCATCGATGCGGCTGACTTGTAGGCCGCCCGGTGATCAAGCGCCTTTCGTGTAAGGGCCTCGATCGTGGCGAGTGCCACCGCCGCGTTGTCGGCCTGGTGTCGGCCGATCATGCCAAGCAGTAGGTCGTCATAGCGACTGTATAGTGAGTCGATCGTGCATAGGGTAGAGTTCTTCGTAACCCTAGTGTCTAGAACAGAGAAGTCATCACCTAGCGCAAAGAGTGGAACTTTGCACCGCTCAGCCTCTTCTCGCAAAATGGCGGCGACTTCTAAAGACTGCGCGCCGATGATGACACCCTTTAGCCCAGGAGTGATGATCCCAGCCTTATTGTAGGCGATATCCTTCAAAGTCGGGCCCAGGTAATCCGCGTGTTCAAGGTGTATCGGCGTGATCACCGCCAACTGACCCGACATAACATTGACGTCATCATAGCGAGCACCACGCCCTAATTCAATGACGTTCACATCGGTAGTCTGTTCCTTAAAATAAAGGCTGCTCACCACCGCGGTGACACCCACTGGTCCAAAGTATTCATGAGGCTTAAAAGCGCTTTGGATGGCATCCAAATGTGGCTTGACGTATGAGAGAAGTCGCATAAAGTCGGATTCTGAAATCGCCATGCCGTTAACCCGAATTCGCTCCGTAAAATCGATCAAATGGGGGCTTGTAAACAGTCCGACTTTTAATCCCTGCGACTGCAAAAAGCCTGCCAACAGGCGCGCCGTGGATCCCTTACCTTTGCTGCCTGTGACCTTGATGTTAGTCTGATCACGGTCTGGAGCCTGCAACGCATCTAGCAGCATGCGCGTGTGCGCAGGATTTCTCGTGTCCTTGTCCAGTCCTTTTTGCCTATACGGTTTCGACTTTGAATAACTGGAGAAAACATAGGATACTGCATCATAAAAACTTGGAAACAATCTCATCATCCCGCCTAGGAAATTACTTTACAATGACTCATAAACCCCAACACGGTTTCGCCCTCGTTGCTTCGATCCCACGTACATGGCGCGGTCCGCATTTCTCACAAGGTTTAATGCTGAGTCCGCACTCCCCGGATAACTTGAAGCACCAATGCTCACCGTCAAATGAACCGGCAGCATGGCCTTATGGCCCATCGATGGGATCAAAAAGGGTGTACATTCCACCGCGTTTCGCAGTCTCTCCGCGATTTGCAATCCAATCTCCAGGGTTGTGCTTGGCAATATCACGGTAAACTCTTCTCCACCGTAACGGCATACCACATCGTCTTCTCGAACCTGTTCTTTAATCAGCTGAGAAACCGCCCGCAAAACGGTGTTACCTGCAACATGTCCGTAGGAATCATTGATCTGCTTAAAAAAATCCAAGTCGATTAAAAGGAGTGTCACACTTTCTTGTACATAATCTGCGCGACGGCAACACCTTTCAATCACTGTTTCAAAGTAGCGATAATTATACAACCCAGTCAAGGGATCTGACATGCTTTTTTCGTGCGTTTCTGTAAACCTGCGCGCATTCCACCATCCGATCGAGAGTTGGTTGGACAAAATCTGCACCATTTTCACATC
>JAKACY010000185.1 GCA_021821025.1 Bacillota bacterium | reverse complement strand
GAGCGAGGCCCTGCTCGGTGAGTCGCTAGCCCGATATTTTATGCACAACGGCTACATCAACATCAATAACGAAAAGATGTCGAAGTCCTTGGGCAACAGCATCTTTGTGCATGAACTGGTGCAAAAATACGATCCTCGCGCGCTGCGGTTCTTCCTTTTGTCGGCACATTATCGCAGTCCGATCAACTATTCGGACGAAGTGATGGAACAGATGGTGTCCGCGTTGTCGCGTATCGATTCTTGCCGTGAGCACCTGGAGCTGCGGCAAACAGCGGCATATGCGCCAGAGGGCGAAGCAATCGATTTGCAACCGTTTGAAGATCGGTTTTTAGCCGCGATGGACGATGATATGAACACCGCCGATGCGGTTGGCGTTTTATTTGATCTTGTCCGTGAGGCAAATTTGTACATGCGCGAAGGTCATATCACATTGCGCGGATTAAAATCGTATCATCAAAAGCTTGGGGATTGGTTGGCCCTGTTTGGGTTGTTGCCATTAGAAGAAGAACTGCTTGAGGCAGACATCGCAGCGCGGATCGAAGAACGCACGGCAGCTCGGAAGGCACGGGATTTTGCCAAAGCTGATCAGATCAGGTCGGAGCTTGAAACGCGCGGGATTCGATTAGAAGATACGGCGCAGGGGGTTAGATGGTGGCGGGAACGTTAATGACTGAAGAAGAGGCGTTCCGTATGCCACCACTCACACTCGCCTATGTCGGAGACGCAGTGTGGGAAATTAATGTGCGAACGTTTTTGGTCATGAACGGCCACAGACGTCCCGATTCGCTCCATAAATTGGCGGTGGAACTTGTCCGGGCAGGGGCTCAGGCGTACCGCTTGCGAGAGATCCAAGAAGTGTTGACGGAGCGGGAGCGAGATGTGATTCGCAGGGGCAGAAATGCCAAATCAGGCTCGATTCCTAAAAACGCTCGCGTCACGGATTACCGAGCCAGCACAGGTTTTGAAGCCATGCTGGGATATCTATTTTTGACAGGGCAGACCGGACGTCTGCAGGAAATTATACAAATGCTGCTCGCGCTAGATGATCGCTCTGATGGCGCGAAAGGCAGCAGCGCCAAACGCGCGGAAGGGAGTGCTCATGCGAGCGAGAAGCCAGAGGAATAGCTACGATGCAAGTCGGCCGACACGTGACAGTCAGGGTTCATTTTCAAAACGTGGAGGTAAGGGTAAACCATCGCTAAGGCGAGACGGTGCGGGTAACGAGTATGATAGCCCATATAAAAGTAGCACCGGAGGACGGCGTGATCGCGGGGGGCGACCGGATTTCGGCGCAAGGTCGGATCGAGGCGCACGTCCTGAACGGATTCGGCGTGGTGAAGGCAGTCGTTTTGCGTCAGATGATCGTCGCCCAAGGCAGCGTTTTGATGCGGAGCCTGCGGCGGATGAATTTGTTATCGGGCGGCGCGCCATCATCGAGGCGTTGAAGGGTGGACGCAGCTTAAACAAGTTGCTGGTGCAAGAGCAGGCGGAAGGCGGCAGCTTGGGTGAGATCTTGGCGCTTGCTCGCGAGCATGGCGTCGTTGTGCAGCGCGTTCCACGGGTGAAGCTGGATGAGGTGGCGCAAAACCGCAGCCACCAAGGGGTTTTGGCGTATGTGGCTGCTAAGTCCTACGTAGAGCTCGATGATCTTATCATCAAGGCGAAGGCGAAAAAGCCAGGGCTCCTCATCGTTCTTGATGGCTTGGAGGATCCTCACAACTTAGGATCCGTGATGCGCTCTGTGGATGGCAGCGGGGCGACCGGTGTCATTATTCCGAAGCGGCGCGCGGTGCCACTGACAGGAACGGTCGCAAAAGCGTCTGCAGGTGCGCTCGAGTACGTGGATGTGGCGCGGGTAGGCAATGTCAATCAAGCTTTGGCTCGCTTGAAGGAAGCAGGATTTTGGATCGTCGGTGCGGATGAACGCGCGCAGCAAATGTATTATGAGGCAGACTTGACGCTCCCGACTGTGATCGTCATTGGCAATGAAGGGACAGGTATAGCAAAATTGACGCAAAATGTGTGCGATATGCTCGTTAAACTGCCGATGGAAGGTCAAGTCAATTCTTTAAACGCAGGCGTCGCCGCTGGCATTTTATTGTACGAAGCTGTGCGCCAGCGCACGAAGTGATCCCGAACGAGTACGAGAAATTTGATGTGACAAGTCGGTAGCTTAAGCGAAAATTGTCAAAAAAAGCCGAACCCATGCTGGGTTTCGGCTTTTTTCATTGACCCTATTAGGTTACATAATGTATACTAGCTTTGCTGATTCTTGATAGACTCGATAGACAGACATCCGGAGGGATGACGGGTGGCCATGGAAGTATCGCTCCATGTGGAGCGCAATCTTGATGACATCCCAGACGAAGTGCTCGTCGAGTGCGTACGGATTGGGGACGACTTGGCTCTAGAGTACCTCATTCAAAAGTACAAGACGTTCGTGCGTGGGAAAGCTCGCTCTTATTTTCTAATCGGTGCGGATCGCGAGGATATCGTGCAAGAAGGCATGATCGGGCTGTATAAAGCGATTCGTGATTTTCGAGACGATAAGCTTGC
This sequence comes from Bacillota bacterium, assembly GCA_021821025.1. Taxonomy (GTDB): domain Bacteria; phylum Bacillota; class Bacilli; order Alicyclobacillales; family SLC66; genus JAKACY01. Next base: position 2,451 of record JAKACY010000185.1, on the reverse strand, counting down.
TTCTTTCAAGGCATTCGCAGAACTTTGCATCACGAGGCAGATCATTACCGCCATCAAGACCGCCACGCGGCAGAAACATGTCCCCCTTAACTCTTATATATCGCTGGACAAGCCCATATATGACGAAGACTCTGATCGGACCCTCATGGATGTGATCGGAGGAGCGAAGGTTACTGACCCTGAAGAGCTCATCATCAACCAAGAGGAATTTTCCGATATCGAGTTTAGAATGACGGAGTTGCTGAGTGAACTTGAGAGGAATGTTTTGATGCTGTATTTAGATGGTCGATCGTATCAGGAGATCGCCGTCGACCTCTCTCGGCACGTAAAGTCGATCGACAACGCGTTGCAGCGAGTGAAGCGAAAACTGGAAAAGTATCTGGAAGATCGCCTGGCCTAGATCATCCTGTTGAAATCGGAACGTAAACCGAAGTCTTGACATGTACAATTGACTGTGATAAAGTACGTGGGTACTGTGGACGGTTGTAAGGAGGTGTACTTGATGCGCGTTTCGATTACGCTAGCATGTACGGACTGCAAGCAAAGAAACTACATCACGTTTAAGAACAAAAAGACGAACCCAGACCGCATGGAACTGAAAAAGTTCTGTAAATTCTGCAACAGTCATCGACTTCACAGAGAAACCCGCTAAGTTGTGGAACTTATGCGGGAAAGCGTTGTGGGGGTACGGTATACTTGAGTAGCGTGAATGAACGATTGCGGGATGGCGTGTCCGGGTCGGCTTCTTACTTTCGCGAAGTGATCGCGGAGGTAAAAAAGGTTCGGTGGCCAACTAGAGCAGAACTGCTGAACTATACCGTTATAGTGATTGTAGTCTGCTTGATTATGTTTGTTTTGACGTATGCATTTGACCTTCTGGTGACGGAAGGGTTTAAGCTGCTCGGGATAGCTGGGCAGTGATTTTTCGTATGGGAGGTGCGGGCATCCGCCCTCGTTGATGGATAACCAGTTGGATGTTAGTTGGTACGTTGTGCATACGTATTCAGGGTATGAAAACAAGGTGAAAGCCAATCTCGAACGCCGTGTCGAATCTATGGACATGGCTGATAAGATTTTTCGCATTTTGGTCCCGACTGAAGATGAAGTCGAGATCAAAAACGGTCGGAAAAAGACTGTTCAGCGAAAGGTATTCCCCGGATACGTTCTGGTTGAGATGATTATGACTGATGATTCCTGGTATGTTGTTCGTAACACGCCTGGCGTCACAGGCTTTGTTGGCGCGAGTGGAGCGGGGTCTAAACCGATACCCCTCATGTCCAACGAAGTGCGCTATATCATGCGGCAGATGGGCGTGGACGACGTGAAGACGCGCGTGGATTTGGAAGTCAAGGATGCAGTTCGGATCATGTCTGGTCCGTTTGTGAATTTTGTCGGATCCATCGATGAAATTGACTTGGAACAGCAGAAGGTTCGAGTTCTCGTGTCGATGTTCGGTCGGGACACTCCGGTGGAACTTGATTTTGACCAGGTTGAGAAATTATAATAGAGCAGCGCATGAGTCGGCGGTAGCGACCGGTTGTTTGTCGCTATTCATGGCAAGTTGACGTGCGCTGCTTTGTTTTGGGCGCAAAGTCTGCTTTGAGGCGATGCCTACAGTGGGAGGTCGTGGGGCCCAAGCGCCCGTGCCCGTCAAACCACATTTTAGGGAAAGAGGAGGTGTGCGAAGTGGCAAAACGTGTAATGAAGATGATCAAACTGCAGGTTTCTGCAGGGAAAGCCACTCCAGCACCGCCGATTGGTCCTGCATTGGGCCAAGCCGGTGTCAATATTATGATGTTTTGTAAAGAGTTCAATGCCAGAACCGCTGATCAGGTTGGGATGATCATCCCTGTCGTGATCACGGTATATGAGGATCGTTCGTTTACTTTCGAATTGAAAACTCCTCCGGCATCCGTTTTGTTGAAGAAGGCGCTGGGCATCGAAACGGCCAGTGGTGAACCAAACAAGAAGAAAGTCGGAACGATTTCTCGTGCGAAAGTTAGAGAGATCGCCGAATCGAAGATGGTTGACCTGAACGCGGCCTCGGTGGAAGCTGCCATGAGCATGGTGGAAGGAACCGCCCGCTCTATGGGAATTGTGGTCGCAGAGTAAGTGCTGAGCCTTGTTTGGGTGTGTGAAGGCCCTTTTTGGTGGCGAGTGATTGCCAGTGGGAGGTCTTGTACCGTTTAACCACATGTTAGGAGGTAAAGATATGGCTGGTAAAAAGTATGCCGATGCGCTGAAACTTATCGATGCGCAAAAACTGTATGATCCGGTTGAAGCGTTTGAATTAGTGAAACAGACTTCTATCGTCAAATTCGATGCGAGTGTTGAGGTTGCCGTTCGCCTCGGTCTTGATCCGCGTAAAAATGATCAGCAGATTCGTGGAGCGGTCGTTCTGCCACATGGCACTGGACGAACCGTTCGTGTGATCGTATTTGCCAAAGGCGA
>JAKACY010000184.1:981-5074 GCA_021821025.1 Bacillota bacterium | reverse complement strand
CGTCATATTCAGGGCAGCAATCTCGTCTTCTGTTTGCACGACTAAACCACCGACGTCGGGGAGTTTCTTGATCAGGTATTCCATCACGTCAGACGCTGGAGTAATTGGATAAGCGGGCATCACGCGCAAGCCGGCTGCAAGAGAGCCGAATGCGACTGCGTCGTTGCCGATCATCATCAAGTGTTTGCCAGGTATCGGAGGCGCCAAATGCAGTTCAGGGAAGGTCACGCCTTCTGCCGCCATCGCATCGTAACCCGCTTTGACAGCGGTCAAATTCTGGTCTACGATCTTTTGGCTCTTACGTGCAAAGAGGCTTTGAATGACCGGAGCGCAAAAATCTGGTTCAAGTCCCATCACAAAGCTGCTCGCACCCAGTGCCACCATGTTTTTCATAATGACGGCGCCGTTTTCTTCGGCTAACTTTGTAAATGGAATCACGAACAGGCGTACACCTGCAGCTACGTTGTCTGGCAGCACTGGGTTAAACTTCGCATCGGCGATTACGACGCCAGTTGAGCCGAGTTCGTGCGCGTTCAGGCTAATGGTTTCCTGGTCAAACGCGACGAGAATGTCTAGTTGATCTGCACTCGCTCTGCGATGTACGGTGCTGACGCGGACTTTGTCGTTTGTATGACCACCTTTGATGCGGGAAGAGAAATGCCTGTATGAATAGATATAATAGCCCATGCGATTGAGGGATGTGGCGAAGGTCTTCCCAGTTGAATCGATGCCTTCACCCTGTTGCCCCCCAACTTTCCATGATATTTCTTGCAACATGTATGTCACTCCTTCTGCCGCGGAAAGCGGGCGTGGATGTACTTTGGTCCTTAAGGTTTAAGCGGGTGGCGCACCTCGGCTAAAGCTGCCCGTAAAAGGTTGGCCGACGCAGCATCTGCCTTAAAGATAAATTCAATCACGTTTTGCCGATGTCTACAGTATGTTTCAACTTCGCGTCTTCGCCCTGGCGAAACGATGACCACGTCTAAATTCTTGACGAAATTCGCAATGTCTTCAGGGTCGATGATGAACTTCAGTTTACTCGCCAACTCGGTCAACCCGGCCTGCTTCAAAGCGGAAATGACCTTTCCGGCAAAATTCTCGCTTCGGCAAACGAGGCCAACATCTTTATCGGAAGAAATACGGGCCACCTGTACAATGGTTTCCAGCTCTGGATCGAGCGATATCGCAAGCACTTCTTTTTTCGATCCTAAGATGTCTCGAACCTCGTCATAATGAAAGAACGTGGTGATCACGAGGTCGGCCGTCTCTGCGAACAGTCGCTCTTCTGCATCCGGGCGCACCAGATTAGACAGAACGACAGGTATGATGTGCACCCCTCCAAACTCGAGCTTGCGGGAAAAGTATTCGACTTGTTCCCGGTTACATTCCACAAATACCACCTGAGCGTTATTCATAAACGCTGCCTTCTGATTGGCGCGCACCGCCGCGAGTCCCAGAAAGTCATCAAGCGTAAAGCCAAGCTGAATGCTCTCCTCAAGGGCGACGTCAATCACTCGTTGCAGTAGATCACGTCGATTGGCCGCACGGACTTTATCATCGCGATCAGCTACGAAAGTGCCTCGACCTTGTAGGGAGATGAGAATTCCCTCGAACTCAAGCTCCCGGTATGCCTGGCTGATGGTATTGCGACTTACTCCGAGGAGTTGAGATAATTCGCGCTCTGTCGGTAATTTGTCGCCTGCTTTGTAAACACTCAGCCGTATGTCCGAGGTAATCTTATCTTTTACCTGAACGTACAGCGGAATGCCATTCTTTCGAATGAGTGAGTGGGCCAAATGGCGGATCCCCCTCTCCAAGTAGGACGACACAGATGGACTGATCCATTAGTCCATCGGATCATCTTTTTTTATTATACTCGTTCAATAGATGAAAGGAAGCCCCAAGTTAAAAATTTGTTAACTTGGACTCACAGCGTGTATGATTTTGTAGAACTTGCTATCGAAGTCATTTATCGGTATACATGAATGTGGTGTGCACCATGATATGGATGGTATGGTTAATAGCTTTACGCCGACTGCAGATGAGGGGGCCAAAGTATTGTTTGTAACCGACGAATTGAGGCAGGAAATATCGAAGTATATGCTGGTGCTAGAACATCAGGCAAAGGTGTTGCAAAAGGTGGCGCAGGCCGGCGGCGGCGACGACCAGGAGATCGCAGTTCGAGCAATGGAACGGTGTCTGCAAATCAGTATCGAGTGCATCGCAGATTCCGGTAATCGCCTGATCGATGCACTAATTATGCGAGATCCTTCGAGCTATGTTGACATCGTCGAAATTCTTCAAGATGAGGGCGTCGTTTCGTCGGAGCTTGCCGAACCTTTGAAGCAGATCGTACAGTATCGCCGCGTTTTGGTACAGGATTATACTGCTGATCATACGCAGGATGTCTATCGTCTTGCAGCCATGTATCGGCATTTGCAAGCATATAGCACTGCGATAAAAGGGTATGTATCCGGATCGCACTGGTGAATACATACCCTAGTTAAATGTTTGTGAGTCGATGATCAGCGGCCAGCTCTCGGACTGTGGTCAAATACGAAGACTTTAACATGCTCTTTTACCCCGAAAATCCTGGCCTCTGAGTCGTCATGGAAAAAAATATCGATGTGTTTTCCTCTTATCGCGCCCCCTACATCTTCCGCTACACGGTAGCCAATACCGTCAATGTACACGAGAGATCCGAGTGGAATCAGATGTGGATCCACTGCAATCGTGTGTTTTGGCAGGGCTTGTCGACCACTCGCCGTAATCCCGTAACCAGGGTCTCCAGGACGCTTGCCTGTGGATTCGAAACCTGGGCCGTATGCGGTGAGTTCACAGTCGTATGTGCGGCTTACAGTCAGCCGATGCAAAGATTCGGCTGTATCAAGAACCGGGCTAAGTGCTGCCATCGCCTCAATCGACGGAGGGGAGACAGGGGCCTTCTTGCCCGCAGGCTGGTGTTTTATGTGTTGCTTTACAAAAGTGCCTGGCCCTTGTGCTGTTTCATGCAAAACCATACCGTGTGTGTGTGACGTTGCAGTGGCTTGAGAACAAGGATCAGCGCTCACACTGACCATCGTTGCCAGAGCCATGCCGTACACGACCACGGCACCTATGGGAACCATGAATAAAATCACCTCAGGGCTTTACTAGACACAAAGTTACTGTGCCAGAATTACATATACCCTAAAATGATGATCAGTATGTATCTGGAAATTAAATGTCCAAATGGTGAAATTATTTTTACGATCCCCCTTCAAATTTATCAGAACAGTGCTAAAATAAATAATAGTACAGTGGGATTTGACGTTACCTATCGGCGGGGGGAGCAAACTTGGCGAGTGAATTGGGTTGGAAAGTAGGCGGTGAACAGGGCGCAGGTATCGATAGTACAGGCGAGATCTTCGCGTGGACGATGCATCGTATGGGTTATTACATTTTTGCTTACCGCCACTTTATGTCGCGTATTAAAGGTGGCCACACCAATTACAAAATACGGGTTGCAGATCGTTCAGTAGGGCACCACGGTGACGACCTTCACATCTTGGTGGCGTTTGATCAGGATACCGTGGATGTGAATTGGCATGAGCTTGTAGATGGCGGTATTGTCATTGCAGACGCAACAGCGGGAAAGATTCAGGGCAAGGGTGGTGACAAGGTTCACTTTTGCAGCGTACCGCTCACGGGTCTCGCAAAAGATGCAGGCAGCGCCATCATGAAAAATATGGTGGCGGTAGGCGTCACCGCAGCGATTGTTGGACTCGCACCGGAGCACTTCTTGCCGGTGATTGAGGAGCGCTTTGGTAAGAAGGGCTCTGACGTGGTGCAAAGCAACTTGAAAGCGGTTCAACTTGGTTTTGATTATTACCAGGAGCACTTTTCTATCCATTTAAGGCTACCAGCTAGACCGGATCATGTAGACGAAGGCCATCTGTACATCTCTGGCAATGAGGCTGTTGCACTTGGGGCGCTGGCCGCTGGATGTCGCGTACTTGCTCAGTACCCAATCACGCCAGCTACCGAAGTCATGTATTGGTTGGTGAAGTACCTGCCTGAGTATGGCGGGGTGGTCGTTCAGGCAGAGGATGAA
>JAKACY010000184.1:0-971 GCA_021821025.1 Bacillota bacterium | reverse complement strand
GCGAACTATGCGGGTACGCGTGCAATGACATGTACGTCTGGACCGGGATTTTCGCTCATGATGGAATCTCTTGGGTTGTCCGGCATCTCGGAAACGCCACTCGTAATCGTAGACGTTCAGCGTAGTGGACCGAGCACGGGATTGCCAACGAAGACAGAGCAAAGTGATCTCTTTGAAGCACTTTATGGCTCTCATGGCGAATTCCCGCGGATCGTCCTCACGCCGACAAGTGTCGAAGAGTGTTTTTCATATGCCGTAGAAGCGTTTAACTTGGCGGAAACATATCAGTGCCCGGTGATCTTGGCGAGTGATCTCTACATGGGTATGAGCAAAGGGTCTACAGACTTGCTTGACCCAAGTCGGGCCAAGATTGAACGGGGCAAATTGATCGGACAATCGGACCTTCAGGGGGTCTCACGTGGAGAGTTTAAGCGCTACCAGATCACAGACGATGGCATATCGCCGCGCGTCATTCCTGGGTTTAAGGGCGGACGTTTTATTGCTTTAGGCAACGAGCATGATGAGCTTGGCTTCGAGATGGAAGATCAAACGATGCGCAAGTTGCAGATGGATAAAAGAGCCAGGAAGTTGCACGGCTTGCATGAGATCAGTGGATTCGAAGTGGCGGGATCAGATCAACCGCAGCTGTTGCTTGTTGGCTTTGGATCGACGAAAGGCGTTATCCGCGAGGCGATGGAGAGTTTGTCTAAAAGTGGAGTTCGTGTGGCGCATTTGCAACTGAGCCTTATCGCGCCGTTTCCTGCGGACGCTGTACGGCCTTATTTGGAAGAGACGGAGTCAGTATTGGTGGTCGAGGTTAATTCAAAGGGGCAGTTGGCAGATCAGATACGGCTTCACCTGGGCATGCACGAAAAGATATCTTCGTGCCTGAAATACAATGGTGATCCGATGCTCATCAGCGAAATCGTAAATCGTGCACTGGAGGTGGTCCCCGTTGGCAACAATCGAGA
>JAKACY010000183.1:2296-5108 GCA_021821025.1 Bacillota bacterium | reverse complement strand
CGCGTAACCACCCCGATATTGCCAGCAGACAATGCCACGATCGGCAAGATCGCATCCGCTGGAACCCCCCAGCCGTTTACCGGTACGACCCCAGGCCATACCACGCCAAAGAGCAATACTAAAATAACTGCCAGCACGAACGCCGGGATCGCTTGCCCCATCATCGACAGCGTCGTTAGAAACGAATCGAGCCACGTATTGCGATTTAAGGCCGCGATCACACCGAGCGGGATCCCGATGATGATCGCCAAAATCACCGATCCGACCGCCAGTTCTGCACTGATCGGAAGCGCCGTCTTTAACGTACTCATGATCGTGACCGACGGATTCTCAAATGAATTGCCGAAGTTAAACGTAAACGAGTGCCAGATATATTTTAAGATCTGCTCCCACAAGGGTTGATTAAGGCCATATCGATTCTCAAACATCTGAATATATTGATGGGCAAGCTTCGGGTTTTGCAGTGCCAAGGGCCCTAAAGCGCCTGCAATCGATGCGGAACTAAAAAAACTGCCTGGCGCATAGAACATCATGATATACGCCACGGTGATGATCGCTGAGATCGTCACGGCGATCCCGACGATGCGCTTGACCAAATACTTTAACAATCGCACGCTACGCACCTCCTGAACGTTCGGTCAAGATGCGGCGATTGGACCGTCGGAGTCTCCCGACGGTCGATCGCCTCATGATCAGAGATCAGTTGACTCTCATGTACTGCAGTTGATAGAAGTTGTTCCAGGACCACGGGTTGGTTTGAACCCCGTGTAGGTACGGTTTTTCTAGATAGAACTGCTCGTTAAAGAACAGTGGAATCGTGTACCCGTCTGCCATCAACTTGTTGACGATTTTTCCAGCCAGCTGTGCCGATACAGTTGCACTGGATGACGCACTGCCGATCGTGTTCCACATATTCATCTGGTACACTTCAGTCGGTTGATGCTCATCGACATACACCTGACCATCCAGGCCGATATTCGGATCGCCGTTACCTGCGCTGTAGTTACCGACGTCTTTCCAAGCTGCAACCCACGCCGCATGCTTATCTGCAGGCGTCTTCGCCGCTTTCCAACCTGCCACGTAGTTGTCCCAAATCTGCTGCGGTGTTTGTGCACCAGGGACGGTCAACAGCGCGCGGTATGCAGGCGGCTGCTTCGCTGTCCAGGCTGCCAAGTACTTGATGTCCGCTTCCGCCGCTTTGACAAGCGGTGCCCACTGTGACCACGTCACACCCATGCTGGCATCATCCGGGTTACCAAACTTCGCGACACTCTGTGGATCATACGTCGGGAAATACCAGTTGGACAGGTGCTCACGATATTGCACAGGTCCGATCGTCCCGGCCCAGATCAGCAACTGGTTCGCCTGCATCGCATAGTTCGACGGGTCACTCCAGTTCGCCACACCATTTGCAATTACAAATCCAGGGTGAATGCCAGGGTTCAACCCCTGCCACACCACATTGCCCCAAAGGGTCGCCGCCAGCGGATCGATCTTGAAGTTGACATTCAGGTTTTGTTTCCATTCCTGTGCCAAAGCTTCCGCAATGCTCACCGATGCGGGAGAGTTTGCCTGTGTCTGCGAGTAAAGGTACAAAGTCGGCATGCCTTTACCATTTGGATAACCCGCTTTAGCTAAGAGTGCCTTTGCTTTAGCAATGTTGGTGCTCATCGAATTTTCATACTTGTAGGTTGGCCATCCGGGATAGGCGAACTTCATCGCAGGTATAGCCATCTTATTCAACACCGCATTTGCAATCGGCGTGCGGTCAATCGCGAGTGCCAAAGCTTGGCGTACGAGTGTATTATCCATCGGTGACGCATCGGTCGAATGATCCCACTCAAGATAGGTCACGTTCGCGATCGACGCCACATGCAGTTGCGGCTTCAAGTTGGCATGCGTTTGGATATACTGGAAGTCCGATGGATTACCGATCACCGCAGCATCCATCTTATTTGCCATGTAGTCTTCTACAGGTACTGTTGGCGCCGGGATAAAGTTGATCTGCTGCACGTTTCCAAAATTCACTTGACCCGGTGCACCGACATACTTTGGATTGCGCACGATGGAGATCGCGCCATTCGGGATGAATGATTTGACCACATAAGGACCATCACCAACGAAGTACTGCGGTAGATACCAGTTAGTAGGATGCGCTTTCACATCCGCCTCATTGACAGGCATAGAGCCAGCCAAGGGCAGTTCACCCAAGATGTTATGCGGCGCTCCCAATGTCAACTGCAGTTCGTACGGATTAATCACTTTCAATCCGACTGCGCTGGCCGGCACACCGCCTGCATGATAAGCCCACGCGTTGAGAACATTGCTCATCACGCCAGCCCATAGCGCACCTGTACTGTCTTGCGGCGATGCCAGGCGCATCCAAGCATAATAAAAGTCGTTTGCAGTCACTGCCTGACCATTAGACCACTTGGCGTTATGACGCAAGAAAAATGTCCACACGCGCCCACCATCCGATACCGACCAGTGTGTGGCGATCTTCGGCACCAATTGATTCTTCGTGTTATAACCGACAAGCCCTTCTAAAATCGTTCCTTGATCGACTAGAATCTGACCGCCCCATTGCGTGGGATCCAAACTTTGCATGGCAGGCATAGGGATTGTCACTGCATTAACCGCAGCTGAGGCCGCCGGTGGTACAACACCCATTACTGCACTGATCAGGCCTGAACTCATCACGACAGTTGCAGCAATCAGAGATTTCTTTCTACCTTTCATCACAGACCGCCCTTTCTCTGAATCATTATGAACGAATTGTATTATGAACTTTTAGAAAGCACTGTCTATTGAG
>JAKACY010000183.1:0-2286 GCA_021821025.1 Bacillota bacterium | reverse complement strand
CGCGATCACCCCCTAGTTGTATTTCCCGCTCATACATGCCACTTCCATTAGTTTTATAACTTTCAATAAACCCCAATGAGCGGACACCCAATTATGAAGCGTTTACATAACTGATAATTTAAATAGCTACCACCACTTGATACTATTATTATTGCAAGTCATGTACCTAGTACATATGCAAATCGGACATACGATTTGCCCAAATCGATCTAATCGATGTGTCAATCGACCACCTCTGACCGTCTAAACTGAATAGGGGACAGTCCAGTCCAACGTTTGAATTGACGACTAAAATGAGACTGATCTGCATAACCCAAGTGTAGAGCAATATGTTCAATGGGCAACTCGGATTTCAACAGCACCTTCGCATGTTGCAGCACAATCTCTGTCAGGTACTGGCGTGGCGACACACCATACACGGAATGAAATACACGATTACAATGAGAAGTACTGATGTCAAGATCTCGACAAACATCCTCAATCCGGAGTCGCGGATCCGGTGAGGACCCATGTGCTCCCACGGCGTTTACCGCAGATACCAGACGCTCCTCAATCTGCTTGGCCAAAGTCAAGCTCTTCTGATGGATAGGCACCTGCCCTTGATCCTCGTCCAGCAAGCAGTCCCCGATTCTGGCAAGCAGGTCGAAAACCGCTGACTCGATCTTTAACTTTGCTGGCACTGTAAGTTCCTCTGCGGTTATAGATAACTTAATCAGATGTTCGATGGAAGGCCTAATTCCTTGAGCCAGAGCCGTGTGATGAGCAAATAAGTTCTGACCACTGTTGTTTAAAAGCGGAAACAAGAGCTTGTCGTCGATGATAAAGTGTATACAGAAATAAGTGAATCCGTCCGGATGACCCGCCCTACTAAAATGGGGCTGGCAAGGTCGGATCAGCAGCAAGTCGCCACGATTCTGTGCATATTCACGCCCATTAATCGTCATGACCTGCTGACCATCCGTGACGTAATTGATCTCAAAATGCAGATGCTCATGCGATGGATAGATCCATTCATTCGTAACCTTTCTCATGTGCATCGCAAAGAGTTCAACGGTGGTCTTTACGTTTGGTAAAAAAGACTCGAAGAGGCTGTGCTCACACCCGTCGGGTAGATTCGTATTGGCCATGGATCTCTTAATCCCGTCCCTTCGCCCAAATCCTTCGGTTCAAAGGCGGTGCCCCGCACACTAGATATAGAGGACCGTGAATCAATTATAGAATCTTGATTTCAATTCAAAACTATTATAACATTTTATGTTTCTCTTGTAACCCCTTTCAAATACATATCTTAGTATATACCTGCGGGGATATGTGCTCGGGAGTGAACGGCCTACGAGACCAAATTCGCGAGGGGGAGTCCTTCCCCTCGCGTGTTAATGAAAATGACGGTCAGTTACGAGGAAGGGAACGATTGCGCAAAAATGCGGGGATTTCTAAGTTATCACTGGAAGCAACCCCAGGAGTTTTAACATCCTGCTTATTCGTAAGCGGACGGGGTCCTGTGACTCCCGGACGATGTTCGAATCCCGTCGCAATCACAGTCACGATCAACTCATCTTTCAAATCCGGCTTAATCACAGCACCAAAAATAAAATTGACCTCCGGATCAGCCGCCTCCGCAACGATGTTCGCCGCTTCATTGACCTCAAACAGGCTCAGGTTCTCTCCACCTGCCACATGAATCAGCACACCTCTGGCACCATCGATCGGAGTATCAAGAAGTGGGCTGCGAATGGCCTTTTGCGCAGCTTCCGCCGCCCTCTTATCTCCAGTTGCAACCCCAATGCCCATCAGAGCAGAACCACGTTCCGTCATGATGGCTTTCACATCAGCAAAGTCCACATTGATCAGGCCTGTTTCCGCAATCAGATCAGAAATGCCGGATACGCCCTGCCTTAGTACGTTGTCCGCTTCCCGAAACGCTTCAAGCATCGGTGTATTTTTCTCAACGATTTCAAGTAGTCGATCGTTTGGAATTACGATCAGCGTATCAACCTTTTCCTTCAATGCAGAAATCCCATTTTCCGCCTGGCCGAGACGCCGCCGACCTTCAAAAGTAAAAGGCTTGGTGACTACTCCTACTGTAAGAGCACCTAACTCTTTGGCAATCTCCGCAATCACAGGTGCTGCTCCGGTGCCAGTGCCGCCACCCATCCCAGCTGTTACAAACACCATGTCCGCTCCGGTCAACGCGCTCATCACGGCCTCGCGGCTCTCTTCAGCCGCACGTTTACCGATATCAGGATTGGCGCCTGCACCCAATCCGCGCGTAAGTTTCTCACCAAT
>JAKACY010000182.1 GCA_021821025.1 Bacillota bacterium | reverse complement strand
AAGTACTATGGAACGTTTGTTGACCCTTGTCATGAGGATGCAGTGAAGACTTTTATCTCCCTCACGCATGACCGTTATGCAGAGGCGGTGGGCGATTATTTCGGATCGGTCATCCAAGGTTTTTTTACCGATGAAGTAAGCTATCTTGGACGGATGCCTTGGTCATCAAAGTTGCCGGCTTATTTTAAAAACATGCATGGCTATGACCTGACGAATCACCTGTACGCACTGTTTGACGATTCGGCAGAAAGTGCTGCTCGCATCCGCTATGATTACTTCCAAGCCGCGCACCTTCTTTTACGCGAGACCTACCATCGCCAGGTTCGTTCTTGGTGCGATCGACATGGACTTTCATACATTGCGGAAGTTCCTGCACTGCGTATGACCACACAACTGCACAGCCATATCCCAGGCGGCGACTCCGCACACGAAAAACTGGGTCGCTCACTTCGTTGGATTTTGGAAGAGTATACTGGCAATTTTCGCAGCGATCCCAAAAGTGTCAGTTCACTTGCTCGTCAGCTTGGCAGTTCGCGCGCTCTAATTGAATGTTTTCATAGCGTGGGCTGGTCGATGACACTGCAAGACGCGAAGTGGATGATTGATCGTATGGCGGCGATGGGGATTAACTTCTTTAACTTTCACGCGTTCTTTTACACGCTTGATGGTATGACAAAGCACGATGCGCCGCCATCGCAGTTTTTGCAGAACCCATATTGGCCCTATTTTAGAAATTTGGCAGATTATGCTGGCAGGGTATGCTACGCCCTGAGTCAAGGCGATGCAGATATTCGCGTCGCCATTATAAATCCGACAACAAGCTTTTGGACACAGTCGATGGGACATATTGCGGGCGTTGATATGGACTTAGTTCAAGAGTCGGAAACGCGGTCCGAGACCCTGCGACGAGATTGGATTTACCTTTGCAATACATTACTTTTGGCGCAGATAGATTTTGATCATCTTGATCCGGAGCTTTTGGCACAAGCCCGTGTTCAAGATGGAAGGATTCAGCTTGGACAGGCCTACTACTCAGTTATATTATTGCCTCCCATGACAAACTTGGAATCTGCGGCGTGGGAAAAACTCAAGGAATATTCCCAAAGCGGAGGTCTCCTCTTGGCAACAGGCTATCTACCTGATGAAACCATAGAGAAGGTCTCTATTGCTAGAGAAATGCGCACATGGTTTGGTGTGACCGATGAGGATTGCGATTCATATTGGTACGGTCAGGAGAATAAGGCCTCCAAGGTCGCTTGGATACATGCCCAAAGTAACATCAACTTCCTTCGTTGCCACGGAAATCTGCGGACCCAAAATGCGGGGTTCCATGTTCTTTCTATGATTCAAAAAGAGATACCTTCATTTGTCCGATTACATGTTGCAGACGGAGATACCACGTCATTTCTTTTACACCAGCGCCATCTACCAGATGGGTCACACCTCGTATTCATGTCTCATCAAGAGGGGGGCGCTCGGGATGTCACGCTCTTCGTGCCGCGGGCCGAACTTGAACAACCTGGTATGACGCCGTATGCACAAAGATTGGATCTGGAGCGAGGCAGTTCAGCATGCGCGTTGCCGATCGATGAGGTGGATGATCATTATCAGATTGCGATACGCTTTGACCCGTATCAGGCTCATCTCATACGAATTGGAGTCCAGATCTTATCAGAATCTCATGAGGCGACCATCGAGCAGGCGCATGCACAACTGTCTGCGCCTGGGCGCCTTAGACTTGATATGAGCTCTGAGTGGTCTATTCACGCGTTACAGCCAAACGTTTTAAGATTCGGCCGATTCACATTTTCCGCGACGACTACTGGAGATGGCATCAGTCCTTCGCTATGGACGAATTGTCCTGTTGCGCAAGTGAAGCCCTGGCTGCAACAGGTTGCAGAGCTGACAGGTGACTGCAATCTTGCGCTGGAGTTTTCACAGGTGTTTGGAACACCGGTTCGATATGAGGTGAAGTATCCCGTCACGTGTTGGTTTCAGACAGATTTCATGGTTGAAGTAGTGCCAGATACTTGCAATCTGTTAATGGATTCAGGTGCGATTGGAGGCGAGTTCGAGATCATCTTAAATGGTAATCATCTCTCGCGCGCAGACTTTCAACCTGCATTTCACTATGACCACAAAAATCTCCAATGTGATGTTCAGAGTTATGTTCAACTTGGGGAAAATTCGTTGCTCGTCAGCGTCAAGGTGGATCGAGATGATGGAGGTATTGTTGATCCGCTGTATCTCACTGGGACGTTTGGCGTGCGTTTTGATCTCCATGGTCAAGCGGTTGTGACGTCGCCGCCGCTGTCAGGAAGAATCCAATCTGAATCACAGGATGGTTATCCGTATTATGCAGGAATGCTTTCATTTTCACGGACGATTGATATCGCGAGCTTGCCGGAACAACAGAAACTTGAACTGGAATTTGCCGACTTGCCAGAGCACTTTCATGATTGTGCAGAGTTGATCGTCAACGGCCGATCACTTGGCGTACGTGCATGGACCCCATATCGATGGCAGGCTTCGCGAGATGCGTTAGTAGTTGGTCCAAATAGGGTTGAAGTTCGCATCACAACCGCACTTGCGGGTATGTTGGATGGAACTTATTTCGATTATGTCGATCACCAACTAAAAGAGAGTACCTAATGAAGATTCTAGTTATTTTTTTTATATGGAATAGTCAGATAAACTATTGACTATTTTCGGTAGTGAAATTATGATTGAAATATATCATATATGATTTGGAGATGATCAATTGAAGAAGACCCTCAAAAAAGCCGGGCAAATTGCGTCGGCTGCGGTTGTTGTAAGCGGTCTCATGATGGTTCCTGTGGCCAGTATGGCCCAGGCGGCTTCTCAGAAGGTGACTCTGCGCGTTGCGTGGTGGGGTACACCGGATCGCAACACCAGAACCCTCAAGGTCATTCAACTTTTTGAAAAGGACTACCCGAATATCACGATTCAACCGATTTACGTGGGGTGGAGCGGTTATTGGCAAAAGCTTGCCACGGAAGCTGCAGGACATAGTCTTCCTGACGTTGTCCAAATGGACTACGGGTACATCGATCAATATGTCAAGGATCACCTGATTGTCCCGCTTGACCAGTATGTTAAAAGTGGTGCAATCAATTTAAAGAATGCCGCACCAAGTTATGTGGATAGCGGCAAAGTTGACGGTCATCTGTATGGTGTCAATCTGGGAGCCAATGCTCCGTCATTCGGTGAAGATCCCAGTCTACTGGCAAAGGCGCATGTGAAACCACTTAAACCTGGGTACACTTATGCGCAGTTTGCACAGGTCGCGACGACTGTTAAAAAGGCGTTGGGCAATGGACACTATGGAACCGAACCGTATGATGGCATTCAGGATTTTACTTACTGGCTGCGACAAAAGGGATATCACCTCTACAATAAAGCTGGAAACGGGTTAGGGTATACCAATGATAACTTGATGACCGAATTCTTCACGTTTTGGCAGAATCTCATCAAGAAGGGGGTCGCTGCGCCACCGTCTGTAACCCAAAGCATCTCCGATATACAAGATGAAATGATTGTTCATGGAACCGAACCGTTCATCGACTTCTGGAGCAATCAGGCAGTGGCTGTGGAGACGTCCATGAACCACCCAATCACATTGATTACGCCTCCGACGATGCCTGGTGGGAGGCAGGGCGAATACCTAAAGCCATCCATGTTCTTCTCGGTTACCCGTGATGCCCAGAACACCAGTGCAGCCGTTAAGTGGATCAACTTCTTTACAAATAATATTCAGGCAAATGAAATTCTTGGGGCTGAACGCGGTGTACCCATCAGTTCCGTCATTCGTAAATCTCTGTATAAGGATCTCACGCCTGCGATGAAGGCAGAATTTAATTTCGTACAATATGTAGCAGGTCACTCGGCTCCGATCAATCCGCCAGATGCGCCCGCTGGTGGGCAGATTCAAACGATTTTCGGAAACATCCAGCAAGAAGTCAACTATTTGAAGATTACGCCTGCTGTAGCAGCAAAGGAATTCCGTCAACAAGCCACGAAGGCGCTGGAACAGAATCCCTAAGTGATTTGGGTGTATTCCGACTGAGGATTCTCGGCCGTGTCTAGATTGAGTGGTATGGCGACAAGCCGGTCTTAGACTGGCTTGTCGCCGCAGGAAGGAGGGTGACCGATGGGAGTTGTTCTTATTGATGGAAATACTAAAAGAGCCACCGTTGCGACCCGGACAAGGCGTCTTCACATAAAGAAAAATCTCATCGCGTATTCATTCATCGCACCATGGCTTATTGGGTTCGTAGTCTTCACACTTGGACCCATGATTGCCTCCGCGTACATTTCTTTGACCCACTATGATATGCTGTCCAGCCCTACCTGGGTGGGATTACAGAATTATATTCAAATTTTTACGAGTGATAATCAATTTTGGACGGCGCTCTCTGTGACGTTCGAATTTGTAATCGTGTCGGTTCCGCTTAAACTGGCGTTCGCTCTATGTGTCGCTATGCTGTTTCGCAAGAACTTTCGAGGTGTAGGTATTTATCGGACAATTTTTTATATTCCTTCCATCATAGGCGGGAGCGTCGCTGTCGCGGAGATGTGGAAGCAGTTGTTCGGGCTCAATGGTGCCGTCAATGGCCTACTCAATATTTTTGGCATTCAAGGAAGCAACTGGATTGCAACGCCTGGGACGGCCTTGTGGACCCTCATCATCCTTGTCGTCTGGCAATTTGGTTCGCCCATGCTCATCTTCTTGGCTGGGCTTAAACAAATTCCTAATGAATACTATGAGGCGGCGTCCGTGGACGGCGCCAACCGCATTCAACAATTCATTCGCATCACGCTACCACTTCTAACACCCATCATCTTTTTTAATCTCGTGATGCAGCTCATTGGTGGATTCTTGACGTTTACCCAGGGTTTTCTCATTACAAACGGTGGTCCGATGAATGGGACTCTATTTTACGCCCTTTATCTTTATCAGGTTGCCTTTACGAATTTTCAAATGGGGTATGCGTCTGCACTTGCGTGGATCCTACTTTTCATCATTGGCCTGGTCACGGCGCTAGTCTTTAAGGACTCGTCAGCATGGGTGTATTACGAATCTGATAGGGGGGC
>JAKACY010000181.1 GCA_021821025.1 Bacillota bacterium | reverse complement strand
TTCGCCCTCGTCGTCCGTCTCTTGCGGCGACAAAAAGTAATATACCACCCCCTATACTCAAAGTCAACACGCCAATTTGTTCCAATACAGTACAGTCGGTTATGGTGTGACTTATGGTGTGACTTACGGTGTGGGTGCCGGGACCCGCAACCCCGTGCTGCCAGCGTGGCGCATCACTGAGTGACGCAAACACCAAGTGGCGCGGACGCTGCCGTATTATTAGCCGGATAATCTGGCTTATCCGATTGCGGACCTGGCACCTCTTTGGATAAGCCATGTTAGCTGGCTTATGCCTCGACGAGGGCCCCAAAACCCAGTACTGAGGTGGATTAAGCCCGCAAAGCGGGCTTATCCTTTTGATTTTTAAAAACTCGGTGCCAATAAGCCAGATAATCTGGCTAAAGCCACCCGCAGCCATCCGCCCCCGCCAAAGCGTCAGATAAAATGTCCCAGCGCTGCACGCAACTTCCTCCAACGCCGCAACCCACGCCAAAACGCAGGCCAAAGCCACCCGCCAGCACCCCCGCAAACATACTGGAAACGCCCTGCCAAAAGGCAGGGCGCACCACATGGGAGACCGTCATCGTGCCCGTATGGGTAGCTTACTCATGGCGAGGCATCACGAGATGGACGATAATACCCTCTATGACTAGGAACACAACGAGCACCAGGAAGATCGAAACTTGGTCGATGATAAATTCCATAAGCGCACTCCTTCCCATCGAATGGCAAAAGCCACACTGGCTAAGCGCCTAACTGGCGGCTTATTCACCAGGTTTCATGAGTGGTTCACCAAGACCGCGTAGACTAAGCAACTATAGCTATTGTACAACGGACACAGCATGGTAAGCCATATCAAGCAGGAGTTAACTACTCTTCCGATTCAACCTCATCATCGGTTGATACCAGTCTCGCGACTGTACTTACCTCATCATCATCAGCAACATTGATCAGCTTGACACCTTGTGTATTACGGCCGTACGTCGAAATATCATCGATATGGAGGCGAATGGCTACGCCGGTATTTGTGATAATCATCAAATCCTCACCATCGCGAACAACCTTAAGGCCAACCACGGGTCCATTTTTGCGCGTGACATTCATGGTTTTGATACCCTTGCCGCCGCGCGATTGTGTACGATAGTCATCGATCGTCGTGCGTTTGCCGTAGCCTTTTGTCGTCACCACAAGCACCGTAGTATCCGGTTGAATAACATCCATGTCGATTACAGAATCATCGGATTCCAGCGAAATCCCTTTAACGCCAGCTGCTGTGCGGCCCATCGCACGAACATCAGATTCAGGGAATCGTATAGACATACCCAACTTTGTTCCCATGATAATCTCCTGATTGCCGTCTGTAAGGCGTACGCCGATTAACTCATCGTCTTCACGTAGCGACAGTGCAATGAGCCCCGCCTTGCGAATATTGGCGAATGCACTCAACGCCGTCTTTTTCACGACACCATGCTTGGTCGCTGTAAATAAATAATAGTCTTCGCGCTGCATATCCTCAGACGTCACTGGAATGACCGCGGAGATTTTCTCACCCTGTTCAATATTGAGCAGATTGATAATCGGAACTCCTTTTGCTGTCCGGCCAAGTTCAGGGACTTCATAGGCCATCAAGCGATAAACCTTCGCCTTGTTGGTGAAAATAAGAAGGTTATTATGCGAAGACGTGATAAACAAATGCTCGACGAAATCCTCATCTTTCGTACCCATCGCCGTGATGCCGCGACCACCGCGCCGTTGACTGCGGTATGTGTTTGACGGGGCACGTTTAATATAGCCCGAGTGTGAAATGGTGATGACAACATCCTGTTCCTGAATGAAATCACCTTCGTCAAACTCACCTTCGGCCGCGACAATGCGCGTACGCCGTTCATCGCCGTACTTATCGCGAATCTCAAGAATTTCCTTGCGAATCACACCGTACACTAGGCTTTCATTAGCTAAAATTGCGCGATATTCCGCAATGAGGCGCTGCAATTCTTTGTATTCGTTTTCGATTTTTTCACGTTCCAGACCTGTCAGGCGTTGCAGTCTCATGTCCAAAATTGCCTGAGCCTGTTCCTCGCTTAAGGCAAATCGTGTCATCAAACCTGTTCGCGCAATCTCTGCCGTCGCCGAACTTCTAATGAGTGAAATAACCTCGTCAAGATTGTCAAGTGCGATGCGCAGGCCTTCTAAAATATGAGCTCGCGCTTCGGCTTTGCGCAAGTCAAACTTGGTTCGACGGACAATAACCTCTTTTTGATGCTCCAAATAATAATATAGCAGCTCTTTTAGGTTTAGGACTCGTGGCTGACCGTGAACCAAAGCCAGTGCATTGACACCAAATGTCGATTGCATTGGCGTGTGCTTGTATAAGTTATTAAGTACCACCTGAGGGCGGACATCACGGCGCAATTCAATGAGAATCCGCATTCCCCGGCGGTCGCTTTCATCGCGTAAATCGGTAATCCCATCGATCTTCTTTTCGCGGGCAAGCTCGGCAATTTTCTCAATGAGCTTGGCTTTGTTAACCTGATAGGGAAGTTCTGTGATGATGATGCGCATTTTCCCGTTTTTCTCTTCTTCAATCGTATGAACGGCGCGCATCGTCAAACTTCCATGACCTGTCTCATAGGCGCTGCGAATCCCATCTTTGCCAAGAATGACGCCTGCCGTCGGAAAATCAGGACCCTTGATGACAGTCATAAGTTGCGCGATAGTAGCATCCGGATTGTCGATCAGCATGACAACACCATCAATGATTTCCGTCAAATTATGCGGCGGCATATTGGTCGCCATACCGACAGCAATGCCAGATGAACCATTGACGAGAAGATTGGGAAACCGAGACGGCAAAACGCTGGGTTCTTTTTCACTGTCGTCATAGTTGGGAACAAAATCTACGGTTTCTTTATTGATATCACGAACGAGCTCAAGCGCTAAATGTGACATACGCGATTCGGTATATCGCATAGCCGCTGCCGAATCCCCGTCGACGCTTCCAAAATTGCCATGGCCATCAACGAGCAGATATCTTGTCGAAAAATCTTGTGCAAGACGTACTAAAGCGTCATATACAGCCGTATCGCCATGAGGATGGTACTTGGCCAAAACATCTCCGACAACTCTCGCCGATTTTTTGTACGGCTTGTCCGGCGTCATGCCAAGTTCCATCATAGCGTAGATAATTCGGCGATGAACCGGCTTTAAGCCATCGCGGACATCAGGCAAAGCCCGGCTGATGATAACGCTCATCGCATAATCAATAAAAGATGTACGAAGCTCGGAACTTATATCAATAGGCAAAACTTTTCCTTGCTCAGCCACGAATGAATTGCCTCCCAGGCATCAAATGTCCAAATTACGCACATAGCGCGCGTGTTCTTCGATGAATTCCCGTCTAGGTTCCACTCGGTCTCCCATCAACACACTAAAAATGGCATCAGCATCAGCTGCATCATCCATCGTTACCTGAAGTAACGTACGTGTCGCAGGATCCATGGTGGTTTCCCACAACTGCTCAGCATTCATCTCACCAAGACCTTTGTACCGCTGAATCTCGACACCTGTGCGGCCAAGTTGCTCCTGGATGCGCGCCAATTCGGCATCATTGTAAGCATATTGGATCTGCCGGTTTTTCGTGATCTTATAAAGCGGGGGTTGCGCAATATATACATAGCCCGCATCGATCAATTCACGCATGTAACGATAAAAGAACGTCAAAAGCAAAATGCGGATATGACTGCCGTCCACATCAGCATCGGTCATAATCACCACATGGTGGTAACGCGCCTTGGCAAGATCAAAATCCATCGATATGCCGGTGCCAAGGGCGGTAATGATCGCGCGAATTTCAGCATTGGAGAGAATCTTATCAAGCCTTGCCTTCTCAACATTCAAGATCTTACCGCGCAAAGGCAAAATAGCCTGAAAGTGGCGATCACGCCCTTGCTTGGCCGAACCGCCAGCAGAGTCACCTTCGACGATATACAATTCACTGATCGATGCGTCTTTACTAGAACAATCCGCAAGTTTCCCGGGCAATGAACTGACTTCAAGCGCATTTTTGCGCCGCGTCAGCTCGCGCGCTTTTCTCGCTGCTTCTCTCGCACGTGCAGCCGTAACCGCCTTATCTAAAATTCGTCTGGCAACAGACGGGTTTTCGTCGACAAAAGTAGCCAGTTTTTCAGCAAACAAGCTCTCCACAACGCCTTTTACTTCACTGTTGCCAAGTTTGGTTTTTGTTTGTCCTTCAAATTGCGGTTCAGGCAATTTCACGCTGATAATAGCAGTGAGCCCTTCTCGAACATCTTCACCGGATAGATTTTGATCGGCTTCTTTTAGCAAATTGTTACGCCTCGCATAATCGTTTAAGACACGTGTCAAAGCTGCCTTAAAACCAGATTCATGCGTGCCGCCTTCAATCGTATTGATGTTGTTGGCAAAGGAAAAAATATTGCTTGTGTAACCGTCGTTATATTGTAATGCTACATCAACGATCACTTTGTCGCGTTCTCCAGAGATATAGACCACTTGCTCATGCAATGTATCTTTACCCCGGTTTAAAAACTCGACAAAGGAACGGACGCCGCCCTCATACTGGTAGAGCACCTCGCCCTTCAGCGTGGTGATGCGCCGGATGAAATGCACGTCGGGGCGAAAGCCGCCATTGGCGAAAGGGACATAGGCCGCCGTCAGCTCCAGGGGCGTCACCTCGGAGGTGCCGAGGGCGATCGACGTATTCGCCTGCAGCTCGGATTCGATGCCCAGCCGGTGCGCCGCCTCGACCACCGCCTTCGGGCCGACCTCCATCGCGAGCTGGGCGGCGACCGAGTTCAGCGACTTGGCCAGCGCCGTGGTGAGCGTCGTGTAGTCTCCGAGGCCGGTCGTGACGGGGATGGTGGTGACGTGCACGAGCGCGCGCCCATCCGGGAGCTCGAACGAGCCGACGTTCTCGGGACGCGCGGAGATGAACGCGCCCGCGAGCCCGAGGCGCGCGAGCTGCTCGCGCAGCAGCGCGCGCGCCTCTTCCGACGGGCTCGGCAACACCTCCGGCAGCGCAGAGTAGGTGCCCGCGGCGCGCGGTCCTCCGCCGGTCGCAGCGAGCACGGCTCCTTCC
>JAKACY010000180.1 GCA_021821025.1 Bacillota bacterium | reverse complement strand
AAAAAGTATAAGTGGTTGCCCGGTCACGATACAAAAAAGGGCGCCGAGAAGGCACTGGCAACACATCTGCAAGAATTCTACGCAGGGCAGCTTACTGACGTCGTGGCGCCTACTCTGCGTGAGTTCTTCCCGCATTGGCTAGCGCATAAGCAAGGGCAAGTGCGGGCACGCACGGTGGAAATATATGCACGTACCATGCGGCTACACCTCGATCAAACGCTAGGTACCGTTCGCTTGGATCGCATCACCGCACAAGCACTACGATCCTTTTACGCGGATCTTGCGCGAATCCCCTTGTCCAATCGCTACATCGCGCAGATTCACACACTGCTGCATGACATCTTAGACACAGCGGTCAAGTGGGACATGCTTGCTCGCAATCCAGTCGATAAGGTAGATCCGCCGCGCCCCGAAGTGAAACGATTCCAGGTATGGACGCTGGCCGATTCGCAACGGTTTTTAGCAGCCGCCCAATCACATCGTTTTTACGTCGGGTTCCTGTTGGCGCTTACCACCGGATTACGTCAAGGGGAGCTACTTGCCTTGCGTTGGGCAGATGTGGACATGGATGGCGCAAGAATATTTATTCGTCGTACCGCCTCACACGTAGGTAGCCGCCTTGTGTATTCGGATCCCAAGTCACGCAGCGGGATCCGCGTCGTCGCGTTGCCACCAGAAGTGATACCCGCGCTACAAGCACACCAGCAAGCACAAGCGGAACAAAAAGCATTGCTCACCACAGACTATCACGATCATGATTTACTTGTGACACGCATCAACGGCAATCCGGTCACACAGGCTTTTCTACGCGCACAGTTCACGGCGTTGATCACGCGCGCCGGTGTACCCTTGATCCGCTTTCACGATCTCAGGCATACACACGCTAGCTTACTCCTACAACAAGGCGTACACCCTAAGATTGTGTCCGAACGGCTAGGTCACTCGAAGATCAGCATCACCATGGACACCTATTCGCATGTCCTCCCTGGCTTACAGGAGCAAGCGGCCAGCGACTTCGGATCAGTGCTATTTACCCCTCATAAAATCATTTCGAACACCGAAGAATAGAAGAAGAATAGAAACAGCGCAAACAAAAAGCGGGAGAGCCCGCTTACCGCAAGGCTTCTCCCGCTGTAGCCGAGGCTACAACTTACATCATATCCATGCCGTGGTGTCATTTAATCCCGTTTTGTCCACACATGTACAGCCTATATCACGACGTTTTGCGAGATTCCTATAACGTCCGTTCGTGTCTAGGTCTATTCCTTAGACTAGAAAAAAGAATAGAAGGTCACGCAATCCATGTCGTATACCCTGGACCTGTCCACATCGCGTTAAACTCCGTTTCCCACGCTTTGGCCATCGCTGAATCGCGTAACACGACTAACACTTCATCGTTTCTCGTGCTCGCGTCTTCGCTGTAGTTGTAGGAACCGGTGGTCACCACTCGGTCGTCGACGATCGACACCTTGAGATGCATCAGCCCACTATGTGTGTTGATCTTAATCGGGATGTGGTATTCCTCCAGATAACGCAGCTCGCGTGCTTCATACCACTGGCGGGATTCTTCGCGATCCGTGATGATGCGTACATCCACGCCGCGCTTCTTGGCGGCCACGATTGCATCCACGATACCGTAATCCGTGAGCGAGTAGACCGCGATGTCCAGTGTGTGATGCGCATCGGCAAACGTAGATTCAAGCAGCTGATCAGGATGCTGGCCTGCACGCGTGAATGCCCATTGCGCTGATATCGGGTGAGACATTGTTACGGCAGCGGATGCTGGGATTGCATACAGCATCATAGATAAAAGGCTTATCAGTATTGGTGCGCGCATGAGGAGCCTTCTTTCTTCTCTACGGTAGTCCAAGACACGCGGGGATTACTGAGAGGACAGGCACGAAGTAAGTGACAATTACTGAAAAATAACCCCCGTCTAAATTATGGGGGTTATTTATTTTCATCTTCAGTTGTTACAGATTCAGTAGGTGAATTTTGATTTGCAATGTATTTAGAAATATTAATCGCTGGTAATACCAAAGGAGGGATACCGGCACTTGCTGTGACTGACGATATCATAGATCTCATATACGGAAACATAATTGCCAATGCATTCTCACTGACTAAAGAATCGCGAAGTTCTTGAGGAATGGTAGGATCGTATGAAAACGCTCCTACCATTTCAACATTCAGTGTAAATGGGTATCCTTTGATCTTTGCTTCAGGAAAAACTGTACACGAGAGTGAAACGAAAGCATTATTTTGGTCCTCGTTGAGCGATATGTGATGACTAAACACGAAATCAATCGTTACAGGGTCACCTTTGAAATACTCGTTATGGGTAAACTCAACTTTATTGAAAAAATAACGCTCAAAGGTCAAATCTGCTAAGAAGCTTTGCGCAGATTTGAATTGGGACTGCTCGTCCATTGCTTCAAGTCCTCGCTTTCAATCCATTGGGACGAAATTGAATACTTTGTGTTATTTGGATTGCCATAAATCTGGCGACCCATAGCTAAAGATAGATTTTGAAAATGCGAATAAACGGGGTATCTGTAGTCTCCATTAGTTGAATAAACCACCTTCTTACCGATGTCCGAGTCGTGAATAATTGGGTTTTCGTCGGGATCCAATACGCCACTTCCTTCGAGATCATAGCGGATTATGAATCCAGCTTCCTCAAGTTCGCGAATCATATCTTCTTTGGAGATAGTCTCTAATTCAGCAAACAGTTTTGCACGCAGTTCTTTTGCGTTCATTTTAATCATCCTCATTTATCAGATGGAACACAGTTGGATCGCTGACACACAACGTTCATCCCGCACAGCAATCTGTATTTGTAATTCTCGTTCAAGTAATTTTGATTTTGGGTATTCATCTGGCGGAAAAGAAAACGTGCCCTTTACAACCTTGATCTTGGTTTTAGCCGCCAGAAAGTTAATCGCCGCCCCGTCTGTCATCTCTGGTCGTTGAACAGGGTTGCCAATGCGAAGGGAGATTTCTTCTGCTAAATCATATGCCAGTTTCAACTTTTCTTTACCGTCTGGAGAATCGATATCCCAAAATAAATCTTCAGATACAGCAATCTTGCACTTGATGCAGCCTCGATCCTTAGCTAAAAAACCTTTAACATTCCACCACCAAGGTACCCACTTCGCATCCAAGAAAAAATATGCGCCGTTCCCCAGCCAATGCTTATCACCAACAGATTTGAAAATCTGATGCGTCGCCACAATTTTTTTGGCTAACGATAATGTAGTACTGTGGTATCCTTCATAATTCACCATTCCTTAGTATATCCTTTAACAGTGAATTTCATACATCTGCTCTCGTTCACATTCTAGAATAATCATCGTAACTTGTACATACATTTACGATAACTATAAAAAATTTCACGGTCGAAGTAAAGGGAGCCCCCACTCCATCGAGTGAAGGCTTCGTGTCGTGTACAGGTCCGCATTACAGAGAGGCGTTGCGCGCTCTATTAAAGCTAGTCTACCCAAGTATTTACTGCGCTGCAACTGACGCAACTGCGGGAGCAGCGTTGGGAGGTTTCGCTGCTTGCGGTTTTGCGCTTTGTACCACAGCTTGTTCCACCAGTGAACTGACCAACGCTTCCACATTGCCAACAACGCTTTGTCCCAAGGCCACTAGATGCGCGCCCTGGTCCATGATCGCCTTCACCGCATCCGCTTTGACGCTGGCCGCGAGAGCTGGTGTCCAGGTACCCACGGCTTTAGCGTCATTCACGATCCGTTGATCAAAGTCGGCTACCACGGCTTGCGCAATACTGCTTAATCCGTCAATCACGGTCGTGGCGACCCCGGCCGCCTTCGCCGTGGTGTGCGTCGTGACCCAGCGTTTTGCCCGAGGTGCGGCATACGCGATCGCTGCCGTCACAGCCAACGACAATAATCCGGTTAACCCTTGTACGACTTGCGTTTCAATCCCTGACAAGACAATCCCCTCCTATAGAGTTTTAATGATGGCCTCGGCTTCCGCCAATCGGGCCAGGGCATCTTGCACTTTATCGGCATGCGCCTGTTGCACTTCATCCGCAGCCTTTTGCACGTTGATTTTCAATGTTTCCTGCAACAGCGCAGCGGTACGCGCATCCAAACTGCCCGTTACAAGCAAGTGATGGATCTGCTGATAGGATTTCACGGCGGTCTCCGTTGCCGTGCCGTACACGCCATCCTCCGAGATATGTGTGCCAAGGACCGCATTGAGTTCCATCTGCAGCGTTTTAACCTCTTCGCCGTTGTTACCGAACTGAAGGATTGTGCTCATCTCCTGTGCGGGCCACCAACCCGGATCGCTGATGACAGAATCAACGTCAATCCCGACGCCATCGATCATCTGGTTGACCGTGCCTTGATAGAGGCAGGCGAACATGGCGATCTGTTCGCCGCTCCAGGCAAGCGTCTGCCAAAAGCGGTCCGGATGGGCTGCGGAGTGATACAAAGCCTGAAGTGTATAAAAGCCACCATATACACCAAGCTTATAGCGTGAACCTATGGCCTTACGCGCAGCTATAAAATATTGAAAAATAGCGTGATAGTCCGCTGGCTGTGCATCGAAATCCACGGCAAAATAGATCGCAGATCCTGCTGGCTGCCCAAGCCATTCAGCCTCAGCCATGGCGTCAAGTGCGTCATGGCGTCCTTGAGCCGTCGTGAAGTAATCAACGGATGTCGATTCGCCTTCCCACACCGATACGATCTTGAGTCCAGCTGCCTTGAGATCCGCGACCTCAGCGGGTGTGAGGCCCTTACTCCATCCATGCGTTTTTGCACCGAGATAGCGGCATACACCCACATGCCCTGCCGCCTTGATCGACTTGACGTTGTGCGGCGTAAGCGGCGAATAACAATCAATCATCTTTTGCAACTCGATCACCCCCTATTTTGAGATGTTCTTTACCGCCAACATGCTTATCGTGTAAATCGCTGATCAGCTCGTGCGACTTGGCATGCGACTCCTGCATCCACGCGTACATGGCATCGATCTTCTTGCTGGTCTTTGCGCCGGTATACTGGATCGGCGAAAGCGCAGCGCCCTGGAACAAGATCGTGCATCCCCACAGCAGCCACCCCTGAACGTTCGTGGGTCGTTGCCACAGCAAAGAACCGATC
>JAKACY010000179.1 GCA_021821025.1 Bacillota bacterium | reverse complement strand
GAAAACCACCGCCGAGATATACGCCATTTGCTTCACGCGGAATAGGTTCACCGTCTACAGGACGAAATGCTGCAACACGAGCACCGTACCATTCAAGCAACTCCAGGTTTTCCGGATAGTAGAAATTAAACGCCTTATCACGAGCAACTGCGATCGTCACAAAAGGATCTCGCTTTTGTCCTGCAAACAGGATGGGGCGTGGTTCTTTCCATGGCGGCACAGCGTACGCAAGCTGTAGAATCGTCTCTATGTCTACAGTCGCTTCCAAAGAATCAGCCAGCATGTCGAACAATCCGTCCATCTCACCACGCTCAAGGGCGGGAATGAGCCCCAGATGTCGCTCCGGTATCTGAAGTGCATCCTGTTTTGTCAGGTAGCCGAGAACGGGTATCTGACATTCCTGCTCGATCGCGGCTTTCACCAAATCGTAATGTCCCTTACTTCCCACTCGATTTGCGATCACGCCGGCAATACGTACATTTGGATCCAGGTGTTGAAATCCCACTACCACAGCAGCAGCGCTGCGAGCCATGCTAGCGACATTTACTACCAGGATAACTGGAGCCTGCAGTAAGCTGCTGACCTCTGCGGTACTGCCAGTATTAGTGAGCGGATCCTTTCCGTCATACATCCCCATGACGCCTTCGATAATGGAAATGTCCGCACCGATGCTCCCTCGATGAAACACTTCTCGCGCAATATCTCGCGCCATCATCCACGTATCCAGATTGCGAGATGCTCGTCCAGTTACGGCAGTGTGGTAACTCGGATCAATATAGTCAGGACCGACCTTAAATCCCTGTACATTCATATTTCGACGACGTAGAGCAGACATGAGCCCTAAGGTCACAGTGGTTTTGCCTGCCCCACTGTTGGTGCCAGCGATGACGATCCGCGCTTTGTTCATGAGCTGACCTCCTTCTGAAATGCTTGGCGTCGCAAATTCTTGATTGCCGTCATCATCTTGATTTCCATCACCAAAAAAGCATAATCTCATCCATTGTCATCGTCCTCACTATTCACTTTGAAGAGGGCCTTGAAGGCATTTCCAAATGAAAAAGCACTCTTTTGACGAAAAGAGTGCTTGTACACGACTGCAGCCGTCCACAAACACCTCCCTATCGACCGTAGGTTGCAGAAGTTCGCCCAAATCTCGAAAAATCCAGCGGCAAAACTTCTCTTGGTGTTATGAGAAAAGGCAGGTCTCCTGGCTCGGGGTCACAGCCATCGATTTCCTTCCCAAGCGGATGCTCAGTGGCAATCAATCGAGGCTCACCCATACAGTGGCGGGACCGCACCGGATTTTCACCGGTTTCCCTTTTAAGTTCACTCACTCATGCAGTTGCAAAAGGTGACACTCACGTCAGCCACCTCAAGTGAACACCATTTCCCTAATTTAAAGTTAGAATCCATCCAATCTCATGAATCACGTATTTTTATAATAGATGAACAAGCGTTATCAATGCAAGTACCGTAGTCTCTACTTATCTACCCTTGTTGTCGGTACAACCGGATCATCTTGGCGTTTAGGTGCCTGGCAGCGACAAGCGCGTTTGTCCCTTATAATCTTGGTTCATCCGCATTTGTCAGGGTCTGTCGGAAAAACTTCACGGATGCGAGATAGCAAGATATACTCGTTTTACAGAAAACGCTTTCCCGACCGTCCGAGATTTAAATTTCTGACGAGGTGATCCCAGATGCTAGAACAGCGCATTCGACATACAGATTTACGCGCTCGTGTTGTAACCGCAGAAGAAGCGCAAGAATGGATTCACGATGGCATGACCGTTGCCGTCAGTGGGTTTACAAAATCCGGAGATGCAAAAGCAGTTCTGCAAGCCCTCGCCAAACGGGTGAGACAAAGCGGAGAACAGCTGAAAATCAATCTGTATTCAGGGGCATCCTTAGGTGAAACGGACGCCATATTGAACGCTCAACATGTGGTTTCGTGTCGCCTGCCATATCAGTCGGACCCCTTGTTAAGAAAGAGCATCAATCAAGGCGAAGTGCAGTACATGGATCAACACCTTAGTCAAACAGCCGAATTTCTGCGTAGTGGATATCTAGGCGACGTTGACTTGGCAATTATTGAAGCGACGGCTATTACGGACGATGGTGGTATCATCCCGACCACTTCTGTGGGCAACAGTCCGGTCTTTGTCCACCAGGCAAAGCGGGTTATCGTCGAGATTAATTTGAATACACCGATAGAATTTGAAGGATTGCACGATATCTATCTTCCAGCAGAACGACCAAACCGAATGCCGATCCCTATCACCCATGTGGCCGATCGCATCGGGACCACATACATCCCTTGTGATCCCGAAAAAATCGTGGGCATCGTGTTATCCACCTGCAGTGATACACCATCTAACATCGTACCTGCGGACAGAGATACCCAGCGGATGGCTGATTTTATTCTCGATTTCTTCCATCACGAAGTAAGGTATGGACGCTTGCCACGTAACCTCGCTCCACTGCAAAGCGGTGTCGGATCTGTATCCAATGCGGTCTTGAGTGGACTTGCTACATCTTCATTTGGTAACCTCGAGATCTATACGGAAGTCATGCAGGATGCCGTGTTTGAACTCTTTGACTCAGGCAAAGTGGCGTTTGCGTCTGCATCCTCTTTCACTCTATCTAAGGACATGACGCAACATGTGAACTCATCACTGTCTCGTTATCGAGATCAACTTGTACTGCGTCCGCAGGAAATCTCCAACCATCCTGAGGTGGTTCGGCGTCTCGGAGTGATCGCCATGAATACCGCGCTTGAACTCGACATCTATGGCAACGTCAATTCCACGCATGTGAGTGGCACATACATGATGAATGGCATTGGAGGCTCTGGAGACTTCGCGCGAAACGCCGGACTGACCATCTTTGTAACAAAGTCGACTGCAAAGGATGGACGCATCTCCAGCGTTGTACCCTTCGTGTCCCATGTCGATCATACAGAGCACGACGTCGATGTTCTGGTTACAGAGCGGGGCATCGCAGACCTGCGAGGTCTCACCCCTCGCGAGCGTGCGAAGACCGTCATCGAAAACCTCGCTCACCCGTCTTACAAAGATGAACTTCTGTCCTATGTTAAAAGAGCAACTTCATCGGGCGGACATACGCCGCACATTTTAGATGAAGCCTTCGCTTGGCACACACGCTTTAAAGAAACTGGTGATATGCGCGAAGCAGAGCCCATCGCAAAAGCGATCATATAGATTCTCGCTGGCGCCCAGACCCTTCATCCAATTGAATGGAATTTGCAGCCACAACTCCACCTCCGAGTGCAAAGCAAGGGACACATCGGCTGATGGCCATGTGTCCCTTGCTTTGCTGCGCTTGAGCCATTTTCCACAGCGTCACGCCTGATCGTCACGCAACGTAAGAGACTCGACAGAATCTGATTATTTCTAGTATCGAAAATTCAAGTAGAACGGCTTAAACCACGGATTGAAATAAATACCTAACTGTTGGCGTGCTTCTGCCACTTTGACCTTTGCTTCGTATATCAGAGTTGGTTGACCATGGCCCCAACTCAGCGCATCAAAGTCCAACTCTAAGAGTCGGTCTAGCGATGCGCCCCACTTATCAATATCCGATCCCACTCTGGGATGGTACCCACCCCAGAGCGTGTCTCCGGCAATCAGAAAGTTTAATTCGGGCGCTTTGACGTAAAACGATAGGCTGCCCGGAGAATGCCCAGGCGTATGAATTACCTGTAACTGAAACCCTCCAATATTAAAAACCTCGCCGTCCTGTAGTTCCCCATCCACATGGACTTGCGGGAACGGTTCATTGTATAAAAACGATGCCGTCTTATCAGGATCGCCAGTCTCAACCTGTTCACGATCCATTTTGTGAATATAAAATTTAGCGTCACTCTCCTGGCGCAATAATGCCATGGCCGATACATGGTCAAAGTGTCCATGCGTAGCGATAACCTTTTTGATGTCCTTGGCTTCATATCCTAAAGACTGTAGATTCTTCTTTAACGCAGAGTATCCAACGACACTTCCGCAGTCGATCAACGTAGGTTCGTCACCTGCGACCAGATACGCGTTGGCGTCCCAGTAATGCGTCAGCGTACTCCCGCCGACAGCATATAGATTTCCAATCAAGCGTCCCAATTGCGCGATCCCCTTTACGATGCCATGGCTACATCATTCAGCAAATGTATGAGTGTACACAATCTGTCCTTCAATCATTGTCCATCGCACATTAAAATCATCATCTAGCAGCGTCAAATCGGCGTCAAAGCCTACATCCACGCGGCCTTTACGATCAAGTCTCAGCATGCGCGCTGGCGTTTCTGTTGCCATCGTGACCGCATCAACAAGGCTGATGTCACACTCAATCGTCTTTTGCAATGCCTTATTCATGGTGATCGTACTCGAGGCAAGGTTGCCGTTGGCCATTCGTGCCACTCCGTCTTTCACTTCAACATCATGGCCACCGAACTGGTAGTGACCATCGCCGAGACCCATCCCTTGCATCGCGTCAGTGATCAAAATCATCTTATCGCTGCCTTTATTGCGATGAAGCAGGCGCACGATGGCTGGGTGAAGGTGCACATGATCAACGATCGCCTCGCACATCACATCAGTGTGCTCCATCGCCGCCACAATGGCGCCAGGATCACGATGATGGATCGGGCGCAGCGCATTAAAGCAGTGCGTCACATGGTTTACGCCTAAATCAAATGCTGATATCGCCTCTTCATAAGTCGCGTCAGAGTGGCCGATGGACACGATAATGCCCAGTCTCTTAAGCATTCGTATCAGCTCGTTGGCGTTTGGTAGCTCGGGCGCGAGCGTCACCATCGAAATCAGATCGGGTGCTTCTGACAAGATCGCCTGCATCTCGTGAATGTCTGGGTGGCGAATGTACTGGGGGTTTTGCATGCCTTTGCGCAACGCATTTAAATATGGCCCCTCCAGGTGCATGCCAATAATTCTGGCACCCTGCTCATTTCCTCTAACCTCTTTCACTCGGCGAATCATGCTTTTTAAATCATCTAGAGAGGAGGTCAGTGATGTAGCCAAATCGGGTAGGAGGGAGCGGCTAGCTCCCGACCTCCCACACCACCGTACGTACCGTTCGGTATACGGCGGTTCATGTTGTGGAACGAAGTGCGTC
>JAKACY010000178.1 GCA_021821025.1 Bacillota bacterium | reverse complement strand
CTGGGATGCCCCGCATAAAGCGCCTTTTCCCTCACGTGACGACTCAATAAACGCGTTGTCCATACTTCATAGGAATATCCAAGATCCTTTGGTTTCTGACAGGCCAAGGAGGTGATCCAAGCGCGTGCATCCGGCGTAATTTCAGGGGGTCTGCCCGATCGTTTCAGATCATCCAATGCTGCAATCGGTCCAAGTTCCAGCGCCTTATTCAGCAGACGATAGATCTTAAGGGTCTTCATGCTCAACTGTTTACCGATCTCGTTTGGATGCTGCCCTTCGGCCAACAACAAAAGCAGTTTCGCTCGTTCTACACGGCGGGCTTGATCAGTGCGAGAACTGGCAACGCGAGATAGAACATCATGTTGATCCTGCGTGATTTCAAGTTGGGTTTTGGATCGCTGAAAGGGCATAGGGATTCCTCCTTACCCTAGGTTACCACATCCAGTTTATAATGTCAATATTTATGAATCGATCTACTAGGGGTGGCCACGGTTAGGCGAAAAGCACAGCGTCCCTTGCAGGATGCGGTACACTGGCTGATCCAGACGGAACCTTAATGAATACGTTGCGCTTGGGTCCCGTCTGGCCGGACAAACCAAACCGCATCCATGCAAGGGTGGAGCCACACGAATCGCAAGATGAACGGAAGAGCTTCAAGTCGTCGGAAGGCGATGAAAGGACACGAGACCCTTTGGACAGAGGAAAAACGAAATTACACACAATTACGGACTTGACCCTGCGTGCTTTCGCGTTCTTATATCTTCATATGGACAATGGATTGATCTCACATTGTTGACAGAAAAACATCGCTCACCTATGATACCCTGGTAGGTATGTGCGGGGATTGAATTCGTTCGACAAAATTTTATACGTAGGGAAGATTATCTCGTGAATATTCATTTAACCGACGTACAGATTGTACTCTCTATATTTTCCGGCGGTCTTGTTGGGTTTACTCTCGGATTGATCGGAGGTGGAGGTTCCATCCTTGCTGTTCCACTGCTCTTATACGTTGTTGGCATTCATGATGCACATATTGTTATTGGAACCACAGCGCTTGCGGTTGCCGTTAATGCGTTTATTAATCTTATCCCACATTGGCGTAAGAATCATGTTCGATGGAATGCAGCAATTTTATTTGCAATACCAGGTGCTATCGGTGCAGTGAGCGGTTCGGTGATTGGCAAAAGGCTCGATGGTAAAGCTTTGCTATTTTTGTTTGCTGTTCTCATGTTGGTCATTGCGGTAAAGATGCTACGGACAAAACAGTCGGATCAAACAGATGAAAAAGTACATGGAATTAAATTTCTTCGCACGATCGCGACTGGAGCCACTACGGGAGTCGTTTCTGGTTTCTTTGGAATTGGTGGGGGATTCTTGATTGTTCCAGGGCTAATGTATGCGACGAGTATGTCAATGATCGATGCCATTGGAAGCTCTCTTTTCTCTGTTGGAACTTTCGGGCTAACAACGGCGATATCGTATTCGATTTCTGGCATGATTGATTGGTGGGTTTTTATTCTCTACGTTCTCGGGGGAATTGTTGGCGGCGTTTTGGGAACCATGCTATCGAGTCGACTTGGACAGAACAAGAGAACCTTACAGGTTGTATTTTCATCAATCATCATGATCGTCGCTATCTACATGCTATATGACAATCTAATAATCCTTAAATGGTGATCTTAAGTTAACTTCTAAATCGTCATTCATTTTTTGTGTTATTTCTAGGTCAATTGAAGACCATGCTACTTCCGTTTAATGGAAGTAGCATGAATTGTGACGTTACATCCCGCTCATATTCCCCATGGCATTGGGCATTCTCGACTTGGCAGTACTTGATTTCTGCAGTGGATAATAGGGTTTTCCGTTCGATTTTACGTATTGTAAGATAGACATCATACCTGCTTCTTGTCCGTTGATCCCCATCGTGTGATGGGGTAAGTGACAATGTAATGGCCAATTCCCAGGATTATTAGCAGTTAGTAAGATGTCATAAGTCTCACCTGGAGCCACATTCACAGTGTTTTCCTGATACTGGGCAGTCTTCGGAATTTCGTTTCCATCTTTGGATATAATCGTAAAATTGTGACCGTGCAAATGAATGGGATGATTTTCCATGCTCAAGTTGGCGAGACGAATCAATACACGATCCCCCTTTTTTACAGTTAAAGGCGCTGTTGCCGGGTACTGTTTTCCATTGAATGTAAATACATTCCAACTCATGCTTTCTGGATTAATATCATAGTTCCCAGCGGGCACTTGACCTTCACCAAAGGTCATAGTATTAGAGTTTGATGAACCCATTGGCATTCTGTTCTGCTTTGTTCCTGTTTTTTGTAAGCTCCACTCTTGCAGCAGCAGCGTATAATCGTGTTGTATCGATTTTCCCATAAATGTATCTCTTCCACGTTTAGGGAGGGAAATAAAGACCCCGTCTAATCCCATCATCTCTTGAATCGCAGGATTCAAATGGGAGTGATACATGAAAGTCCCAACTTGATTCACCTTAAATTGGTAACTGAAGCTCTTACCCGGTAGAATCGCGGGGGATGGCTCTATGCCTGGCACGCCATCCATGGAATTCGGAACGTTTAGCCCATGCCAGTGCACACTCGTTGGGACTGGCAAACGATTTGATACTACGACACGGATCGTGTCACCCTGATGAACAACGATGGTAGGGCCAGGAGTGCCACCGTTATATCCCCATGCATTCATGAAAACACCTTTTGATACCTCTTGTTTAACCTTCTCCGCGGTTAAGTGGAAGACTTTTACTCCTTGATCGACGGTATATGAGGCGTTTGAGACATTTGGGGAGACAGGATGTGTGGTTGCCCTGGGTATTGCCATATTCAATCGTTCTGATTGTGCTGAACTTATTTGCCAAACACTAAATCCGGATATTGCAAGGAGTGCCGACACGGCGAGGATTTGCCGAGTGAATTTTCTTGGCATTCAGATTGTCCACCTTTCTGAGAATATAAGGATACTCTACAAATGAATTATGAAAAACTGACGAAGGTAGATAACACTTTTGGCAAAATGACGGTCGCGATGGTACCGATCCCCAACTGACTCTCTATTTGCAAGCTGCCATTTGAATCGATAATGATTTCTTTAGCGATAGCAAGTCCCAATCCTGTTCCACCTGTCTTACGATCCCGAGAAGACTCGACACGATAGAACCGTTCACAGATATAGGGCAGATCTTTCATCGGGATGCCGATGCCTGTATCCCGAATGGTTGTCTTTATATCGCGGGAAGTTACTTCTACCATTACTTCGATCGAATGATGGGGGAGTGTATATTTGTATGCATTATCCAATAAGTTTACAAATACCTGAAGTAATTGATCTGCATCTGTCAGAACGTACTGATCAACAGGTAGTATGCCAACGTGAAAGATAATTTTCTTTTCTTCAATAATAGCTTTTACATGTTCAATCGCTAAATGTAAACAGTTCGAGATGTTGACGGGTACCTTAGCACGCATCGTTGGCTGGGTTTGAATCATACTCCTTTCAAGATCGAGCACCATTTTCTCGAACCGCGTTACTTCTGCCATGAGTAAGGCAAAGCGCTCTGGTGTAGGCATCCAGACGCCATCGATGATAGCTGCGAGGCTTGCCTTCAAGGCTGTTAGTGGTGTGCGGAGTTCATGTGAGACATCTTGGATAAGTCGCTCTCGGAGATTTGCTTGTTGAGCCAATTGTTGTGACATATGGTTGAGTGTAGATGAGAGATAAGTGATCTCGTTGTGACTGTTGCTGGGATTGCTATTGTGGAAAAAGTGTCCTTTTGCCAATGCTTCAGCCTGCTCGATCAACGTTCTCAGAGGGTATGTTAAACGCTTTGATAGCCACCAGGATATCGCGAAGGTCAAAATTACGATGACAATGGCCATCGAAATGAGAGTTTGACTTAAGGCGATCGTGAGATGCCTTACGAGCATTGTAATGATTTCAGTGTGGCGGGTTTGACCATTAAGAAAAGACCGAAAGTGGTTTGTAGCGACAATTCTGATGACAATTGCGTTCATAACAGTCATGGATAGAGTGATCGCAAGAAATGAAATAAGCAGTCTACTCTGTAATGTTTTCACAATGGTTTAACCTCGAATCGATAGCCTACTCCGTAAACCGTATGCACATATCTTGGTTGCCGAGGATTTTCTTCTAGCTTTTGCCGCAATGTTTTTATAAATGCATCAATGGTGCGAAGATCACCTTCGTACTGAAAACCAAATGCGCGCACCACGAGTTCGTCCCGTGTCCAAACACGCCCTGGATGTCGAGCTAGGATCAAGTCCGAGATGTGGTGTAAATTCGCCCCTCGGTAGAGATTGAGTTATGTCAACTTATCTTGGTGATCTTTGAGTCTTCCTTAGCCTGTTTTTGCTGCTCTTCACGCCAGATGAAGTAGTCCGCCATGTCGAGGTATTTGTGCCCCGATTGCCATTTCTCGTCCATCTCCATCAGCAGGGTTCCAATGAGGCGAAGGACAGAAGCGCGGTTAGGGTAAATGCGAATCACTCGGTCACGCCGACGAATCTCTTCATTCATTCGCTCCATCCCGTTGGTTGTCCTTAAACGCTTCCTGTAGCGCTCGGGCAACGAGAGGACAGCCGTGATATCATCAAATCCATTCTCGAGGATCTGGATGGCTTTCGGCGCTTTCTCGCTATAATCCGACGCGACTTGATCCATCAAGAGTCTTGCTGTCAACACATCCGGTGCGTCGAGTATAGCCCGCACTTTCCCGTACAGTTCGTCGTGTAAGCTCTTCGGTGTCGCGTCCAGGAAATTGCGCATGAAATGCGTCTGGCACCGCTGCCACGTTGC
The DNA here is from genome assembly GCA_021821025.1 of Bacillota bacterium. GTDB lineage: Bacteria > Bacillota > Bacilli > Alicyclobacillales > SLC66 > JAKACY01. The sequence goes on along the minus strand of JAKACY010000178.1, from coordinate 310 downwards.
ACCTTGAAACTGCGATTGCAGCGCCTTTACGAGCCCAGCATGACTGTCGGAGACGACGATATCCACACCCCTAAGATCGCGGCTCTTGAGCCAAGTGAAGAATTCCGACCAACTCGCCTCTGATTCACTATCTCCAAGCATGATCCCAAGGATTTCGCGATACCCCTCTTCGTTGACGCCGGTGGCGATCATGGCGGCACGTGAGCGGACACGCCCGTCCTCTCGGATCTTCAGCATGATGGCATCGACCAAAACGAACGGGTATCGCTTCTCTCTTACGTTGCGTCCATTCCATGCCTCAACGATCGGG
>JAKACY010000013.1 GCA_021821025.1 Bacillota bacterium | reverse complement strand
ATCCCACCTCACGGTCGGCACCCTTGCTCTTGGCTAGCGGTTGGTAACAGCCAACCTCCGCAGCGGACTTTCACCGCCAAGTTATCGCCCATGCCGGGCGCACCATAAAAAGAGACTGCACACCTTGCGTGCAGTCTAGAAACAGGGTAATGGCCCGACTTATCTGGTCATGTTCACAGTCCCACGCTCGAGAAGATCCACCTGGCTGTTAATGGCTTCGAAGGAGAGATCCGTACCCGCTTCTTCGACGCTGATGTGCGCAGTTTCACGCCCCCAAAGGACGATCGGCAATGCCAAGACGAGAAGCGCGATGGCGATGCCTTCAAAGATCACTTGATTGCCCCACCAGGACAGCATCGCCGGGATAAAGTAGATCGTTAGCACACCGCTAATGACGCGCGCAGTCCACTCATTATAGTAAACGCCTTTTCCGCGCAGCCGTGTTGGATACTGTTCTGCAACCGATAGCTTAGACACCGGGAACACGCCCAGTCCGAAAAACGATGTCAAGAATCCCGCTAGAAGCACGATCGCTGGCGATGAGAATAAGCCGAAGATCCCACATCCGATCGCAGCTAGCAAAAAGTATACGGTGAGGACGATGCGACGCCCGAAGTGATCAGACAGATACCCCTGTATGATCGATCCGATGCCAGCGACGCCCATCATGAGGCCAGTCAGCAAAATTGCATTGTCCGTTCCTATTCCACGCGAGACGAGAATCGTGGGTCCAAAAACCAATAAGATGTAAAAGAGCACTAACGCACCGGTCAACTGTGATGCTGTGATGAGTCCCCGCTTTAGGTAGGGCGCGCGAAGCAAAGAGCGTAGCGTAGGCGTGTCATTTACACCTTTGTGAATGACAGCCAGCGCCCTTTTGTTGACCAGCGTTTGATCGTGAGGCAGACCGGCTTGCGTTTCGAGTTTCTCCACGAGCTTGCGAACTTCAGCGCGGCGTTCGCGCTTAAGTAAAAATCTCGGAGATTCTGGCAGCCAGATCGCAAGCGGCACGGACATGATCAGTGGAATTCCGCCTAAAAGAAAGGGTATGCGCCATGAGATCGCTGCTGCAAAAGCGTGAATGGCCCACGCTCCAACGAGGTTAGGAACGAGATATGCTGCCGTTAGGATCCCGTTGGCGTACCCCACCATCGTCGCGCGGCGCTCTGTGTGCACGAATTCAGATAAGAACAGATAGGGCATCGGGAGAACGGCGCCGCCCCCAATCCCTGCCAAAAAGCGAACGGCTAATAGTTCAGGGAAGTTACTTACAAACGCCCCAAGACAGGTGAGTACGGAAAATGCGATGATGCCCCACAGGATGACGCGCTTGCGACCGATCTTGTCGGCCAGAAACCCAGCCGGGATTAAGCCGACTACTACGCCGAGCGTCCCAGATATACCGAGTAGGCCCATTTGCGAGGCGTTTAGATGCCAAGTGTGTTTTAACATGGTGATGACCGTGCCTACGATGCCAATGTCAAATGCTTCTGCTAACCATACGAGAGACAGTAACACGATGATGCCAAAGATGGTTCTTGTCATTGGCATACGATCGAGCCTTGCAAGAAGATTTTCGTCCTCTATCAGTGGCTGCTTCACATTGAACCCTCCTTTTTTATCGCAAATCTGAGGTCGGAATCATATCATCGACGATTCTGGCATTATTGCGAACGGGTGGAACTTGTCGCCAAATTTGCCATCCAACGCGGCGCTTGCGTCTTTTGTCCGACGATGTAACTGACGAGCGGAATGTTGGAAATGAGTCGGACGATAAGGATCGCGCCGCCGTACACGAAAATGATGACGGCAGGAATGAGTAACAAGCGAACGTCAGCCGTCGTGTGTAAGCGATAGACAATCAATTCAGCGAAGTGTAGTAAAAACGGGTGAACGAGAAACACGCCAAATGACGCCGCAGCGGCTATTTTTATGAAGCTTGAGAAGATGTGCATGCGCGGTTCAACGCGGACTCTTGACCAAGACAACCCTGCACGCCAGAGCACTAATGTGACTAAAAAGCTGTAAGGTATCATGATCGGCTGAAGAACAAGTACAGACATCGTTTCATCTTGGTGTAAGAACAGGCGATCGATCGCGTAGTGACCCCACAGAGCCAGGATCGCTAAAACGAAACTTGAAATGATTAATTTCCCGTGTTCTCTTGCGTAGCTGCGGATGCGATCATAATGAATCGCGAACAGAGCACCGCTAATGAACCAGAACTGATACGTAAGAAGGTTTCGATCGCGGTAGAAGATAATAAAGGATAGCCAGCCAGGTAGATGCGCGAGATTTAAATTTTGCAGCACATCTTTGTTAATCCACATCAGCGCGATCTGCAGTGCGAAACTGCCGATGAATATCCATACATGGTAATTCACAGATCGTTTTAAAAGTTTGACGGTGAGCGGAAATACGATGTACATCTGCATAGATACGACGAGAAAGTACATATAAAATTGGCTTCCGAGCAACAGCGACATCAGAAAATTACCGGTAACGCCAAGAAATGACCAATCAAATCCTTTTAAATAGGTGCCCTCAAACAAAATATATAAAAGCGTCCACACGACGTAGGGAATGACGATAAGCTTAAAGCGCTTTACCCAGAAATCGGTTGCCCGAAAGGTCCGATGGTAGTACGTCACAAAAAGGACCATCCCGGTGATGAACATGAATGATTCCCGCGTAAAATGCAAAGCCGTTGTGGCCATATCAAATCCAACGTTCGTACTCGTTAAGGGCGCCGCGAACAGATTGAAAAACGACACGATGTGCACGCATACCACGCCTAAGATAATGAAGGTGCGCATCAAATCGACTTCGTACAGGTGTTCTTTCGCGCGGCGTTCCATAGTAGCACTCCTTTCACGGCGATGGTAGCGTTCGCCTGTTACCAAGGTTTCAAGTTACGAAGATCATAGTATGAGATATTTAAAGTTGTCTTAAAACCCGGGGGCATTTTCTAACAAAATTCTAGTTTCTCTGTACGGATAGGCTGATTCTTAAGGTGGTTTTAAGAATCCAGGAGCAAAATAAAACTACAAAACAATCAATTGTGGGGGCGATTATTTGTCAACGCTCAGTGCCCTATTATATGAACGCATCTATGAATCGGATGGAGAAATCATATTTTTTGACGGTAGGTGGTACACGTCACGCGATTTTCGCAAGGATATCGCCCTAGTACAGCAAATCTTTATAAAATTTGGCGTTAAAAAGGGAGATCGCATAGCGCTTGCACAGGGCAATTCATACGCTTTTGTGGCAGCATACCTTGGGATTCTTCTTTATGGAGCGGTGGTTGTCCCCGTGAATCCGGATGTGCCTGGTCCGGAATTGCATAAGGTGTTGAAACGTTCGCACGTGGTAGGAGCGCTTGTGGGCGAGACGCTCGCACCGATGCTGTCTTCTGAAGTGGCCGAGGCGCAAAGTCGGCGCGAATCCTTAACGCTGCAGGATGAGAGGCTGTCAGGGGAAGCTCCGTCTGCTGGTTATACTTTAGTGTTTGTGTCTTTTGGTGAGGACTCTAATGGTGGGGAAGGCAGCGGCCAAGTCGATCTTCGACAGCGCATGATTTCACTGCCTGAAGATAGCGGCGCGATCCTGCTCTTTACATCGGGTACGACAGGAACGCCAAAGGGTGTGTTGTTGACGCACGGCCAAGTGATGGCAACATCGAAAAACGTCGCGACATCACACGGGTTAACGGACCAAGACGTGTGTTATGGCTTTTTGCCATTATTTCATATCAATGCGCAGGTTGTTGGCTTGTTGTCCACGCTCACAACGGGTGGTCGGATGATTCTTGAACCGAAGTTTAGCGCATCGCGCTTTTGGGTGACGGTGCGCAATCACCCGATCACGTGGATATCGGCGGTGCCGACGGTGATCGCCATCTTGATCAAATCACAGGGGAATGCGCCGGTAAATCATCATGTTCGCTTCGTGCGGTCTGCATCCGCACCGCTACCGAGTTTGCACGCGCGCAGGTTCGAGGCCCGATTTGGCATTCCAATCGTGGAATCTTACGGCATGACGGAGGCAGCGAGCCAGATTTGTGTGAACCCAGTGCCGCCCGCAAAGCGCAAGATTGGATCCGCGGGCATTCCGTTTGGTGTGGAACTAAAGGTTGTGGGCGAAGACGATGAAGTGCTAGGCAAAGGCGAGATAGGTGAAGTGGTGATTCGTGGCGAGAGCATCATCACGGCATACGCTTCTGGAGATGATACTGGCAAGAGCTTTCGCCATGGTTGGTTTCATACAGGTGACATCGGATATGTGGACAGCGATGGATATCTATTTTTAACAGGTCGAAGCAAAGAGATGATCAACCGAGCAGGCCAGAAAATCAGTCCGCGCGAAGTAGAAGAAGTGATCGGTGAGCATATCGGCGTGAAAGCTGTCGCTGTCATCGGTTTGCCGGACGACATGTACGGCGAACGCGTGGTCGCCTATGTCGTGCCAGAATATCGTTGGAAGCGGCAAGAGACCTTGCTTTCTGACGAACTTCGCACACTTTGTGTAGAATCGATTTCGGCATACAAGGTTCCTGCTGAGTTTCATGTCGTTGACGAGATTCCGCTTGGACCGACTGGCAAGATTCAGAGAAATCGGTTGAAGCAACAGGTGCTGACGTCAGGCGGTGTGAAGTGATTGGCAAGGAAATCATCTCATGGACGAATTAGAAGGAGTCAACAATTTCTGTTAGTTGTGGCGGTGCTGTTTTTTGTACTAGGTGTTGGGGCGTACTATACCATCACTCGCGGATTTGGACATGTGCCGCTTGCAAGGGCGAATGTAGGTGCGAGCGACTCCGGTCACAGCAATAAAGCGGTGCACAGTGTGACTTCGCGTGATAGCACATTGGTCGAAACGGTTATGACTGTAGGATCGTCTGTAGCTGAGGGCTGGGTTGATCCAAAGGGTGGCGGATATCTGAATCGCGCATTTCGGGAACTGTCGTTGGCAACGAAGGTTTCATATAAGATCGCGCGAAAAGCGGTCGCGGGAGACTATACGACGAAGGTTGCCCGGCAGTTCCCAATGTGGCTCCGGGAGGTTCATCCGCAGGTGGTAGTCATCTCATGGGGTGCGTTGGATGACATCGAGGCAAAAACGCCAATTGCGACGTTTGAACAGAATGTTCGCATGGAGATTAGCCAAGCGTTGGCAGCGCACTCGGTTGTCGTGATTGTCACGACACCGATTACGCGTGCTACCTATACACAATTTCAAACGCTTGAGCCGCGCTATATGAATGCGGAGATGGCCGCTGCTCGCAGTTTTCATAGCCCTAATGTCGTCATATCCGATGTGTTTAACCAAATGAAGTCGTACATTGCTGCGCACCATCAGACTTACAAGCCATATATGGCGGATGGATGGCATCCGAACGCAGCTGGCCATGCGCTTGCAGGCCAACTCTTGTATGTGGATTTGCTTCGCACATTCGGAGTTAAGCCGATTTCTTTTAGTGCTTGAACAAGTTGAGTGCTCAACATGATAGCTGTCATGATCCCATTTTTAGGCGGCTGCGATTTCTTCGTTCGAACGGAAGCGGTACACATAATACATCGCCGCCGCCAGCAAACTGATTCCTGCTTGTATGAGAAAAAATGCATGCGCGCTGAGATGGTCAAATAAGATTCCGCCTTCAATATTGCCGGCTACGTTCGCGAGGGCGGTCGTCGCCGCAAAAATGCCTTGACCGGTGGCGAGAAGGTGCTTAGGCATCATATTTCTCACATACATCACAGCCGACGTGTAGAAAAACCCGAACGCCACGCCGTGGACGACTTGGATTCCAAGTACGAAAATCGGTTGGGTAAATGAGCCGACGACAAGCCACCTCGCGGTATAGGCGAGGGCAGATAGGATGAGCATCCACTTTGGCCCGATGCGTTGGTATAGCTTTGTCGCAAAAGGCATGGTAAAGACTTCGCTGCCAGATGAGAGCAAAAATGAAATGGAGATCATTGAGCCAGTAAAATGAAGATTACGCAGGTAGAGGGGAAAAAATGAATAATAGATCGGCATCACGAGTGAGATACAGAAGATCGTTAGATAAAATCCACTGTACGGTAAGATGTCCCGAATCTTCGGTGAACGCCGTCGCGGCTGCGGCTTCACTTCAGATTGTCCTTCAGGCTTGAGATCGGGCGTTACATCTGGTTGCAAGTTGGGCTTTGCATCGAGCGTTGTATCTGGGTTCGCGCCGGCGCCAGTCTGCGTGATTAATGGCGTATCGCCGTAAGAAAGGCGCAGGTGTCGCTCTTTGATCCACCATGATAAGATGAAGGCGAGCACCACAACAGGCACGTAAATCATATATAGTGTCATCGGCGAGTGGCGTAACAGATACAGGCTCACGAGTAGGTTTGCGAGCGAAAAGCCGATCGAGCCAAACACGCGTACGCGGCCGTAATCGATGCCATCATGCTGAACGTATTCGAGCGTGACGTGGTCGGCTAACGGGCCGAATGCGGTGAGAAATACCGCGAGCAGAATCAGCAATAGGATGATTTGAACATGTCCTGTCACTTGATACAAGGAAAACACCAATATCGGCAGTGCAACGAGTTGTGCACGGATCAGTGGTACCGGCCGCCTTGTGCGATCTGCGATGAATCCCCACAGTGGCGGCAGGAAGACTCCGACAAGTGGACTGATGCTAAGCAATAGACCGATGGAGACAGACGGAAAGCCACGGTTTGACAAGATCAAGGCGAGGTATGGATTCAGAGACCCCAGCCCTGCAAAAAACAGCAAGTATAAACTTCGCAATTTCCATGTTTGTGCTTGCACACTCAACCCAGCTCATCTTCTTTGTGCCCGACATTCAGATTATGAAATAAGAGGCGCCAGTGTGTGGCGCCGAGCAAATAGATTATGCGACTTTAAATATGCGCTGTGAGATCTACTTTTTACGACCACGCATAGCAAAATAAATAACGAGTGCGATGATGATTACAGCCAAAATCACCCAGCGAATGGTATGTCCGCCTAGCAATCCAATCCCCCCTTTCGCTTGTACAGCAATTATCCCACATTACTATACTATGATTTGTTGGCGCTGTCAGTAGAAACGGTACCACGTTGTAGGCATATGTGACCAACGGGGCTGGGAGCCGACGGGCATATGGCATGTGTGGCATGTGGCGAAGATTGACATGTACGAGATCTATACGTCTATCTCATAAAAATCGTTTACCAGGTCTGTCTCTGGGAAAATTGTTCTTGCCTCTGCTAATAGGTCATCTTGCGTGTCCTGACCAGAAGTCTGGTACCTGGCACTGATGTGCGTCATGAGCAGTTTCTTCACATGGGCCTCTTTTGCAATCAGCGCGGCTTCATGCGCCGTAGAGTGAGCGCTGACGTTGGCTAGAGCCTGATCGCGAGATGAGAAAGTGGCTTCGTGGATGAGAATCGTGGCATCTTGAGCCAACGTTACAGACGCAGGGCAGGGCCTAGTGTCTCCGAGGATAACCACCTTGTCTCCAAGATCGTCCGGCTCTACGAAGTTTTTGGCGATCAGGCGCCGCCCATCTTCGAGGACGACGTCTTGTCCACGCTTTAACTGGCCGTAAATAGGCCCTTCTGGCACGCCTTGCGCCTTTGCAAGGTCGATGCGAAAACGTCCGACTTTTGGTTTTTCCGCGATCGCAAAACCGAAGCTCTCTATATGGTGCAAAAGTGCGCCGGAGAGAACTTCAAGGCGGTCATCTTCGAATATAGAAAAGACCGTCCCCTGCTGTAATGGGATCATTTCCCTTATATCGAGTGGGTAGCTGAGCGTGGTCTGAGACACGGTCATGCTCGTTGACAAATACGACCGTAAACCGCGTGGACCGTAGATGGTGAGCGGCTTGGTGGATGCTGATTGCAGGCTGCGACTGCACAGTAGCCCTGGTAGCCCGAAGATGTGATCGCCATGTAAGTGCGTAATGAATATACGGCTGATATTGTGTAAAGTGACATGGGTCTTCAAAATTTGCTGCTGTGTGCCCTCGCCACAGTCAAAAAGCCATGTTTCAGAACTTTGGTTCAACCGCAGTGCTAGGCTAGAAACGTTGCGATTGCGAGAAGGGGCGCCTGCACCTGTACCTAAAAATATAAGTTGCATTACATCGATCCTTCACTGTCTTATCACGAATAAACCAATCGCCACCGTGACGGCACCGACTACAATTAGCCACTGCCCAGTAGCTGAGCTTGCTAGTCCATACTGTAACCTGATTGTCGGAAGGCTCGGGTGCTGGTCTTTGCATGTGTGTCCCCCAGTAGGATCTTCAGCGCAATCGTCCTCGCTTGGGCAGTGAGACCAAACCTATTCATGTTAACTAAAACATTCGCTTTACTGCCGTTAAATGATTATACCAATATGAGCCTGGGCTTACACGCAAATAACCCACCTTGCCAAGCCCGCCGCCTTGCTCGATCATCTGTCCATTCCCGATATAAATGCCGACGTGTCCGCCGTTATCGAAAATGAGCAAATCCCCTGGCAACATGCTGTCTACTGGAACTGGCGTGCCCACGTCTGCTGCCTGCACGCGGCTGCTGCTGGAGATAAGGTATCCCAACGCGTGATGGTATACATATTCCGTGAAGTTTGAACAGTCAAAGCCGTACTGACCGCGATCCTCATTGTGGCCCCAAATATAAGGCGTTCCTAATTTGCTTTTCGCCACCCGTAAAACGGCTTCAAACTTTTGGTCGCGAGTCGCGTTAAGCGATACCAAAGGAGACATATAGTAATCGTAACTCACGCCAGGTGGGAGATTGTCAACCGCGGTCACACTGCTCGGCGCCACTACGCCAGAGCTGACTGTTGCGACCGGGGCAGCTGCCACCGCCGTAGCCGTCTCGTACACCGGTTCCACATAGTAGGGGTGAGACACTACGTACCCTTGCTGCCCATCTGGCGTCACCACGTGAAACCAGGTGGGGTTCACAAGACTGATCACGCGCAGGGTCGTCCCAGCAGAGAGTTGCTCTAGTCGATCATACCCCCAAAGCCGCGGTTGACTTCGTAGATACACCTCGTGTTTCACACTGAGCATACTTGCCGAGAGCGTCGCCGCATGTGCTTTTTGAATAACTCCACCTGTGGCCATCAGAGGGATCGACAGAAGCACCGCAGAGCCAGCAAGCACCTGAATTGTGCGCATACGGTGATGCGCGTGCTTCGCCAGCACGTAGTTTACGATTCCGTCAGGGGTGTCGGTATCGCCTACATCTTCGGCACTTTCGCCCATATCGCTTGCAAACTCTTCTAGGAAGTTGCGCTGTAGTTCCTGCGTCCGAATCGTGAGCACCCCTGTCGCTTCATCAAAGTCTTCGCGCAGAAAGCGGATATACAACTCATATCGTCCCCCTTCACGATTGCCTGTACACGAGCGTAGTGTCTACCGTTTACGGGGGAAATATGATGATGCTTGACAAGCATGAATGATTTGACTACACTAAACCTCAAAATCAAATAGGAAAACTCTTATCGAGAGCGGCGGAGGGACTGGCCCGATGAAGCCCGGCAACCGACACCTTGTGTTTTGACATAGGTGTGGTGGTGCTAAATCCAGCAGGCAATTGCCTGGAAGATGAGAGAGACGTCTGTTTAGCAGCCGCTTCTCCTCGAAGGGGTTTTTTTATTGGTGTAAAAAGGGGAGAGGACATCCATGACGAACCCACTATGGGGCTTTGAAACCAAAGCTGTTCACGCCGGTCAAGAACCAGATCCTGCAACAGGATCCCGCGCAGTGCCGATTTATCAAACAACATCTTATGTGTTTCGGGATACGGAGCATGCTGCGAACTTATTTTCACTTAAAGAATCTGGGAATATTTACACGCGGATCATGAATCCGACGACAGACGTCTTTGAACAGCGCATCGCAACGTTAGAAGGTGGGGTCGGGGCACTCGCGCTATCGTCTGGTCAGTCTGCCATCACCCTTTCGATTTTAAATATCGCCGGAGCGGGAGACGAGATTGTCGCATCGGCGAATCTGTATGGTGGCACGTTCAACCTGTTTGCTGTGACGTTAAAGCGCCTTGGCATCACGGTGAAATTTGTCAATCCCGATAACATCGATGAATTTACGGCGGCCGTGACGCCAAAGACGAAGGCGTTCTACGCTGAGACGATCGGCAATCCGCGCATCGACGTAGTGGATGTAAAGAAACTGGCGGCCGCCGCGCATGACGCAGGTGTGCCGCTCATCATCGATAACACATTCGCTACGCCATACCTGTGCAGGCCGCTCGAATATGGCGCGGATATTGTGATTCACTCTGCGACGAAATTCATTGGCGGACATGGCACAGCAATCGGCGGCGTGATCGTCGATGGTGGAAAATTTAATTGGGACAATGGTAAATTCCCAGAACTAGTCGAGCCAGATGAGAGCTATCACGGCATCTCCTACGCCAATGACATCGGCGCCGCTGCATATGTGGTGAAAGCCCGTGTACAGTTGTTGCGGGACTTAGGAGCGGCTGTCTCACCGTTTCACAGCTTTCTCTTTTTGCAGGGTTTAGAAACGCTTCACCTGCGCATGCAGCGCCATGCGGATAACGCGCTAAAAGTAGCGCAGTATTTGGAATCTCATACAGCAGTGTCCTGGGTGAACTACCCAGGCTTATCGTCCAACCGTTATCATGCGTTGGCAAAAGAGTATTTGCCAAAAGGAGCGGGCGCGATCTTAACGTTTGGCATTAAAGGCGGAGTAGAGGAAGGCGGCCGCTTCATTGATGGCCTGAAATTATTCTCCCACTTGGCTAACGTCGGGGATACGAAGTCGCTCGTGATTCATCCGGCGAGTACCACACACCAGCAATTGGCGCCTGAAGACCAGATCAAATCCGGCGTCACGCCAGACATGGTCAGGATCTCGATCGGAATTGAAACGGCAGACGACCTGATTGCAGACTTGGATCAAGCGTTGGTAAATGCGTTGAAATAACCATAGGGTATAAGCGTAAGCGGCCTGTCAATTTCACAGGCCGCTTTGTCTTGCCTTCTTACGGTCATAATGTTGCAAGATCGGCAGCAAGATGATGCAGATGATCACTACAGGGGCGCTTGTCCACTGCGCGGCATCCCAGTTAAAGAGAAAGCGAGGGCTATCGCCTCGTAGGATTTCAAGTAAGAAGCGTTCTACGCTGTAAAGGATCATCTCAAATAAAAAGATCCATCCCGTTGGCCAGCGTCGCTGTTTTAAAAGAAGAAGCAAAGCGAAGATGATGATGTCGCCTTGACCTTCCCACACTTCCGCAGGCCATAGCGGCTTATTTCCATAGGTCAGACGCGCGAGTGTCCCTTGTGGGTACAATAGGCCGAAGTCGCCACCCGTTGGAGACCCGAAGGCGTCGCCGTTCATGAGGTTCGCGTCGCGGCCGATGCTCTGCCCAAGGATCAAACCCGGCGCACAAAGGTCAGCGATCTCCCAAAAACTAAGTTTGTGTCGCCATATGTAGATAAGCCCTGCGATAATACTTCCTACAATCCCGCCTTGAATCGACAGGCCACCATTCCAAATCGCTATGATCTGGTCAGGGTGGACACTATAATATTTCCAATCGAAAAAGAACACCTGCCAGATACGCGACCCGATTAAACCTCCAATAAACAGGATAGGCCCTAGCGTCATCAAATGGTCTACCAAGTGCCTCTTGCCTTCTACCTTCGCAAAATAAACCGTTACCCCAAGTCCCAGTAAAAAAGCGAGTAAAAACAGCGTACTGTATGCTCGCACCGGAAACGATCCGATGAAGAACCAATACTGATGCATGAGAAACCTCCTTAGCCACGATATGCCTATTGTAACAAATATCCGCCTAAAGTCGGAGTGTCAATGGCACTTTGGACAGTAGGACACGACGGAATTCCTTGATATAGTGGTTCCATGGACCGATTTTGAGGGGTGTATAAGATGAAAACGACTATTGCCTTCGGACTGATCGGCTTTGGCATCTTGCTGCTTATTTCGGCACTTGGAATGTTACCATACCAGTTCGGTTTTTACTTCGCGCAGTACTGGCCATCTTTGCTGGCGTTGGCCGGACTGGAAATCATCATCCGGCGCCTTGCAAGAGGTAAACGCAGCGTCGTGATTCCGTTATTGATGTTGTTGGTTGGGGTGTTTTTGCAACTTCGGAATCTGAATGTGCTCGGGTTTACGATGATCGACCCGCTCGCGCTGGTACTGGCGATTTTGCTGATCAACTTTGGTATCGGATTGCTCAATATCGGTGCGCGCCATAGATGGTGGAGATGGGGCAAGTGGGATTTGGGGAATGGACTGGTGAATCCGAAGCAATTCATGAAAGTGGGCGATATACGCTACGGTGACGAACCATGGCATCTCGAGCCATTGTATCTTCACAATAGTGCTGGATCGATTCGCATCAATTTGGGAACGGCCACGATTCCAGAAGGTGAAACGCCGATCGAGATCACAGAATGGGCGGGTGAAGTGAGGATCCATGTCCCAGACGATGTGCCTGTCATGGTGCTGGCGGAGTTAAATACAGGCGAACTTCGAATGTTCAATCGGCGTCAAAGCGGCGTCGGGATGTCCATAAAGATGTCGCATATCGATTCGGACTATGAAGAGGCCATGCGAAAAGTCAAGATTCACGTCAAAGTTACTATTGGCGAAGTGCGCATCATGCGAGGCATCTAACATGCAAAGACCCCACGCGATGCTGACGATCCTGATCTACTTTGTGGTGACGGGCGTGATCACAGCCATATTTGGCGTCGTCGCAGTGCTCTTGATGATCGCAGATATGAAGTGGGTGAGTTCGCAGCTCGCACTAACGTTTCGGATTACGACTGGGACTGCGACTGCCTGGATATGGGTGATCGTCTTGATCTCTTCCGCAGTTTTCATACTCACGCTATCCTTTTTTATAGGATGGTTCGCGACTCGAGATCTGCGAATTCGCCTATCTTCGCTCGCTGCAGCGGGAGCATTCTACGCGGCGGGTAAACTATCCTATCGGATCGATGATCAGGGTGATGATGACTTGTCTCGAACGGCAGCGCAGTTAAACAACATGGCGCAGCGCCTAGAAGATCAGGTGGCTGCCCTGCAAGACGCTGCGCGGGATCAACTGGAATTACGGCAACAACTGCAGGTGGATGCGACGCGAAAAGAGCGTGAGAGGGTCCAGCGTGAATTGCATGATACCGTGAGCCAAGATTTGTTGGGTATGACACTTCTGGCCAGTGCCGCCGTAGCGCAAGGTCGTAAGGATGAGGCCAAAGCAATGAGACTGTTACCAGAGATCGAGGCATTGGCAAAAAAAACGCAAATGTCCATGCGAGCTTTATTGTTAGAACTTCGCCCAACAGAGTTAAGAGAGCGGGATCTGCAGACAGCACTGTGCGCACTCACCGCTGAATTGCAAGCACGCTCCGGTATTGATATCTCGTTTACCTATGTGGATACTCGCTCTCCAGATGCGCGCGTAGAACTTTTGCAGACTGCACAGGATGCACTCTTTCTTATCGCGCAAGAGGGCCTGATCAATACATTGAAACACGCCTTGGCGAAGCGAATCGCGATCGAACTCACGATCGAACTTCTGCGCATCGTGTTGCGCGTCAAAGATGATGGGGTTGGGGCGCCTGAATCTATCGTTCAAAATGACGGCAAGTTTACATCTTTTGGCCTGCGTTCGATGCAAGAACGGGCCACTTTGTTGGGTGGATCTTGTCTCATTAGATCAGATGATAGCGGAGTCGAGGTCTTGGCTATTATTCCATTACTGCAGCGGGGGAGCGATATTGGATAAAATCATTCGCATCTTAATCGTGGACGATCACCAAGTCGTGCGGCGTGGACTGAAAACATACTTAGAATTGGAACGCGATCTCGAGGTGGTAGGTGAAGCAGCAGACGGTCGCTTTGCAGTGCAAGAATACGTTCGGCTAAAACCCGATGTGACGCTGCTAGACCTGCAGATGGAGCCACTAAGTGGACTCGATGCGCTAAGAGAGATCCGGCAACTTGATGGTACAGCGCGCATCGTTGTATTGACCAGTTTTTTAGATGCCTCTCATGTGATGCCTGCCATTGAAGCGGGAGCGAACGGATACCTTCTGAAAACTGCAGACCCTGATGCGATCGTTGAGGCCGTTCGCAGTGCTTTTGTTGGGCGAACGACCTATGATCCTGAGGCGATGAGAGTTTTGGCAGACGGGATCATGCATCGCTCAAACCGCCAACAATTGACCTCGCGCGAGATGGAGGTCTTACGCCTCATTGCTCAAGGTAAATCCAACCAAGAGATCGGTGACGTGCTCTATATCGGCCTGAAGACCGTTAAGACGCACGTCAGTAGTATTTTAGCAAAATTGAATTTGAATGACCGCACCCAGGCAGCTGTATATGCTATTCGTGAAGGCCTGATCGATGAAGACCTACAAGATCACTGATTGGCCCGACTGATTGGCTCGACTGATCGGTAACCCTGCCAGGTGCGTCGAATGAGATCTTCCATCTCCTGTGCGTTGATAGCCACGCCCGCCTTACTCCTGTGCTCGATCGCGGTAAATTGTGTTTCGGTCGTAGGATCGGAAGCGACAAGCACGTGTGTGATCAGTGGAATATGGGACTGAATCGTCGATTTGATCGCATGGTACAGTTCAGTCGTAACAGGCTTTGTTCCTACGACATCAAGACGTGCAAACATGTCTTTTCCGTTAGGCGGACTATCTGGATAAAGCGGTAACGGGTTGTGTAGGGTGACCTTTAATCCCGTCGCAGTCCCCTGATTCGTGCTATTTTGATGTGGCAGACGTGATTTTGCGTCGCGCAGCGCACTGATTTCTGGTGCGCGAATGTTGCCGCGGTCCAAGACCGTGTGTGGCTTTTGGTTGATGGCGACATATGCGGTATCGCCATGTGTAAATACAACCGCAGAGCGTATTCCAGCGATCGTAGTCAGCGCCATTGAGGCTTCACCTTGATACGTATAGTCGCGATGCAAAATGGCTGGCCCAGCTTTGCCTTTGTCGATGGCTGATGGTGCTAAGGCAGCAGACGTCGAACACCCTGTCGCACCAACAATCGTTAGCGCCGCGACCACAAAAGTCAACGCCAGGATAGACATGTGTCGTAATGTCAAACCTTTATTCACAAAATTGCCCCCTTTGCCATTTTCTTGAGCAATCATCCCTGGCTGCGCCGATATTACGATACATTACCCATGTTAGTTTGCGCTCGCTGTTCACGGTTCACGCAGAAAGCTTTTTCCTTGGATGATTGGAGAGAGTTTGGTCCGGGTTGTGGAATTTGGTTGAAAGAGTATAATTGTATCGAATAAACGGGCAGTGATGTCACGTCTAGGAGGGAGTTTGGAAATGCCTGAAACGCAGTTTACAGCAGGGCTTGAGGACGTTGTTGCGGTTACGTCAGATATTTGCTTCATTGATGGCGATGAAGGCAGGTTGGTTTATAGGGGATATGATATTCACGATTTGATCGCTGGTAGCTGCAGTTTTGAAGAAGTGGTGTATCTGTTATGGCACGGCGAACTGCCGACAGCAGCAGAGTTGCAGACGTTCAATGCGTCTTTGGTGAGTGAGCGGGCGCTTCGCGCCGAGGTGCTAAAGACGTTACATACGCTTCCTCCGACTGGTAACGCCATGGAACTCTTGCGCACATTGGTCTCGGTGTCTGGTCTGTCTGATCCTGATGACGCTGATAACTCTTATGAGTCAAGCGTGCGTAAAGCGATCCGCCTTGTGGCGCAATTGCCAACGATGGTCACTGCGATCGAACGATTCAAGAATGGACAAGAACCGATCGCGCCACGCACTGATCTTAGTCATGCCGGTAACTTTTTGTATATGTTAAGCGGTCAGGCGCCGGACGATTATACGACGCGGGCTTTTGAAATTGCTCTCATCTTGCATGCGGATCATGAACTCAACGCTTCTACATTTTCCGCCCGTGTAACCGCCGCCACGCTGTCTGACATTTATTCTGCCATTACGTCGGCCGTCGGAACCTTAAAAGGCCCCTTGCATGGTGGCGCGAACGAGCAAGTGATGCTGATGCTAAAAGAGATCGGGGATCCAGCCACAGCTGAGACGTGGATTCGCAAAGCCTTGGCAGATAAACGCCGCATTATGGGCTTCGGGCATCGCGTGTATCACACAGAGGATCCACGCGCTACGCATTTGCGTAAGATGTCTAAAGAAATGGGCGAACGAAACGGTAACACGTCTTATTACGAGATGTCACAGGCGATTGAAAGAGTTGTCAAAGCGGACAAGAAGCTTAACCCTAACGTTGACTTTTACTCGGCATCGATGTATTACATGATGGGGCTTCCGATTCATTTGTTCACGCCAGTATTTGCGATCAGCAGGATTTCCGGCTGGACAGCGCACGTGCTTGAACAGTATCGCAATAACCGCTTGATCCGTCCTCGTGCAGAGTACACGGGCATTAAACGCCGCGCTTATGTGGCATTAAAAGACCGGTAATAGTTAGGTAAAAAATGTCAGATTAGACTCCTTCGATACGGGTACAATACTAGCACGAAGGAGGTGGTCAGCGTGGCACAAGGACAAAAGTCCAACACGCTCTTAGTCAAAAGCGCAAGTCGTGCACTCGATCAGTTGAAGTATGAAGTTGCTGGTGAACTAGGCATTCAGACCCCGCAGGATGGTTACTGGGGTACGATGACAACGCGTGATACTGGCGCGATTGGTGGCCATATCACTCGAAAACTAGTGGCTTTGGCAGAACAACAACTCGCAGGTCACTAAGCATTACTACAACTTCACATCAGCTGTTTAACCCTCGCCCTTGGCGAGGGTCTTTATGGTGCGCCCGGCATGGGCGATAACTTGGCGGTGAAAGTCCGCTGCGGAGGTTGGCTGTTACCAACCGCTAGCCAAGAGCAAGGGTGCCGACCGTGAGGTGGGATCTGGAGGAAGCCGGAGGCAAAACCCCGACCTGAGGACCACGAACCCAAGGTGAGGCTGTTGTATTCGGGCGAGTCTGCCATACAAGACGAAGCCCAATACAGCCAAGGGATACAGCAGTAAATTGGGCAGGTACATGGGGCGAAAGTTATCGTTCTTACCCGGGGAGATCTGTTAGCACGTGCGGGTGAATCGAGTGATACACCTAAACAACCCTTGTCGGAAGGCAAGACTGCACTAGCAGAAGTCAGCAGACGCCATAGTACGATGCACAGCATCGGAAGGGCTGAACGTCATGCAGCGGATATCAGTGGCTAGTTCGAGACGTTGGTGTGAAGAGCAGAATCCCCAACTAGTGGGACTCCTTGTGAAAGAGACAGGTGAAGCCTCGACGGTTCGCAAGTGAGGGCTTAATCAACTCCGGCACAAATCACACATCATCCCATCAACTATGTGGTCATAGTTGGGCAAGCATGGCGAACCGCCGTATGCGGACCCGCATGTACGGTGGTGTGGGGAGACGGGGGCTACCTTAGCCCCCTCTTACCCGATTCTAGACACAAAAAGGCTAAGTAAAGAGAGACGGTCTGCAGACCGTCCCCGTGTCACTGAATGATTTGCGCGCTGATTTAGTGAACCTGGTTTTGCACTGAAATGCCGCTTAGCGCTTCACCGGCTTCGTCTACGTGGATATTGACCACAGCCAAGTCTCCTAAGGCCAGCATACCGACGAGCTTGTTGCCTTCTACGACGGGCAGACGGCGAATTTGCTCGCTTGACATGAGGCGAGAAGCTTCATGGGCATCCGTTTCTGGGCTGCAGGTGACCGGATTTTTCGTCATCGTTTGCGAAACGGTCATCGTGTTACAGTCACCATTTGTGGCCACACACTTGACGATGATGTCGCGGTCCGTAATGATGCCAACGAGATTAGGGCCTTCTACTACGGGGATGGAACCGACGTCTTCTTGCTTCATCATGCGTGCTGCATCACTGCAGGTGGTGTTCGGTGAACATGAAACAACCTGCGCAGTCATCAGGTCTCTGACCTTCATACAGTCGCCTCCTTGGGGTGCTTGATTTCTCCCATAGTATGTGTTTTTGTAAGCTGCTTTACGCCCTTTTGGAAAATAAGATGCTGCCCACTCCATAAAAACCCCACATGCCTGTAATGAGGTGCAGCGCATTTTCAAGTGGCAATGGTCGCGGGTTGATGTATTGTGGATAGAATGTTCCGGCGATGCCCCACAGCATGAACACAAACCCGACGGTGAGGCTGTAGGTCCGATGCGCCCTATGCTTACCTTGTCTAGCGACGCTAAGCCCTGCGACACCGATCGCGAGATGCATAAGCGTCATGGGAGACGACAGTGTGATCATGTGCCATAGGTGATCTGTAAACGCACCGGCGGCGGCTAGTAAGAGGTAAATCCAGCCAGTGACGCGTGCATATGTATGCTCTGCTGGGAGCGGGCTCAAAAGAGGTGATCCATTGGATTCCTCTGACATGATTTCACCTTCCTGTTTGTCCGACTTACTGATATATACGGGTGACAATGTGTTCATATACCGACCCAACTTTCTATAGATACGTCGATAATCAGGTACGACGACGGACATGCTAATTGCGGAGGGATGCGTGATGGTGGAAAATAAGGCGCCTTGGAGAAAGACTCCTCTCGATGAATGGTCCGAAAACGTCGATCCGAGTATTATGGTCGGCGATGAGTGGGTTGATGAAGGAGACCCTGGTGTTTCGCAGGCGGTCACGGAAGAAAATGCGGAGGATCTAATGGCTAGAAGTATGCGTGGACGATTTATGCATCCACAGCATGATGTTTCGATGCGAGATGAATGATAAGCTTTGGTGCCCAGACAAAGTCTGGGCACTGCCTTGAAAAATACCGTATGTATACTATACTTTTAGGAATAGCAAATATGTGGCTGTAGGTGTGTAATATGAAAGGCTACAAACGATTTTCTCGCAGCTTTATGTGGCTAGAAATGGCATGTGTGATCGTATTGCTGCTTTCAGGATGCGCCATCGCGGTGATCCATCAAGATGCACCGCGCATGGATCAGATTACTGGAGCTGGCTCTACATTTGATTATCCATTTTTTAGCCGGGCGTTTTATGCTTATGCAGATGGTCCGGAGCATTTACAAGTCAATTATCAGTCGATCGGAAGCGGCGGTGGCATTGAACAATTTATCCGCCAAACTGTGAATTTTGGCGCAACGGACGTCCCGATGAACGATTCTGAACTACAACAAGCCAGATCGGCGGGGCCAGTCGAGCAAGTTCCCGTAGCGCTAGGCGCTGAGGCGATCACGTATAACTTGCCGCATATCAGGCAACGTTTGCATTTTACGGGGCGTGTGTTGGCAGACATCTATCTTGGAAAGGTGTTGCGATGGAACAGCCCTGAGATCGCGAAGATCAATCCTGGTATCAGGCTACCGTCATCGCAAATCGTCGTTGTGCATCGCTCAGATGGCTCAGGGACGACTTATATCTTTACGGATTTTCTCAGCCAGTCAAATCAGATATGGGCTAAGGTGGTCGGGACAGGCAAATCGGTAGACTGGCCTGTAGGAATCGGTGGCAAGGGCAATACATTTGTCACACAGGAAGTTCAGAACACGCCTGGTGCAATCGGATACGTTGAGTTGGCTTATGCTCTTACGGCTAAGATGAATGTCGGCATGGTGCAAAATCGTTATGGCTCTTTTGTAGAGCCAAATCTTCACTCCGTAACAGCTGCTGCCCGCCAGTTTGCACACGTTACGTCGAGACATTTTTCTATCGTCAATGCGCCTGGTAAGGATAGTTACCCGATCTGCGGATATTCATGGGTCTTGCTGTATGAACACCAGACGAATCGAGGCGTAGGCGAGGCTATGACACGGCTTTTTTCTTGGTTGGTGACTTCTGGGCAAAGCTATGCGCAGTCAGTAGACTATGTGCCACTTCCACAAAGCGTGAAGCGTTTAGCGCAGTCTTTGATCAAACGCATTGCGTACCATGGTCAGCCTCTTTTACAATGAATTAGAAACTGTCACGACGTGTTCTATGTTTTTGGAGGCCTTGCGATGAAATCAATTTGGAGCGCTTGGAGTAAAAACCAGCTCGACCGCCTGTTTTCCAGTATCTTGTTAACCTTCTGTTTGGTCATCATCTTAATTGTTGGGACCATTGTTTATGAACTCGTGTCACGATCAGCGCTCGCCATCTTGCACTTCGGGTTTCATTTTCTTACAGGGCAAGTGTGGGACCCGGTGCATCAGGTGTTTGGCGCTTTGCCGTTCATTTACGGTACCGTCGTGAGTTCCGTGATCGGTGTGATCTTGGCTTCTATCGTGGGCATTGCTACTGCCATTTTACTTACGCAGTACGGCAGTTGGCGATGGCTCGACCTCATCTCAATCCTCGTTGAGCTGCTTGCGGCAATACCCAGTGTGGTCTACGGGCTATGGGGAATTTTTATCTTGGCTCCATGGCTGCGTCAAAGTGTAGAGCCTATATTGAATCGCGGTCTCGGTTTTTTGCCGCTTTTTCAAGGCCAGGGTTACGGGGTAGGCATGTTGGCGGCGGGCATTATCCTGGCGGTCATGATCCTACCCACGATCACAGCGGTGGTCCGCGATGTGATGCAGGCCGTGCCAAATGAACTTAAAGATGGAGCGTTGGCACTTGGAGCGACAAAACAAGAGATGGTTTCTTTAGCGATTTTGCCACAGGCAAAAAGGGGGATCTTGGGTGCTATTATGTTGGCGCTGGGACGAGCCCTTGGCGAAACGATGGCGGTGACCATGGTTATCGGCAATCGCCCCCAGATTGCAGCGTCATTGTTTGCCCCAGGATATTCGATGGCCAGCGTGATTGCGAATGAATTCACCGAGGCGACGTCGAAGTTGTACGAATCGTCATTGTACGAAATAGGCTTGGTATTGTTTTTACTGACCGTCGTGTTTTACTCTTTGGCGCGTCTTTTGGTCTGGCGCATCAGGTTGCAGATGAGGGTGAACGCATGAGTCACCGCCTACTGTTATGGCGACGGTTGAAAAATCAGGTGTTTTTCACACTTTTGGTGTTCATGAGCTTAATTGCGCTTTTTCCTCTCTTCAACATACTATGGTACGTCATCAGCAGAGGACTGCCAGAGCTTTCGATCCGTTTTTTTACCCGCTTGCCAGGACCAGTCGGAATGGTTGGGGGTATGGCCAACGCGATCGTTGGGACACTCATTGTCGTCAGCTTGGCGTGTCTGATCGCGATTCCCATTGGAGTGGGAGCCGGAATTTACATGGCAGAGTATGCAGATGATCGCTTTGCTGCGGTGTGCCGTTTTTTGGCCGATGTGTTATCTGGCGTGCCTTCGATTGTGGCAGGCTTGATGGTGTACGCGACTGTAGTGATTTGGATGCATAGTTACTCAGCGTTTGCAGGCGCACTGTCGCTAGCCTTGTTAATGTTGCCCACACTGATGCGCACGACTGAGCAGATGCTGCTTATGGTGGATACGTCGCTGCGTGAGGGGGCATTTGCCTTAGGGGCGACTCGCTTTCAAACGACGGTACAAGTAGTTCTGCCAACTGCTGCAAGTGGTTTGATCACAGCTGTTATGTTGTCTATTGGGCGTGTGATGGGTGAGACTGCGCCACTGCTTTTTACAGCGTTTGGCAACAGCTTTTGGCAAGATGGACTGAATGCTCCGATTGCGGCGTTGCCGTTACAGATCTTTGTCTATGCAACCTCACCGTATCCACAGTGGCAGGCGCAGGCCTGGACAGGCGCCTTGACGCTGCTTGCAATTATACTGGTGATCAATATCGCGGCTCGGGCTTTTGGCCGGGGCAAGTTGCGTTAAGGAGAGAGTGAAACGTGGGAAAGACCGTGGTTGCAGAGCACCTTAGCGCGTTTTTTGGCGAGCATCAGATTCTTCACGATGTGTCCTTGGAGATGCAGGCCAATCAAGTGACAGCGATCATCGGTCCATCTGGCTGCGGCAAGTCGACATTTATTCGTTGTATGAACCGCCTTCACGAGACGGTCGCAAGAGCGACGATGACGGGAAGAGTGCTGTTGGACGACGAAAACGTCTATGAAGCCAATTCGGTTTGGGTTCGGCGAACCATCGGCATGGTATTTCAAAAGCCGAACCCATTTCCTGCTATGTCGATATTTGACAACGTTGCCGCTGGTTTGCGGCTTAATGGTATCCGCAAAAAAAGCGTATTGGCAGAACAAGTTGAGCGTTCTTTGCATATGTCCGCCCTATGGGACGAGGTGAAGGATCGCCTGTCGGCACCTAGCGCATCATTATCTGGTGGGCAGCAGCAAAGGCTGTGCATCGCGCGAGCTCTGGCTATCGAGCCCGCGGTATTGTTGATGGATGAGCCTGCGTCGGCCCTAGATCCGATTTCCACGCTTCGCATTGAAGAACTCATTGAGGAGATCAAGTGTCAATATACGATCGTGATCGTCACGCATAACTTGCAGCAAGCTGCGAGGGTTGCGGATACGACCGCATTTTTCCTATCCGGTGAGATCATTGAATATGGTCGCACGACCGATATGTTCACTACACCGTCTGACAAGCGAACAGAAGATTACGTCACGGGGCGCTTTGGATAATCAACTGTTTCTTTTTTTCCCATTGCTTTAAAAGTGGATAAGGGTCAAACGCCCACTCTCTCATGCCGGTGTCTTTATAGATGCCAAAATGCAGATGTGGGGGGAATTTACCCGACGTCCCAGGCTTACCATACCCGCTGCTGCCCACATACCCCAACACCTGTCCCGGACGTACGATGACGCCTTGTTTGATGCCTTTGGCGTAAGCCGAAAGGTGCGCGTAATAAAAATAGGTGTTGTCTGCAGAGCGCAGCCCAATGCGCCACCCACCCAATCGATTCCACCCAATCAGCTCTACATACCCGTAACACGTGCTGAGCACGGGCGTGCCATAACCTGCGAAAATATCCGTTCCTTCGTGAATTCGTCTACCGCCGAAGTTTCTTCCTTCTCCCCAGGTATCTCTGAACGAATAGCTGTAGCGTTTATGAACGGGAAATGCGCGTTCTGAGAGTTGAAGGGTTTCGAATTTCCTATATACGTTTGAAAGTGCGACCACACGTTCAACAGCGTTTGGGTTGTTGAATTGGTGCCACAGCACATTCGTCTGTTCTTGTTCCGTCGGTCCACCACCACGAAGCCACCTAGCAATCGCAAAGACGCGGTCATACGGATTGTCTTGGTCCGCTTTTCCGTCCGCGTCCCCATCGAGCCCACGTCCTTCAAAAAGACTGATTCGACGCGGTAGGGTATCATGATCGACAGGATTAAACAATCCCTGCCATTCAGGTGAAGAGAAACGGTATCCCACGATTGGAAGGGGTAGGCCCTTTGGTCGAATCACTCCGGGTTCCGGGTGTGTAGTCGCACCATACACGTCGAGGGCGCTTAGAAGCCACCAATTGACCTGAAATTGGCGCGCTGCGCGCTGATACCAGTCAGGCACTGGTTGCTGCAACTGCACCTCTGTTGAAGATTGGGCCAATGCGGTAAACGGAATGAAGAGCGAGATGACCGACGCACTGACAGCGGAGATAAGTTTAAAGTGTTTGTTGTGATCCCGGCGGATTGTCTTCAATTTCCGTGCCTCCAGACGCCTCGCTAAGTTTCAGTTTCTGACGTTATTTTGCATGTCTCGAGCGTTCTTCACACATCCACCTTTTGGGGGGATAGTTCTGCATAGTGATTTGGATGAAGGGAACAATACGCCTTGACTTTTATTCTTACGATGGAGGCGATGTTATGCAGCAACAGATTCAGCAGCAGTTGCAACAAGCGCATCAACTGTCAATCAGCGCGGCGAATATCTGTCAACAATTGTCTCAACAACTGCAGCAGATCAGTCAAATGGCGCAGTACACACCGTCTTATGCCTATTCGCAACAACCCATGCAACAAATGCAACAAGGGATGATGCAAGGTGGCTATGGGTATCAAGGCGGCGTGACAAGCGTTATGAACGCAGACCGTGGGTATGAAGAGTCAGATGGGCCGAGCTATCGCAATTACAATACGCAGACGCCCACGTATTCTCCTTCTCAGAGCATAAACTACACTTCTCAAGCAACCCCTGCGGGTGTCCAATCGGTGATGTCCGCAGATCGTCAAAGCAGTACCTCCGGCTCTTCTTCCGGATATGGTAGCTTTGCTTCTACAGGCAGCTATACGTCTTCCGTGTCGGGCGGGGTGCAATCTGTCATGACAGCGGATAAAGAGTATTCACAACGCGAATCCACACCGAGCCAAACGATGTACGCAAGCACATCGTATGGAACACAGCCAAGCCAAGGCGCGAGCTACGGTGGCGTGAGCGCAGTCATGCAAGCGGATCGCTATTCATCTTCTATGTAAAGCGAGCTAAGCATACGCCAGAGTGCCAGAGTAGGCCGAAGTGGCCAAAGTGGCC
>JAKACY010000177.1 GCA_021821025.1 Bacillota bacterium | reverse complement strand
ATCATGCGCCTCTTTGCGCATGATGCCATCTTCTTCAAGGCGAGCCACAACCGACTTGCGCGCTGCGAAGCGATCCAGGCCGGCAAATTCGCCCGCGTGATCGTTCAGTGTGCCATCTTTATTCATGACGTTGATAAAAGGCAGTTGGTGACGCTCTCCGACTAAAAAGTCGTTCGGATCATGCGCCGGGGTGATCTTGACGACGCCCGTTCCAAACTCTTTTTCGACGTACTCATCTGCGATGATCGGAATCTCGCGGCCCGCCAATGGTAAAATCAGGGTCTTGCCGACAAAATCTCGATACCTCTCATCCTCAGGGTGCACCGCCACCGCCACATCGCCAAACATCGTTTCAGGGCGTGTCGTGGCCACAGTCAAACTACCACTGCCGTCTTTTAGTGGATAAGAGATGTGGTACAAAAAGCTCGCGACATCTTCATGCTCAACTTCGATGTCAGACAACGCCGTGCCACACCTCGGACACCAATTGATGATGTACTGCCCGCGATAAATGAGCCCTTTGTTATATAGCGTGACAAATACCTGCCGCACAGCCTGCGACAAGCCCTCATCCATCGTGAAACGCTCGCGCGACCAATCGCAAGATGCCCCCAGGCGCCTGATCTGCGATCGGATGACGTCACCATACTGCATTTTCCAGTCCCACACGCGGCGCACAAACTCATCACGTCCAAGTTCGTGACGCGTGATCCCTTCATGTTGCAAGATCGCCGCTTCCACTCGCGCTTGCGTGGCGATGCCCGCATGATCCGTTCCTGGTAACCAAAGCGCATCGAAGCCTTGCATCCGCTTCATGCGCGTCAACAGGTCCTGCATGGTGCTGTCCAGCGCGTGCCCGATGTGCAACACGCCCGTCACATTCGGTGGTGGCATCACAATGGTAAATGGCTTTTTGCTGCGATCTTTCCCCGCCTCAAAGTAGCCGCTGTTCACCCACCAGTCGTAAAGCCGCTTCTCTACTTCTTTCGCGTCATACGCGCCTAGCGACCTTCGCCGCGCTGCGCTCGCATCGCTGTCGGCCACTTGTCGTATCTCCATAGATTCCACCACGATACCCACCTCATCACGCCAAAATAAAAAATAAGAACCCCTCCTCCTCTGCAGGACGAAAGGGGTTCTTCCGCGGTACCACCATGCAATTTTGCACGCCAAAGCGCACAACGCTCAATTAGCCTTAAGGGGCAAACCCCAACAACTCATGACCACATGTCATACTGCATGGGACGACATTCCACGAATGCTGGTCAAGGGCTTGCAGCCATCTTTCAGCGTAGACCGCTGATCGCGACCCTCTTCTCTAAAGACCTGCCGTCACGTGTACTCTTTCCCGAGTTGTTCCATCATATCGACTTTTAATCATTATACGAATGGATTAAGCTGCCTGTCAAACAAATCCGCGTCGAATCAGTTGGAACTATAGCGAACTATGCTGATGCCTAGCCCAACCGCTAGTGGTTGGCACTTCGCTATGCTCTAACGTTTCCTTATGCTCTAACGTTTCCTTTTTTTATTGTGATGCATCCGCGTAGATACAGGTTCATCCCCAACTTGTTTGACCTTTCGTACCCGTCCGCTCGCCAGATTACGCCCGCGCGTGATAGCTTGTCCCGCAGGCGAAACATTCTGCTTCTCTTTTTTCACCTTATCCGCATCAAGTTGCTCCCGACGGCGGTCGGTCCAGTTGCTCAACATACTCATCGCCCACGCGATCCCGAGCACACCGATAAGAAAGCCAACATACGACATCGCAATACTCGCACGCACCGGCCAGTATTTACTCCACCCAAGCGCAAAGAGCAAGATGACGGCGATGATTCCCGCCAGGGCACCGCCAATAAATCCTTGCCAAACGCGCTGCGTCTTGGTTCTAGGCACGATAAAATAGGGCGAAAACAGCATCGATAATCCGAGGCTCTGCGGGATATTATTGATCGCCGCGCCGCTGATGCGCCATCCTACCAAGCCGCCCAAAATCCCAAAGACTATACTGGTGAGACCGATCGTCTTATACCGCCAACCAAGTGGCGGCGCATCGATCACGAAAAAAGACCTGAACCAACTGCTCTTCTGCTCTGCCACACCCTCACCCATTCCGAAGTACCGTGAAGTGTCATATCTCTTATAACCATATTATCATATTTTGCCCAGTCACAGCACGCACTACATGGGCATATCGTATTTTTACGAGACCCGCATGATCGTCACAGGACGATCATGCGACGCTACAGCGATATAGAACGGATGAGTTAGCACACCGGGAGGCTATAAAATGCCGAATTTTTTCGCGGCACTTGCTCGTTTCGCGAAGGTGATCCTACTAGGATGCATCTTTTTGACCATGTTGCAAATGCTGTTTTTTCCATCGATTATCAATTTGCTGATTTTGTCCGGACTAGTGATGGTGCTAGTCACCTTTTTTCTCGGCGCTTAGTCCATCATGGACGCCACAGCCCAGGTGGGAGGGATGGTCGCACAGTGGGAGTCTTTAATTGCCGCTTAGGCGCGCTGGAAGGCCTCCGCTGTGTAGACTGTTGTGTTATCTGAACATCTGGTTGCAAAGATCCACCTGGCGCTTTTGGATCAACCCGCAAAGAAGCGTGTGCGACAGACGGTTGCGCGAACATGCGCTCATCAGTGTGATCCTGCCAAGCAGAGTCGTCCATATCGCCCCAAATCATTTGAATGCACGCCATCTTCATGAGGTTCCATTCCCACTGTTCTTCCAATCGATCCAAGTACAATTCATCGGCAACGGGACTGTTTTGTGCAAAGCGTTCGTCGATCACCTGCATCACGCCGAATGGATATAACAGCAGTACGCGCAGCAAATCCCACTCACCTTCACGAAAAGGCCGTTGTGACTCATAGGCTTGTAACACCTGCAGCAAAAAGGCTGCGTCCCAGCGTTGTTGTGCCGCATAACGATGCAAAAATGTTGCCAAATCAAGCACCTGTGGTCCCTGAAACATGTGATCATGATCCAAAATCGCGAGTGTCTGATCATGGATCAACAGATTCCGGCGTACAAAGCTACCATGGCATAGCGTCCCTTCTTGATATGCCTCTTTACACAGCATCGCAAAATCCGACAGGACTAGCGCGTGCATCGCTTTAGTAATTTGCGCATCAAGTTCATCTCGGACCATCAAAAATGCCTCGTCAAACTCCGATACATCACTGACGGATAATGCCCTCTCACGATAGTTCTCAAGCCTCGACTGCCCTTTTCTCCACGAACCCACGACATCCAACCTGTCATAAGACAAGAGCACACCTTGCGGCGCCTTCGCATGAGCATGCCACTTTCCCATTTGCTGCGCTGTAAATACAAACCATTTTTCGTCATCAAGGTCCGGTGGATGCCCATCAATGCCAATCACCGCATAATAATTTCCAGATTCGTGCAGGATGTACGGCTCCGCAAAACGATTTCGCACAAAACGTGAAACCGCCAACCCATCCGCGGCGAGACGCTCCACCGCCTCATACACTTGATAGAGGCGCGAATGGGGGTAATTCACCTTTTTTAAATAGTAGATGCCCTCATGTGTGTGCACCTCAATCGCTCGGCCAATTGGACGTGCGAAGCGAATGCGCCATGGGAAGTCCAACAACACCTCTGGATCGACACCGCATCTTTGGCAGATTGCCACAACATCCATTGGCAATGTTGGCACCATCTGGTCTCCCCCATCAAAGCCGAGTCAATTCTTGCGTAAGTGCCTTGCGCCACCGATCATGAAGAGGATCAGGCGCCCTAAAATACTCCTTGGCAAGGTCAGCGATTTCAAAGGGAAAGGCCGCAAAAGCGGCCGCTCTCTCTTCTCTTTGCTCTGCCACGCCTGCTATATCTTCATATTCGCGAAGAACTTGCGGCATCAGCGTGGTAAGTCCCTGCTTATGAAGATGCCTTAGATGCGTGTACAAGTCGAACTCACGATCGCCAAACCCTAAGCGGTTAAACCCGATGGTTGCGATCGTGCCTAGATTGGTCCTTGCAACTTCAGACAAATCATACCCACCGTAAGCTACTTGTCTGGTTTCCTGTGCAGCCTTTTCGCGATCTAAGGCACCCGCATTTTTCGAGCCAGTTGCCGCACGCGATGCTCGATCAAATACATCGTCGAACGTGGTTAGATACAACTCGCTAAATGGTGTCTGAGGTAACGATTCGAACCGATTGCGGGCCTCGAAAAGGGCCGTCAACGCGTTTTGCATGTGTTCGCTTGCTGACTGTTGCTTGGGAAGCTCGATCTGCTCTGGTAGACGAAGAGACTCCATGGCTCTATGTAGCCGCCCTAAGTTGCGAGTCGCAGCAAGCACATCCGCTTCATTGTACGATATGCGCTGATCGGCCAAATCATCGCTAAGCGTGCAGATGCGGTCACCAATTTGTACGAAGGCGTCCCCGTAGCGCGAGCGAATATAACGCGGAATTCTGCGAAACCGGTAATGAGCCAGTTGATCCATGATCTGCCCGCGCATGATGACTTTTGAGGCATCTTCCCACAACTGCACAATCTTGCGTCCCATGTCCGTCTCCACTTTGCAAACGACAGGCGACGTCCACGTCCATTCATAGACGTGCAGTCCATACTGGGGAATCAGCGCGTGCATAATGCTCTCGTCGTCCGTCATGCCCGCACCTCCCACGACTATGCCCCTTGACCTGCCGGTATATAAAGGAGCGAACCTGGCCTGATCATTTCCTGCGTCATCTTGTTTGCTGCCATCAGCTCAGTAACCGTCGTACGATATTCGATCGCAATGTCCTCAATCGAATCCGACTCCGCAACGATACGAAATTTCATCGAATACCGATTTTCTCCTGTAGGAATGTTCAGCGTCTTCCAAAACCACTCAGCAGCGGTCATTTCAACTGAAGCCTCTGACACGGGGGTGTACGTGGCTACGATTTTTTTCTCTATCAACACATCATCCTGCACATCTAGCGATTTTTCAGATTCCCGTAGTACCGCAGAAGCTGGCCCCGCTTCCTGCACTTCTGTGGTGGAAGATGTTTTCACTGATGCCACATCCAGATGAACATCGACAACTGGGAAGGACTCTACACCGGATGCCGCCGGAAACGGGGGCAATGGCGCGGACGAATGCAGTACGCTTTCCCAAGGCAATTGTCCCTCAGAACGCG
>JAKACY010000176.1 GCA_021821025.1 Bacillota bacterium | reverse complement strand
TACTGACACCAAACTGCTCCGCAAGCTCGCGCTCGGACATGACTCGATCGCCGCTTTTAAGTCGTCCTTCTCGAATCTCAGTCAGGATAGAATCAAAAATCTTTTCATATAAGGGAGCTGACAAATAGATCACACCTCACTGGTTCATGATGAAAGCGATCACTAAACCCAATCATATACTATTTATAAACATATATACAAATAATATTTTTTGCTTGCGGAGTCGTCAAAACGAGTATTAACAACCTGTGTTTTATAATTTTCAATAAAAACAACTCAAATTGTGTCAGACCACATTCTAAAATACGTAATAATTACTTCAAAGCAGTGTCACCTCATGTTCAACCCTTCCATAGTTTACCCATGTTACAATCATCGCGAGTTGAGTGATAGACACGAGTTTAAGGGGGATTTGAAAATGAATTTTAAATCAGTAAGTCTCATGGCGGCTGGCGTGGCCATGGCTGCAACAACCATATTAGGTACCGGCATTCCTGCATTTGCGCAAGTGAAACACGTTGCAAAGAAGGCCGCAACACCACAACTGATCGTAACGCAAATGGAAACTGGTAAAATGGTTCACAAAAAGGGTTGGCCTAAGTTTACGGTATCTCAGTTCCATACGACCGCTGGCAAAGTCGTAAAACTAGTCATCAAAAGCTATGATGATGGTAGCGCCCCGGTCCCAGTGAGCTATACCAAAGTTCGAGGAACAATCGGGGGTAGTGAACTCGTCAATGGCAAGAAAGTTACAACGTTTAAAGCTGCTGATGTAGCGCACACCATGACGATCATGGAAGGCGGCAAAACGATTAACATCGTGGTTCCAGTCCGGACAGCAAAAGAGAAGTTCGTCACCGTCACGGCAGAATTCAGTTTCGCCAAACCAGGCAACTACATGTGGCAGTGCTATGCGGCTTGCGGTACGGGAAGTAGCGGTTGGATGGGCCCGATGATGACTAGTGGCTGGATGAAAGGTGCATGGCACGTCGCTAAATAACTGTCTCCTAGCGGCAATGCTCTAAAATTATCACTTTATATTATAAAGGCCCTCGGAATCTCCGAAGGGCCTAGCTGTTATAAAGACTCATAACGTGTGATGATCTCATCCATCTCTGCGTTCCACAACCCATAATTCGTCTGGGATTCGGGATGGGCCTCAAACCATCGCGCTGTTATCTTAATTCCTTTGGAGAAATCCCGCTCCCTTCATCTAATCTGTGACTGCCAGATCCACGTGATGTGCCCTGACCGCCAGATGACACTGTTTGGTAAGGCCGTAGGAAGCTGAGCCACATCATTGGCTGATGCCGTGTAGTGACCACCTGTATGCCATGCGAACTGACCTGAAGCATTTGTCCAACCGATCCAAAAAGTCAGTTGACTGGGCATCACCTTTAACACATAGTCTTGCCCGACGTAAATTCTTTCGGTTTGTGCACCGGATTGTACTGCTTGCGAGTAGTGACCCTTCCCATTTGCACTAGCGAGCACAAGCAGTCTTTGGGCTGGCGTCGCACCGGATGAGACAGTCACCAGTGTCGGCCCCCATTTTGAAAAGTACGTCGCGCCAAGGTGCTTTGCAGATGGACTAACCAACGCCGCATGGCTGCGGGCAAAGCCACTTGTGTTCCAGTCATAAACCCCGATTAGGCCATGATTTACTCCAAAAATATCGTTACCAAAGGCCAACCACCCGTTTAGTGACGTCGGTAATTTGCGCATCAAAGTTGGCAGCATGTTCAATGAATACACCCCGGCAGCAGGTCCCCCAGTAATCACCCAAGCTGAAGGCGTATAGAATGCTTTCATGTGCTGCGTCGTTTTGGAATTCGTGATCAGCACGCTCTGGTGACGCCCTGTCGACATATTCCACCAATACATGTGGCTAGATTGTTTCGCGCGCGCGTTCAGCAGCAGCACCGTGCCGGATGTACCAGGTGTTGCCATCACCGATAACTGCCGATCGCCACCAGGCGCCGTGGAGATTAGGCGCTGCACCGCGCCTTGCCACGGCTGGAGCCTAATCGATCCGCCCTTCTCCCAGATCGGCCCAAGATAGGTCAGTCCAACGGGCACGCCATCCGGCGCTGGCGTGGACAGCGGTGTCGCTTCCAGTTGGCCGACAGATTGCATGGCAGGCCGATTGGTCAATATGACGGGCAATGCCACTTGACGCACATCCCAAGGCGCACCAGTGCTCAGCTTGGAGCTTCCTGCAATACCACTTGTGCCTACTTGTTGTGATGAAAAATATCTGTTAAAGAGCAGCGCTACGATAACCACGAGCACAATTGCTACCCCGATACTTCGCATCGCGTACCTGTTATTCATATCAATTCACACGTCCCAATCCGTATGCAAGTATCGTCGCATCAGCGCCATAATCGGCCCGATACCACAAAAGGTATCGCTTGTTGCATTGTAGCAGATGAATGCAAAAAGCTGCAGTGCGATCAAAAAAATATTCTGCCTGCATATCGTATTGATCAACAAGAAGCAGCCTGCTTTTGATGTTGCGCCAAGCAGGCTGCTCAACAGACTACTGAATTGATATCAAGTGAATCTTAGCCCTCTTGATAAAACGAAATCTTATGTTTATACATCTCAGTCAGCTCCGTGGCTCGATCTTTCGTACTACCCTGCGCAATCAGTTTGAACACGGCATGATCCACATCAGGTAAGATCAGCGCCCATCCATCCTCACATTTCACCTTGATGCCATCGATGAGTTCAAGCTCTTGCCCCTTCATCTCATCCATCAGACGGCGCATGATGCGGCCTTTGGATTCGATCGGACAGGACACCGTATCTGTGCTCATATAACAATTTGGTAAGACATCCATCACACGCTGCAGCCCGGTTCCCGTGCGTGCTAGAAAGTCCATCACACATGCGATCGAGTACAGGCCGTCTAGATGAATCTGTAATGGTACTTTACGCACCTCCAACAACGAGCGCGCTGCAGCTTTCGTGCGAACAATTGGAACACCTGCGCTACCCATCATGTCCTCTATGATGGACGGCGCTGTAACTGGAATCGCCATCGGCAACCCATCCTTAGCAGCGATCAGCGACTGTAAGACCATGACTTCATTATCCAAGAGTTGCTTGCCCGCATCTGTAAAAATACGCAATGACTGCGCACTCATATCGAGGAAGATCCCCAAATCGGCTTTGTTGGCCATTACGATTTGATCTAACGCTGTTTCCCCGTTGAAGACAGCGATCACACTCGATCCGAAGTGGTCCAATATCCGCTGCACGATCGTAATCACATAAGGACTTTCACAATGAAACACCACTTTTAAACGGCGCGCACGGATCGCACTCACATCCACGCGGGACAAAATTTCCCATATATACGCATCAACTAGGTTCGGCGCTTGTTCCGTTAGCCTTAGTTCCAGCGTAGCAGGACGTATGAAGTCCTCCTGCAAAAAAGCGTTTTCAATCTTTCGCTCCATCCCTTTTTCAATCGGGAGACCATCGCGATCAAAAAATTGCAGAACGATCCTCATCTCATCATCGGTACCCACATGGCGGATGTGAATGGCTCCGTCACTGCTTGATCCCCGGCATTCATACCGTGCGATCGGCGCCACCGTAGTACCAACGTCACGCACTTTCATACCGATGGCTAGTAGGCTAGAAATCACCGAGTATTTAAGTATTCTACTATACACATTCTCATCGCAACTGACAGAAACTGTAGATCCAAGCTTCAAGCAAGAGCCATATGCAGCCGCAATCTTTGTGGTCAATTCAGGAGTCAACTCTATGTTAGCAATACCACTGATCCCTTCCACGCCAAATAATGAATGCGTGGCAGATTTGCCCCAGATTAGAGATGATTCTTGCACCACGCTTGGACCGATCACCTTATAGGGCCAAATTTTCACACCTGGCTTGATCACGGCGAGGTCTCCGATCGACCCTTTTTCCCCGATCACAGCACCATCACACACGCTAGCTCCGGCTCCCATCGATATCCCACTACACAGTATCGCGCCAGTGACGCTACCCGATCGACCAATATCGTTGCGACTCCAAAGGACAGAATGCTCTACCAAGGCCTTGTGTTCGATGCGATTAAAGAGTCCAAGAATTGAGTATGGGCCAACCTTAGCCCCCGCGTGCAAAACCGTGCCGTCACCAATAAATGCTGGGCCCTCAATCTGCGCGTCAGGATGTATGCATACATCATTTCCTATCCACACGCTGGGATATTGCTCATTACCTGTCATCGTTACAGCTACCAAACCACTTAGCATATCAAACTGCGTTTGCCGATACTGATCAAGGTTCCCGATATCCGACCAATATCCACCAGCCACATATCCATAGAGCGGCATGCCTCGTTGCATGATCAGTGGAAATAAGTCTTTGCTGAAGTCAAACTCATCTCCCTCTGGACAATAGCGCAAAACCTCAGGTTCTAACACGTAGATCCCGGTATTAACGGTGTCGCTAAACACTTCACTCCAGCTTGGCTTCTCAAGAAAGCGCACGATCTTTCCATTAGACTCGGTCATCACCACGCCGTATTCCAATGGAACATCCACGCGAGTCAGCACTAATGTGCCTAAAGCTCTCTTTTCTCTGTGAAATGCAATCGCATGGCTGAGATTAAAGTCTGTAATCCCATCCCCACTGATGACCAAAAACGTGTCATCTAGAAAATCCTCCGCATTTTTGACGCTACCAGCAGTCCCGAGGGGAACAGTCTCTTCAAAATAGTGAAGATTTACTCCATAATCGGAGCCATCTCCAAAATGATTCTTTATGACTTGCGGTAAATACTGAACCGTGATCGCGATGTCTGTGATCCCATGGCGCTTGAGTAACTCGATGATGTATTCCATGCAGGGGCGATTCAACAGCGGAACCATCGGCTTTGGCAGATGACATGTAAGCGGACGTAAACGAGTGCCTTTCCCGCCTGCCATAATCACAGCTTTCATTGAAGTCATATCCCCTTTCGCACCGTGACACTGACAACACCTTTGATCACGCGTTGATGAGCTGGCCTTCAGTAAATAACTGTGCCCCCCCTTCTAAACCGTTGTTACCCAGCGCTGTTTTGTACACGTCGATCGTGTCATTGGCTATTTGGTTCCAGTCATACCGGGATATTTCCTCGAGCGCCGTCTGCGCAAGCGTCTGGGCCCACGCGGGGTTTT
>JAKACY010000175.1 GCA_021821025.1 Bacillota bacterium | reverse complement strand
CGCGACCGGGCGATGCTCGCTGGCTACACCGTTGTAGACCCGCCGTCGCTGATTGCGACGCATCTCACTGAAGTGATCAAAAGGTATGCATACGAGCTGCTCGGGAGACAGGAAGTTAAGACGCTTCTGGACGCCGTTCGCGAGAAGCAGCCTGTTTTGGTTGACGAACTCGTTCCTCAACTATTGACGTATGGGGAAGTTCAAAAGGTGTTGGCAAATCTGTTGCAAGAAAAAATTAGCATCAGAGATCTTGCCACGATCTTGGAATGCTTGGCGGATCAGGCACGATTTACAAAAGATACGGACGTGTTGACCGAGTTTTCCAGACAGCGTTTGGCGCGTCAGATCACAGCGCAGGTGCGCACCAGCGATGGACCCGTGACTGCGATTACGCTAAGCCAAGCGGTTGAACGGCGCATCCAAGAACACCTCGCACAGTCCGGGCAAGGAACACATTTGGCGCTCGATCCTCGATTAGCCCAACAGTTGGTGAAGGGGATCGGGGATCATATCAGAAGGCTATCCACTTTGGGGAAAAATGGGATATTATTGGTGTCGCCGACATTTCGTCAACAACTATGGCGAATTTTGTATCGGCAACTGCCAGATCTGTCGGTGCTATCTTACGCTGAGCTTGACCCTGATGCGCCTGTTGAAAGTGGAGGGGTGGTGAATCTCTAGTGTTTATTAAGCGGTATACAGCTTCGACGATGACTGAGGCCACGGATCAGATTCGCCGGGAAATGGGACTTGATGCGGTTATCGTGTCTTCTCGCACAGATCGAGCGCCTGGCATTAGAGGGTGGCTAGGGCAAAAGGTGTTCGAAGTTGTCGCTGCACTTGACGAATCGGAAAATAGAGATCGTCCGATTGAACATCGAAGCAAAGACATGAATTATCGAAGTGGCGATCAACTCGCAGACATCGAGAGTCAACTCTCACAGATTCAAGACTTATTGTCAAAGACGATGTCTTTTGGCCAGTTCACCAGAAGTCATACAAATCAGAGGTTGCAAAAACTGGCTGACAGGTGGCTTGAAACAGCGATCTCATCGACACTTTTTGAACGGTTTATGCGGGAGTACGTAGCAAACATTGATTCTTTTTCCAATCATTCTATTGTGTCTGCGGCCCGTGAATTTACGCACAGTGTCTTAACCAAGGCGGGCCCTGGCAGGCCAATTTTATCTACTGATCGCGTAGTTGCACTAATTGGTCCTACAGGGGTTG
This sequence comes from Bacillota bacterium, assembly GCA_021821025.1. Classification (GTDB taxonomy): domain Bacteria; phylum Bacillota; class Bacilli; order Alicyclobacillales; family SLC66; genus JAKACY01. The sequence continues at coordinate 3,982 of JAKACY010000175.1, read as the reverse complement.
GAAAGACTACGACGATTGCTAAGCTCGCTGCACATGCACTTATCCATGATGAGCGCAGAGTCGGTCTCTTGACGCTAGATACTTATAGAGTAGGAGCAGTAGCTCAGCTCAAGACTTATGCAGATATTTTAAATATACCTTTCGCTGTTGCTGGTACTCCTTTAGAAGCCAGGAGTGCATTTCACAGCCTCGAAGCGTGTGACTTAATTTTAGTGGATACGACGGGAAGAAGTTTCTTTGACCGATCGCAGGTCAGCGAGCTTAAAGAGATACTAGGCACCATTCCGGTCAATCTTACGTATTTGGTGCTCAGCCTGACGCTTCGGCGCGTCGAGGCTTCTTCAATTTCGCACTTACTAAATGAAATTGGTTACGATGCATTGCTCTTTACAAAAAATGATGAGGCGATCATGCCGACCCTAGCCTTGTCGATGCTAGATGAGCTACGAAAGCCACTGTCGTACATTGGCACAGGCCAGGAGGTACCTGGGCACCTACGGCCAGCCGATCCTGATTGGCTCTGCGACCTGATGGCAGGAGGTGAACTCCTTGCCTGATCAAGCGGAATCGCTTCGGCAGTGGGCGCGTGAGAATGCCGCCACCACAGGAAACAATGAAAGGAGATCGGCAAAAAAAACGAGGCTGATTGGTGTTGCAAGCGGGAAAGGCGGGGTGGGGAAATCCAACATCGCTCTTAATTTTGCGCTTAAGTTGCAAGAATTGGGAGAAAAGGTTGCCCTGATGGATGCGGATCTAGGATTTTCAAACATTGATATCCTACTCGGGGTAAAAGCGCAGCACACCTTGCAAGATGTTTTAGAAGGTAAAACCTCATTGGATAGCGCTTTCATGAAGTCATTTCATGGGATTGCTGTGATCTCAGGCAGTTCTGGCGTTTTACTAGATGACTCGGAATCAAAGGCGCATTTGTCTCGGTTTGCTCATGAGTTAGCTCGGGTCGATGGTCAGTTTGACCGAATTTATGTAGATTTTGGGGCAGGATTTGGGAGACACTCAGAGTATTTAATGGCCCTTTGTGATGAAGTCATGATTTTATCAACTCCTGAGCCTACGGCTTTGGCCGATGCGTATACGCTGGTAAAGATGGCCGCCCGCAGAGGTGAGCTCCCGATTCTTAAACTGATCATCAACCGTGCGAGGTCGGTTGGTGAAGCGGTCGAGGCTGCGGAGAAATTCTCTGCTTTGACTCGTCGCTTTTTGCATGTGGAAACGGATATATTGGGTTATGTTTTAGAAGACTTCGCGGTAGCACGTGCAGTCAAGAAGCAGGTTCCGTTTATCGTGGGGGAACCAAATAGCATTGCGTCTCGCTGCATCAGCCAGATCGCTAAAAATACACTGAATGCAAAGGTGGTTACATATTCTCCTAAACGTGGGCTGTCAGCTCTAATTGATCGTTTGAGGAGGTCCTTTTAGCTAGCGCCGGAAGAGGTGGTACTTTGTCTATTTTGTTAATCTTACAGATCTTGCTCACGCTGGTGACGGCAATGTTTGCATATGTTGCGCGTAGCGGTAGAAACGTTCCGAAAGGCGAAGGGAATTCCACCATACAGGCGATTGAAGCGTTTGCGGATCAATTGGAAGAGGACAACGATCGCATGCTCACTATTCTAGAGGGTCTACAACAGCGGGTGGAGTGGCAGGAGAAACAGTACCGGTTGGAATTGGAGCAGATGAAAATAGACCTGCATGGGCTTAAAACGCATATAGATGAGGTTGAAAAGCGACTCGACAGGCCTGGCAGCGAAAATCCTGAAATTCATGGTGATAGCCCAATGCTCGGTTCATTGGCCGTCTTCAATGCGCGGTACGCAAAGGTGGCACAACGCTTAATGGCTGGCGATGATAAGGCATCGATTCACACGGAATTACAAGTCGGTTTCGGGGAAATTGAACTGGTTCAGGGGATCATGCTTGAACTTGGGATTCTTGTTTGATATAATTTTGCAGGTGCAAATTCGCACGTTGATGGAGGACGGCTAAGTCTGCCAAGTATGCAGGGGGTCGTCTGTGGAAGTCAGCGGAGGTCGAAAACTTGAGAGGGGATTAGAATCGTGGCAGTTATTTCGATGAAGCAGTTACTAGAAGCTGGCGTACACTTTGGACACCAGACAAGGCGTTGGAACCCTAAGATGGATCGGTATATTTTTACCGAGCGCAACGGGATCTATATCATTGACCTGCAAAAGACGGTAAAAAAAGTTGATGAAGCCTATAACTTCGTGCGGGATATGGCGGCAGAAGGCAAGAGTTTGCTTTTTGTAGGAACGAAAAAGCAAGCGCAGGATTCCGTTCGGGAAGAGGCGCTTCGTTGTGGCGGATACTTTGTCAATCAGCGTTGGTTAGGTGGAACGCTTACAAACTTTTCGACGATTCAAAAGCGTATTGCACGCTTACGTGCACTCGAAACGATGGAAAGTGACGGAACGTTCGACGTGCTTCCTAAAAAGGAAGTTATCATCTTGCGCAAAGAAAAAGAACGCCTGGAGAAATTCTTGGGTGGGATCAAAGATATGCAAAAACTTCCGGGTGCACTTTTCATTATCGACCCGAGAAAAGAGCGAATTGCTGTGGCTGAAGCCCGCAAATTGGGGATTCCGATCGTTGGTATCGTAGATACGAACTGCGATCCGGATGAGATCGATTATGTGATTCCGGGTAACGACGATGCGATTCGCGCTGTTAAGCTGCTCGCAGGTAAGATGGCTGATGCAGTGATTGAGGGTGCACAGGGCGAAGAGACGGCATCTTAAAGTCTGGAAGAATTTTGTTTATGGATGATGGTCTCGGTTAGAGAGAGGCGCAGAGTGAGGGTGAAGTGGATAGGGGCGAATTTCTCTCGCGCTTTGCCTATCGTAGCTCTTGCTTTGCGCCTTTTGGCGGATTTATATCTGTTTATCAACACATATAACATTGGGAGTGAACTCTGTGGCGAATATCAGCAGTGCAGCGATTAAAGAACTTCGTGAAAAGACGGGCGCAGGTATGCTCGATTGTAAAAAGGCATTAGAAAAGCATGATGGTAACTTGGATAAAGCGATTGAGTATCTTCGTGAGCAGGGCCTGGCGGCGGCGGCTAAAAAAGCGGGACGCATCGCGGCAGAAGGTATCGTTGAGTCTTATATTCATGCGGGCGGGCGAATCGGTGTCCTAGTAGAAGTCAACTGCGAAACAGACTTTGTGGCTAAGACGGATGAGTTTCGTACGCTTGTTAGAGACGTGGCAATGCACATTGCAGCATCGCGTCCAGAGTATCTTCGTCGCGAAGATATTCCTCAAGACGTAGTGGAACGTGAAACTGAGATCTTCAGGCAGCAAACGCTGAATGAAGGGAAGCCCGCGAATATCGTGGACAAGATCGTCGGTGGAAAAGTAGACAAGTATTTGCGTGAATTATGCTTGCTCGATCAGCCGTTCGTTAAAGATCCGTCGATGACAGTCGGTACGCTGATAGCATCGAAGGTTGGCAAGATTGGTGAAAACATCTCTGTCCGTCGCTTTGTAAGATATGAGATGGGCGAAGGTCTTGAAAAGAGACAAGATGACTTTGTGGCCGAAGTCATGGCTCAAGTGAAGCAATGATTTGTGAGGGAGCACCATTGCGTGTTCCCTTTTCGTCCATTGGCGCATTGCTTATTGTGAGGAGGTCCCCATGGATAAGGCCAAATATAATCGAGTAGTCCTGAAGTTGAGTGGAGAAGCACTGGCAGGAGAAGGACAGTTCGGAATCTCAGCTGACGTGATCCGCTCTGTAGCTAAACAGATTCAAGAAGTCACTGCTGATGGTGTGCAGGTTTCTGTTGTGGTAGGTGGGGGTAACATCTGGCGCGGAGCATCGGCGAGCGAACTTGGCATGGATCGCGCGCATGCGGATTATATGGGGATGTTAGCCACGGTTCTTAACGCCCTCGCGTTACAAGATGAACTTGAGAGAATCGGTGTTGTGACGCGCGTGCAGACT
>JAKACY010000174.1 GCA_021821025.1 Bacillota bacterium | reverse complement strand
TTGTTGCGCTGATGGATTAAATGCAAAGATGATGGGGTTTCTCGTCTTCGCTGCGATGATCGATTTGAACAAGGTAGTTGACGTCGGGTTTGTGACAGGAGTCACACCTGCGATCACGCCCACCGGTTCCGCGATCTCCATCAAGCCCTCGTATGGGTTATCACTGATCACGCCGACTGTCTTGTCGTACTTGATGCTATGGTAGATATATTCGGTCGCAAATATGTTTTTGATCACCTTGTCTTCGTAGACGCCCCGACCAGTTTCCTGTACGGCGAGTTTCCCTAGTTCCATATGGTGATCGAGGCCCGCCAAGGCCATCTGCCGCACGATGTGGTCGATCTGCTCTTGATTCATCTTCATGTATTGTTTTTGCGCCTCTAATGCATTAGCCACCAACTGATCGATCATTTTGGCAACTTGCACCTGCGCAACTTCCTTTTCTTCGACGGCCATATTCGCCACTCCTCTTGATTTTATCGTGAAATATTTCACAATATCTATCTCTAGAATATGGTTTATGAGGAAAGGCGGCATCGTCCAAAGGGATCAATTCCACTAGTCTGATTCCGCTTAACAAAGCCAAACTGTGCAACTTCGCATCGTTGGTCCGGTCCCCTGCGCTTTTTGGCCTACCTTCGCGCTGCACATTTCAGACTCCCAATCATTAGTCGATTCGAATCATTTCATAATGCGTCCCGAAGGTTATGATGGAGTCACAAACCCCTTGGGGTATGTGACTGCCTGGCAAAAGTAATAGTTATAAAAATTTCAGGGATATGAGTTGATGATCGTATTCCATAAGGGGTGAAATTCATGGCAAAGCGGGTTCTGTTTGTCGGCGCTGGTCCGGGTGGTCTGATGACGGCGAACCGATTGGCCAAAATGTTGCCGCAAGAAATCCGAAGCGGGGAACTTGAGATCGTTGTCTTAAGCGATACACCGCGGCACTTTTATCAACCAGGCTTACTCTACGTTGCACTCGATCTGGCACTTCCTGATGGCTTTGAACGTCCACAAAACCGGCTGAAGGTACCTGGCGTGGAGCTGGTTGTGGATCCTGCCGTACGCATTATGGCCAATGAACGGGCGGTAGTTTGTAAAAGCGGTCGCCGTGTCGAATACGACTATTTGGTTATCGCGACTGGGTCCGTGCCCGATCTAGACGCCATACCAGGGTTTCGAGAGGGTGCTCATTCATTTTATACACTGCCAGAGGCACTTAAACTTCGTAAAGCGATCCAATCTTTTGACAGCGGGCGTCTTCTCATGATCATTGGCGTGCCGCACAAGTGCCCTGTAGCACCGCTGGAGTTTATGTTCATGTTGGATGATGCATTGCGTAAATCTGGCAAACGCAATCAAGTTGAGCTGATGTACACCTACCCCATCGCTCGCCTGCATTCCCTAGAGCCAGTTTCAAATTGGGCTGAAAAGGAATTTGCCGAGCGCAACATCATCGGTGAGACGTTTTTTAACCCAGAGTCGATCGATCCAGTGAAAAGACTCGTATATACGCTCGAAGGCGAAGAAGTTCCGTACGACCTTTTAGTCGCGATCCCACCGCACACTGGCGCGAAGATCGTCAAAGATTCGGGGCTTGGCGACAATGAAGGTTGGCTGCCTACCGATCGCTCGTCGTTAAAAGTCATCGGCCAGGATCGCATCTATGCGCTTGGCGATGCAACCAATCTGCCGATTTCGAAAGCTGGTTCAACAGCGCACTATCAGTCTGGGGTTGTTGCAGCAAACCTTGCCCACGAGCTTCGCGGTGAACCAGCCAGTGTGCCTTACGATGGAAAAGTGTTCTGCTTCATCGAAGCGGGCTTGGAGGAAGCTACGCACATCACGTTTGACTATAATCATCCGCCGCAACCATCTGATCCGTCAGGCATGACACATTGGTTCAAACTAGCTTTTAACGAGATGTACTGGTTGTCTCTGCGCGGCCTCATTTGACACCGTAAAACAATCAGAAAGGAGGCGAAGAGATGGAAGACCTTAGCGCTACATCGGAGGATAGCCGCGACTCCAAAGCGACAAACCAAGGTATTTCTCTGCAGGGCAAAGAGTTGCAGACTGTACAGGAAGTGATTCGGGTCATCACAGCATTTAAAGATGGTTCAACTTCTGATACCATGCAAAGTTTGATGCATTTTATGGTGCAGCTAGGCGACATCGTCGATCGAATCAATCAGCCAGATGTTGTGGATCTGGTCGAAGCGGTAGCGAGCCATGCTGAGCAACTCACGAGCCTTGTGAATCGAGCAGCACAGATGGAACAATCCGGTGGTATTAAACGTCTCGAACAACTGATGTCTGTGATGACTGCAGTCATGGACGTGATGACGCCGGAGATCGTTCAAAGCCTGATCAGCACCTTGGTCCGTGTCATCGAAGTGGCGGACTCGCTATTTCAAAGCGAAGCGTTTCAACAGTTGCCTGTCGTGATCGCCGCCGCCGATTCTGTGATTCAGAAGCCACCAGCGGCAAATAACAGGCGTATGGTGCGCCACATGTTGTCCGTGATGCGCGATCCACAAATTCGAGAAGGGCTCGATTTCGTATTGGAAGTCATTCGGCGTGTGAATAGCGCAAGCAAAGTAGAGGGCAACAACAAAGCGCTATAGCCACTTGTGAAATGATTCACCAAAAATCCAAATTCATGAAAGAAGGTTTAACCATGGCAGAAAACAAACGTATGTCACTCGTCGTATTTAACGGCACCGTCGACAAACTATATCCCGTCGCGATCATGGCCTCCGGTGCTGTGATGAACGATATGGAGGTCGATATTTTCCTCACGTTTTGGGGCCTCATGCCATTTCGCAAAGGCGAACCGTACAAAGTGACGCAAGTCAGCAAGGACTATGACCAAATGGGCGACGAGATGATGCGCATCATGAAAGAGAAAAACGTTCCATCATGGTACGACACCTTGCTGCAAGCCAAAGAGCTCGGCAATATACGCATTCACGCTTGCGCAATGACTGTAGATCTATTTGGGTTAACGATGGAAGATTTCGAACCTGTGATCGATGACATCATCGGTGTGGGAGAATTCGTCGACATGGCTGGTGACTCCGACACGACACTTTTTATCTGACCATTTGAAACCAACGGTGAACTCACTATTAGCGTACTAACTATCAACAAGGAGGATTTTTTATGGATAAAGTAGAGATTACGAGGGAAATCGATGCACGAGGCAGCTATTGCCCAGGCCCTATGATGGAACTTATCCGCGTCATGAGATCCGCTGCAGTCGGTGATGTGATCGCAGTACTATCCAGCGATCAGGGCTCGAAACGTGACATTCCGAAATGGACCGCAAAGGCAAGCCAAGAGTTTATCGGCGTGGAAGAGCTCGAAGGATATGACCGTATCGTCGTCCGCAAAGTGAAGTAAACACAACAGCGAAAGGTTAAGAGTAATCTTAAGGTTATAGCCAAGGCCATGCGGCGAGTCGCAAGATTTATCTCACAACCACAAGATTGTCTTGCATGCACGGTCTTGGCTTTTCATCTGTCTACAGTACAATCTCCCGGCGCTTCTCGGCACTCTGATAGATGGCGTCAAGCAATCCCTGCATGATCACACCATCATGAGCCGACATGATAGGCTCTTCTTTACCTTGGATGACAGCCAAAAAATGCCGAATTTCTGCGGCATGTGAATCATTTGCTCGAAACGGCAGCAGCGTGTCAGATACCATGCCAGACGTCTCGCCGTAAATCTCCACTGCCTCATCGATCGCCCCATGTCCACTACCCTTTTTATGTACAGAGTGGTATGAGTCGATGCCAGCGCCAGACAGCGTTCCGAGCAAGTCACTGTACACGCGATCGCGAGGGATATTGGCCGTCCAGGCTGTTTCCACAGTCATGACCAGCCCATTATCAAAGCGGATCCATGCACTCGCAAAATCCTCGACGTCAAACTCCTTGCCGTCCCTTAACCCTTCACGCACATCTGAAGACTGCCACACGTCACCCTCTACCGGACATGCCCCAAACTTTTGGGCGACAGAAGCGACAACCGACACAGGTTTCGGACTACCAACCAAGTACCTCGTAAAGTCGATGGCGTGAATCGCGATATCGACGACCGGGCCGCCTCCAGCTTCGCGCTTTACAGTAAACCAGCCGCTCGGATAACCACGCCGACGCATATATCCAGTTTTCGCGAAATAGATGTCACCTAGCTGCCCAGCCTCTACCACCTTGCGCAACTTCTGCACATCGGAGCGAAAACGACTGTTAAAGCCCACCATCAACAACCGGCCTGCTTTTTTTGCCGCCTCCTCCATCTCCTGCGCTTGGGATAAGTTGATTGCCATTGGTTTCTCAACTAACACATGCTTTCCCGCTTTCAGGGCATCCAACACGATCGAATGATGAAGAAAATTAGGTACACAAACGGAAACTGCCTCGATCTCAGGAAGTTTCAGCAAATCCTGATAGTCTTTAAACGTCTCTGGGATTCCAAACTTTTTCGCTACTCTCTGTGCACGTTCTTCTACCACATCCGCCACTGCGACAATTTGTGCTCCGGCCGCCTGATATCCAGGCAAATGCGCCAACTCAGCAATCAACCCAGTTCCGATTACACCCACTCGCATATCCACCTATAGCCTCCATTTCTATGGCATCTATCTAACCGTTTGATGCCTCATGAACAGAGTACCACAAATTCAGAAATTAGTCTGTCTGAAAGCGTGCTGCAATCTGGTCGAGGGAACGGGCCATTTCATTGACACGCGCAGCACTGGCGGCCACCTCTTGCATAGCTGCAAGTTGGTGCTCACTGGCTGCTGCAACGACGCGAACTGAATCAGCTTGATGATCCGTTTGGCTGATAAGCTGTGTCATACGGCCGTGTACAGTTCGTGCCTGCATAGCAATCGTGTCTACGGCGCCTCGAACCTTGACCGAAATCTCGTCTCTTAGCCGCAAATCATCAACGATGGCGATAAATGTACCGGACGCCGTGGCAACAAACTGTTCTCCATCCCTCACTGCGGTTACGACCGACGCCATCCCTTCCATCGAGCCCTGCGCGCCTGCTTGCATGGAATGAACGACAATTCGACTTTGCGCTGCGGCTGACTTCGCCTCTTCAGCTAATCTGCGCACCTCTTCGGCCACAACAGAAAATCCACGCCCATGTTCGCCCGCTCGCGCAGCCTCGATCGCCGCATTTAACGCGAGCAAATTC
>JAKACY010000173.1:3411-5322 GCA_021821025.1 Bacillota bacterium | reverse complement strand
CAAGCACGACGGCAAATGCTGCAACCTCTGGAGGCGCGGGTCAATGAGCCCAGCGTTTTTCGACAGCGTACAGCATCACCTGCGAACGGACTCGACGCCAGTTCGTCCGACTTCTGTCAGACCTAATCAAGTTGCGGTGCCATCCCATCCGCAATCGGGATTATTTTCTGAAGCGTTGCGAACATCCATGACTAAACGTCCTGTAACCGTGTCAGGGCACGCTGCGATGCGGATGCAGTCTCGAGGCATCGCCACTACACCAAAGCTCATGGAGAATTTGGCCAATGCGACTGATCAGCTTGCTGCAAAGCATGCTCGGGAGTCCCTGATTATCTACAGTGGTATCGGGTTTGTAGTCAATGTTCCCAACCGGACTGTGGTCACGGCGATGTCCCTGTCTGAAGAGCCACAGATATTCACGAATATAGACAGTGCGATGTGGATGAAAGAGTAAACAGTGACCAATTTCTTTGGCTGGACCGCTTGTCGGAAGCCAAATCATACGCCGATTGACTGAGGCGGATAAGAGGAGAGAAATAACATGTTGCGCTCGATGTCATCTGCTGTTTCCGGGATGAACGCATTTCAAACCAGCTTGGACGTAGTCGGCAACAATATTGCAAACTTGGATACGACAGGATTCAAATCAGGAAGGACGGAGTTTGGCGATATTTTAAGCCAAACGCTGGCTGGCGCTTCCGCTCCAACTCCATCCACTGTGAGTGGTCCGGGGGGTACAAACCCGATGCAAGTTGGCCTGGGTGTCAATATAGCATCGATCGATACGCTGTTTACACAAGGCGCCGATCAGGAAACAGGCGTGCCGACAGATGTGGCGTTGGATGGCTCTGGATTTTTCATGGTAAGTCCGGCCGCCACTTCTAGTACGCCAACGATAGGAGGCTATTCAACTACACCAGTTAACACAAGCCCCGTCTACTACACCCGCGCGGGAAACTTTACAGTTGATGCGAGCGGCAATCTCGTACTACCGGATGGGTCGAAGTTGTTAGGCTATCTCAGTACTGCGTATCCGACGACGCCTCCATCTCCATCGCAGTTATCCGCCGTTAACGTGTCCGTTCCTTCGAGCACAGGGTCTCCGGTGCCGGGAAGTTTTACGATTGCGGGTGATGGATCCGTGACTGTCACCAATCCAACCACTGGACAGTCTGTGAAGTGGATCGTACCGCTGGCTAATTTTAACAATCCAGAAGGTCTTCAAAAATCTGGGAGCAACCTTTACCAAGCGACCGCAAACTCTGGCACATTGCCCGCGACATCTGTGAGTGCACCGAACGGAGCATTTATGGGCCAGGCTGGGACAAATGGATTGGCGGCATTTCGCCCCGGTGCTCTGGAGGCTTCCAACGTCAATTTGACGAATGAATTTACATCGATGATCGTGGCACAACAGGGATTTGACGCGAACTCGAAGGTGATCAATACAGACAACAACATTCTGGCGACTGTACAAAACTTGATGCAGCAGGCCTAATTCGTAGCTATTCACGTACGTTGCAAATGTTCGGCGGCGTTTCACTCGGACGCCGCCGGGAAGTGCGCATGACAAGGGGATAGAGGCACCATATGTTGACGTTGACTCGCATGAATGGCGAGAAGTTTACGGTCAATGCAACCATGGTCGAACTGGTAGAGTCTACGCCAGACACCATGATCACGCTGGTTTCGGGTCGCAAACTCACGGTTTTAGAGCCTGCAAGGAACGTGATCGAGGGTGTGACAGAGTATTACCGATCAATCGGCTTGTTCGCTGTATGGCCGCCGCAGTGGAAGGAGGCAGCGGACCATGAATCTTAAACGGAGGTCTCTCCTGATCATTGTCACGCTGGGCATCGTGATCATCGGCGCGTCTGTGTGGTACAAGTTTATCTTCGTACCAGGGGAGAA
>JAKACY010000173.1:0-3401 GCA_021821025.1 Bacillota bacterium | reverse complement strand
CGCTCTGCCTACCGCAGCAGAGTTGCAAAGTTGGCAGTATCAGGTTGATAAGTTGACCACCAATCTGCAAGGCGCTAGCATGATTCAAGTGCAATTCACCTTGCAGGCGCAAAGTGGGGCGGTTACATCGGAATTGGGCTCCCGGTCGGCTCAGGTAGATGACGCGATCCTATCTGTGTTGCATGCTCTTAACGCAAGTGACATCGCGCAGCCTGGTGGAGAACGTATGCTGAAGGATATGGTTCTTTCGCGCATTAATCGCATTTTGACGACTGGAAAAATTAGCGCGGTCTATATCGATAATATTATTGTTCAGTAGTGCCTCGGCACGGAAAGGGGGTGAGATCATGGCTGATGTTCTTTCGCAATCGGAAATTGATGCACTGCTTTTCGCACTGAACTCAGGCGAGGTTACTGCGGAAGACATGCGTCGCGAAGATCAATCCGGCCGCGTAAAAACGTACGATTTTAAGCGTGCAATGCGTTTTTCTAAGGAGCACATTCGCACGATTTCACGGATTTACGAGCAGTGTTCCCGTCTTCTTACGACTTATTTTTCGGCACAGTTGCGCACTGCAGTACAGTTGTCAGTCGCGTCTGTCGATCAGCTTCCTTATGAAGAATTTATTCGCTCGATCCCGTCATTTACCGTGCTGCACTTGTTTGACGTGCGACCGATGGACGGTAAGTTTTTGATGGTGGTACCACCAAACACTGTTTACCCCATGCTTGATCGTCTGCTAGGAGGATATGGAGAACTGTTGCGGGTTGACCGACATCTGACTGAAATTGAGATGTCGGTATTGGAGCGTCTCTTTTCGCGTTCAGTCAGCGCATTTACCGCATCCTGGAAGAGTGTGGCGGATCTGCAATTCGCATATGACAGCCTGGAGGTGAATCCGCAGTTTATTTCCGTTGTCAACCAGAGCGATGTGGTATTGGTGGTGTCTTTATCTTTATCGATCGGTAATATCACCGGAATCGTTAGCATTTGCATGCCTCATGTTGTCTTAGAACCTTTGTTGGGCCGACTTTCTACACGCTTTACTCTGGCGAGTCCGCATGCGCACGATCAGCAAATGGATGAGCGTCAGGTGCAGATTTTAACGCAACAAATAGACAAGGTGCAGGTGTGGTTAAAAGTGATGCTCGGTCAAACGAAAATACCCATTGACGATTTGTTGCATCTCTCGCCGGGGGATGTGATCCCACTTGAACAGCCTGTGTCATCAGGTTTGTCTGTATTAATTGGTGAGGAAGAGAAATATCTGGGCCATCCCGGAACGCATCGCGGCCGGTACGCGATCAAGATTACAGATGTCGTGGAGGATGGTGTAGCGGTTGAATAAAGATTTTTTGTCGCAAGAAGAGATTGACGCGCTCATAAGTGGTACCGCCAAGACGAGCATAGAACCAGACCTAAACCCAGATGATTATCTGACGTTGTTTGATCGGGACGCACTAGGCGAAATTGGAAATATTTCCTTTGGAACCGCGGCGACTACACTATCTACGCTGTTAAGGCAAAAGGTGCTGATCACCACGCCGTCGGTCACATTGCTAAGGAGCAAGGATGTAGCCAGGGACTTTCCGATACCTCATATTGCGGCAAAAGTCGAATATACAGAAGGTCTGATTGGGTCTAACGTTTTGGCAATTCGACTTGATGATGCAAAGATTATCGCCGATTTGATGCTTGGTGGAGATGGCAAGGCTCCAGTTGAAGAAATCAATGAGTTGCATCTGAGTGCTGTTGCTGAGGCGATGAATCAGATGATGGGTTCTGCGGCAACTTCGATGTCTTCGATGTTGAACAGAGCCATCAATATATCGCCGCCAACAGTGGATATCATCGACTTCAGCAAGCAAAGCGGAGGACTATTAAGCACAGATGCAGAAGTGATGGCGAAAATCTCATTTCATTTACAGGTCGGGGACTTGATCGATTCGACTATTATGCAATTGGTTCCGACCGACTTTGCGTCCACACTGGTGCGCATGCTCATGGAAGCTAGTTACTCCGATGGCAATTCGAGCGCGAGTGCAACTCATGTGCCAGAGAGGCCTGTAGCTCCCGCTCCTTACGCAGAGACTTTTCCAGCATCGATACCTTCTGCGTCACTCGATCATACCAACTGGGGTGACGTGAATCGTCAACAGGTGGCGATGAAAGAGACGCCGAATAGAGCACAACCACCTGTTGTCGAAAAGGCTTTGTTCTCCGAATTCGACGAAAGTACTTCGGCAGGAAACGCGGGAAGAAATCTCGACTTACTGTTAGATATACCACTTGCGTTGACCGTTGAGCTTGGCCGCACGAAGAAGTTGATTCGCGATATCCTGGACCTGACTCCGGGCTCGGTTGTGGAGCTAGATACCTTAGCAGGAGAACCGGTCGACATTTTAGTCAATAACAAGCTGGTCGCTCGCGGCGAGGTGGTGGTGATCGATGAAAATTTTGGTGTGCGCGTCACAGATATCTTAACACCAGTAGAACGAATCAGGCGTCTGCAATAGGCTTAATACTTAGTATGATACTTTCATGTTAAAGGGGAATGGATATGTCAAATCGTATTTTAGTTGTTGATGATGCTGCATTTATGCGAATGATGATCAAGGAAATTTTGACGAAAAATGGTTTCGAAGTGGTAGGGGAAGCAAGTGACGGTCAGCAGGCGGTGGAGAAGTACAAAGAGCTGCATCCGGATCTTGTTACGATGGATATCACTATGCCAGAGATGGACGGTATCCAAGCGCTTAAGGAGATTCGTGCGATCGATAATGGGGCGCGGGTGATCATGTGCTCCGCTATGGGGCAGCAGGCGATGGTGATAGACGCCATTCAGGCCGGTGCCAAGGATTTTATTGTGAAGCCATTTCAAGCTGATCGCGTGCTTGAGGCGATTCGGAAAACTCTGCAAACCGCATGAACAACTTCTCCACTGGCTTGAAAATGATTCTCAGCCTTGGACTGATCGCGTTGCTGGCTTACTACACGATTCGCTTACTGGGTCGGCGCAATTTTAAGCAATCAGGGAATCAGTTGATCAAGGTGGTATCGGGGCACATGCTTGCTCCTAATAAGCACCTGCAGGTTGTGATCGTCGATGATAAGACGGTACTGCTCCTTGGCGTCGGAGCTAACGTGGAATGTGTGGCACGCTTCGACGATCAGGATTTTGCACAAAGAATGTTGGACGGCGCGAAAGCGTCACGGTTAAGGTCAGTAACTGCCCCATTTCAATGGTTGTCGGGAAGATGGATGCAAAAGTTGCGCGGATTGAAGAGTCCTTCTGATCAAAATCCAGACTTTGCGCGGTACTTATCCGATAAACTCGAGCGTTTAAAAGAATCGCGAAACAAGCAGGTTTTGGATGGGCAGAACGGAAAGAGGGATGACC
>JAKACY010000012.1 GCA_021821025.1 Bacillota bacterium | reverse complement strand
GTCATGGCATCGGACGATATCTTGGTATCGTGACGCTGGTTGTCGATGGAACGCATCATGATTACCTGCATCTTCGATACGCAGGCAATGATAAGCTTTATGTGCCTGTTGAACAGATTAATCAGGTGCAAAAATTCCTTGGCAGTGAAGATCGTGAGCCACGTGTTACGCATCTTGGCGGTTCGGAATGGGCACGTACGAAAAGTAAAGTGCAAAAATCGGTTAAGGATATCGCCGAAGAATTGATTAAATTGTATGCACAGCGCGAAGCGCAACCTGGGCATGCTTTTCGTTCGGATACTGAGTGGCAAAAAGACTTCGAAGCGATGTTCCCCTACGAGGAAACGCCTGATCAAATACGCGCGATTGTCGATATAAAGCGCGATATGGAGCGTACGCGCCCGATGGATCGCCTTTTGTGCGGGGATGTTGGCTACGGCAAGACTGAGGTAGCGATTCGCGCAGCATCGAAGGCTGTTTTTGATGGGAAGCAGGTTGCCGTGCTCGTACCGACAACGATTCTGGCGCAACAGCATTATGAAACTTTTAAGGAAAGGTTTTCTGGGTTCCCTGTTACTGTTGAGGTATTGAGCCGCTTTCGCTCGAAGGCTGAATCGCGCAAAGTGATCGATGGTCTAAAGACGGGCGTAGTCGATATCGTGATTGGGACACACCGCTTATTGCAAAAATCGATTACTTTTAAAGATCTTGGCCTGCTCGTCGTGGATGAAGAGCAGCGATTTGGTGTTTCGCATAAAGAGAAATTAAAGCAAATGCGTAGTAATATTGATTGTCTGACTCTTACGGCAACGCCAATTCCGAGAACCTTGCACATGTCAATGGTTGGTGTTCGCGACTTGTCTGTGATTGAAACGCCGCCGGAGAATCGTTTTCCAGTTCAAACCTATGTGGTAGAATACAGTGACGCATTGTTGCGGGAAGCGATTTTGCGCGAGATTGGACGAGGCGGTCAGGTCTACGTGCTGTACAATCAGGTCAAAGGCATCCAATCGATCGCGGATCGGGTCAGTCGATTGGTTCCTGAGGCCCGCGTTGGGATCGGCCATGGGCAGATGCAAGAAGATGAATTGGAGCGCGTGATGCTAGGCTTCTTGCAGGGGGAAACTGATGTACTGGTGTCGACGACGATCATTGAGACGGGTCTTGATATCCCAAATGTGAATACTTTAGTCGTTTTCCATGCGGATCACATGGGCTTGGCCCAACTTTATCAATTGCGTGGGCGAGTCGGACGATCCAATCGTATTGCATACGCATATTTTACATATCAACCTGACAAGGTGTTGGCGGAGGTGGCCGAAAAGCGGTTGCAGGCCATCAAGGAATTTACCGAATTAGGGAGTGGTTTTAAGATCGCCATGCGCGATCTAGCGATTCGTGGCGCGGGCAATTTGCTTGGTGCTGAGCAACATGGATTTATCAGTTCTGTCGGTTTTGACATGTACACGGAGATGTTGGCCGAAGCCGTGCAGGAACTGCGCGGTGAGAAAGTCGAGAAGCGTGCCGATCCAGTTGTTGAAGTTACGGTCGAGGCTTATCTACCAGATGCTTATATTTCGGATGGTGTGCAGAAAGTGGAGATGTACAAGAAATTTCTGGCTGCCATTCGCCTGTCTGATGTGGATGATTTGCATGAAGAAATCGAAGATCGATATGGGGAGATACCGCGTGAGGTACAAAATCTGCTCGATGTAGCGCGAATTCGGGCCTATGCCTTCACCTATGACCTGGCTTCGATCACAAAACAAGGACAGCAACTTCACATTGTATTTAGGCAAGAGCATCATAATAAAATACTGGCGAGTAGGCTGACCAATTTGACCAAGCTATATCCGAATCGTATGCAGGTCATGAATGTGGGCGGAGCGTACACCTTGATGTTGGATGTCCGGGGGAGAACGGACGAAGAGTTAATTAAAATGGGATTAACTGTGTTAAAAGAGTTGCCGCGTGCTTTTAATCAACAGGAGGAGTTGCAAAATGCGAAAGCTTAAAATCGCCGGTCTGGTAGTAAGTACTGCTTTAGTCACTTTACTGGCTGGCTGTGGGACCAATAGTAGTACGTCAGTTGTCGCTACATATAACGGAGGCACAGTCACGACAGCGGAGCTTGATAAGCAGATGAATTTGGAACAGCTATTCAATCCTAGTCTCAATGCAAGTCCCACAATTAAGCAGCAGGTTGTGAAGCAGTATATCGTCTTTGAGCGCTTGCTTTTACCGAAAGCAAAGCAAAGCGGCATCAAGATTCCGCAGACCCAAGTGCAATCTTCTTTGTTGAGCTTAAAGCAACAGGTGATCGCACAGGTTTACAAGGGCTCGACGACCAATTTTGATGCAAAAATGCAGGCTCTTAAGTTGACGGATGCGGATCTGGCTAAGATTGTTGAGGAAGAGTTAGTTGTTCAGGCTTATGCCAAGACGCTCATCAAGACCGTGCCTCTTTCTAGTCAACAGCAGTACTACAAACAAAACCTCGCTCAGTTTACAACCGTGACGGAGCGGGCGATTTTGGTAAAGACGCTGGCCCAAGCGCAGAAAGTGAGACAGCTGCTGGTAAACGGCGCAAGCTGGAATACGATCGCGAAGCAATACTCGCAAGACCCCGGATCTAAGAACAACGGTGGCGAGTATGTCAATCAGACTCCATCTAATTGGGTCCTACCCTTTCAGCAGCATGCCATGACGCAGCCGCTAAACGTGATTGGACAACCATTCAACAGTCAATACGGGTACTTCGTCATGATGGTAGAAAAGCGCACGACTGTTCCCTTTAAGAGTGTACAACCATCAATTGTACAGCAGCTACAACAGCAGCAGGGGAATCAGGCGTTTACGGCTTTGACGAATCAGGTTCAAAGTAAGGCCAATATCAAGGTTACATTGCCGACGTCTTAAAATGAGCTTGATCTGGTGAGGAAGCTTTGTCTGCTTTGGCCCCTCTTAACAAGAGGGGCCATTTCTTCCATATAAAAGCATGATGATTTCTTTGGTAAAGATGAGCCATATAGGACAAGATAAGGGCAAGACACCACAGTAATATCTGTTTTAGAAAGTGAGGGACAGACAGCATGAAAGCGACAGGTATTGTGAGAAGAATCGACGATTTGGGCCGGGTGGTCATTCCAAAAGAAATCAGGCGTACGCTCCGCATTCGTGAAGGCGATCCGCTTGAGATCTTTGTAGATCGCGATGGTGAAGTGATCCTGAAGAAATATTCTCCGATCGGTGAATTGGGTGAGTTCGCCAAGGAATATGCTGAATCTCTGAATGAAACCTTAGGCCATATCACTTTGATTACAGATCGTGATTCTATCGTTGCGACAGCAGGACCCTCCAAGAAGGAATACCTTGAAAAACCAGTTGGTTCAGATGTTGAAAAGGTGATGGAAGAGAGAAAGACCGTTTTATCGAACACGGCAGGCGAAGTTCAACTTATCAAAGACAAGACTGATCATGTTAATTCGCGCGTAATCGCACCCATCGTGTACAATGGTGATCCGATCGGTAGTGTCATTTTATTTTCTCGTGAAGAAGTCAAGATGGGTGAATTAGAGACGAAGCTCGCAGAGACCGCGGCAGGTTTTCTGTCTAAGCAGATGGAACAGTAGATAAATAAACTGGCCTCATAGATGGGACAGAAAAAACTGTCCCTTTTCTTATCCCCACATTCTCGTATATCTCGCCATATCGTTCAGTATAATCGTGGTATATTGCAAATTGGACGAGATTGCGAAGGTGGGGATTTTTTGACGAGTAGGGGCTTTGTTCGTGGCGCGATGGTGCTCGGTGTAGCGGCAATCCTGTCAAAATTGCTAGGTTCGATCTATACCATTTTACTTCAAAACCTGATCGGCGATTCGGGCATGGGTATATATCAGATGGCCTACCCGATTTATGCCACACTCCTTATCATCTCCACCGCGGGATTTCCAGTGGCCGTGTCAAAATTCGTGAGTGAACACACTGCGCTTGGCGATTATCAAGGCGCTCATAAAATCTATCGGGTATCGCTGTTGCTACTTTCAATCGTTGGTTTTATGGCAATGGTGGTGCTGTATGTTGGAGCCGATTTTTTTGCGAAAATTTCGGGTGATCCCAGGGCAGTTTATGCGATTCGCGCTATTTCCCCCGCTTTATTTATCGTTCCTGCGATGAGTAGCGTCAGGGGCTATTTTCAGGGCTGGCAAATGATGAACCCAACGGCGATCTCGCAGGTTGTAGAGCAATTGGTGCGCGTATTGACAATCCTAATTGGCGCGTATGTGGTGCTTTCGTTTGGTTTTGGCGATTCGATCGCAGCTGCAGCCGCGGCCTTTGGTGCAGTCAGTGGCGGATTGGCAGGTCTGGCGGTTATGGGTTTCTTTCTATGGCACTACAGACGACTGGCAGGGTTCGATCAAGTCGCAAAGCCGAGTAACGGGCAAACGCCACGATTGACGACGATGAGTATCGTTAAACGCCTCGTGTACTACGCCATTCCCGTTAGTTTGGGCGCACTCATTGTGCCTTTAATAAGCAACGTCGACGCACTTACTGTTACGAATCTGTTGAAAGGCCACGGCATGGCGCAAAGTTTAGCTACCCGTGAGTTTGGGATCCTCACCGGGCGGGCATTTAAACTCATGATGTTTCCCGCCGCCTTGGCGAGCGCGATCGGCGCTGCGCTCATGCCTTCGGTGTCGGAGGCCTTCGCCCTTCGCGCCACGCGAGACACTGCAGCACGTGTATTGATGGGTCTTCGTATTATCGTATTCTTTTCCCTCCCTGCTGCAGTAGGCTTGTTCTTGTTGGCCAAGCCCATTGATATCACACTGTTCAAAGATGCTGCTGGCTACCACAGTATACAAATCATCGGAATCGCCACTTTTTTTAGCGCTCTGCAAATTGCTTTGGCAGCCAGCCTACAGGGGATCGGAGCCGTATATTTGCCGGTGCGCAGCCTTGCCGTTGGCACTCTCCTGAAAATTGCGCTAAACTTGGCACTGGTACCTCCGTTTGGTATTGATGGGGCTGCAATGGCTACAGTGGTAAGTTACGCAGTTGCCAGTATTCTCAATCTGGTTTCGTTGTCCCGGTTGTTGCATCTTCGGTTATCCGTGAATGATTATCTGCTCAAACCGGCGATTGCGACAATTCCAATGGGGGCATTCGTATTTGCTGTTTCTTCGCAGTGGCAGCGGCTAGCACTTCATCTTGAGCAAAGGCTTTCCGCAGCTGGGGTTACGGTGATCTCTGTGTTCATCGGGGTTTTGGTATATATGATCATGCTAGTCTTGTTAGGTGCATTGCGGGAGAACGAAGTAGCAGCAGTGCCGAAAGTGGGTCAGACTTTGGTGAGGACGTTTCGCCGCATGGGACTTTTTGCGCGCTGAGGGGGTTAGAGTTTGGGTGAAGTTTATATAGTCGGGTTGGGACCCGGATCTGTGGATGCATTGCCGTACGGTACGTTAAAATTGCTTCAGGCAGGCCATCAAGTATTCATTCGGACTGAACATCACCCGGTCGTGATATTCTTGCGTGAGCTTGGAATCGCTTTTACGACGTTTGATCAAGTCTACGATCGCGCGGATTCATTTGACCAGGTGTATCAAAGTATCGCTGAACAGGTCATCGATGCAGCGAAGGATGGCATAGTCATCTATGCCGTTCCAGGGCATCCTGCGATGGCGGAGCGGTCAGTAAAGATGATTGCTGACATGTGCAGAGATGGCCTGACTACTCTACACTATGGCCCTGGGCAGAGTTTTCTGGATGACATGATGCTGCGCTTACAAGTGGACCCGATCGAGGGCCTGCTCGTATTAGATGCAACTGACATCGAAGTCAACCTGCTTTTACCGAAGCTTCATCTGGTTGTCGTGCAAATGTACAATCGAGCCAAAGCATCTGACGTAAAGCTCACGCTTTCCGAAATCTATGGCGATGAACACCAGGTGACTTTGGTTCATGCAGTGGGTGTTCCTGATCAAGAAGAGATCAGGCGACTACCGCTCTTTGAGATTGACCAAGTTGCTGGCATCGATCATTTGACAACGCTTTACGTGCCACCCATCACAAAGGATGAGCAGCTTTTTGGACAGTGGCAGGAATTGCTTAAGATCGTAGAAAAACTGCGTTCACCAGACGGATGCCCATGGGATATGGAACAAACACATGAATCGCTGCGATCGTATGTGATTGAAGAGGCATACGAAGTTGCGCACGAGATTGACACAGGCAACATGGAAGGCCTGGTAGAAGAATTGGGCGATCTGTTGCTGCAAGTAGCCTTACATAGCCAGATCGGTAAAGAAGAAGGATACTTCGATGCGAGCGACGTGATCAAGGTGCTTAGTGAAAAGCTGATCAGGCGCCATCCGCACGTCTTCGGAGACGTCACGGTCGCAAACGTGTCGGATGTGATTGCGAACTGGCAAAAGATCAAGGACGAGGAAAAGTTGGATTCGGGAAATGGGGCGAAATCAATCCTCGATGAAGTCGGGGAGGGACGGCCACCATTTAAAGAGAGTATAAAACTACAGAAAATAGCTGCTAACGTGGGTTTCGGCTGGCCTGAGATAGATGGGGTATATGATAAGCTAAAAGAGGAGATTAATGAGCTGTATCATGCGTATACGCCTACTGAAAAGCTTGATGAATTAGGTGATATCCTGTTTGTTATCGCAAACTTGGCACGCTTTCTCGACGTGGATCCGGAGCGCGCGTTGATGCATGCTAACCGCAAGTTTCGAGAGCGGTTTCGTCTCGTTGAAGAAGCGCTTCATGCACAATCGTTATCGTTTGATGAGGTTACACTTGATATTCTTGAAGGATTTTGGCAAAATGCGAAGGTAAAAGCGGATTCCTAGCAGGAGTTTCCTAATATCAGCACGAATAGTCACGTAGGTAAAACAAGTTTGGGAAAGGGGCTTACGACTGAATGAATAAGGTCGAGCTGGTTAACAAGGTTGTAGAGAAAAGCGGGTTGAAGAAAAAAGATGTTGAGGTGGCTGTAAACGCGGTTCTGGACTCTATTTCAGAGGCGTTGGCTGATGGAGAAAAGGTGCAACTGATTGGCTTTGGCACGTTTGAAACGCGTAAACGCAAAGCCCGCAGTGGACGCAATCCGCAAACAGGCGAGCCGATCGATATTCCGGAATCTTTTGTGCCGGCATTTAAACCTGGAAACAAACTGAAAGATGTCATGAAGTAATGCGACTCGATAAGTTCCTAAAAGTTTCACGACTGGTTAAGCGGCGAACATTGGCTAAAGAGATCTGCGATGGTGGACGGGTATTGGTTAATAGCCGCGTGGCTAAGGCGGGTACTGAAGTAGATGTGGGAAACACCCTTCAGATCCGCTATGGTGCTCGCACATTGACGGTAAGAATTGAAAAGATTGCGGAGAACGCGCGTAAGGAGTTAGCTGCAGATCTGTACACGGTTTTGAGCGAAGAGAGAAAACCTGGAGCATCACAAGATGATGACGATGAAGGCGACCTAGAGGATTAGGTCGCCTTTGTTCTATTTGGCGTGTCTTTGCCATAAGGTGTATCAATATCGTACAGGCCTTAAGGGGGCGTCACTATGCCAGAGGACAGGCCGCAAAGAAGCGCGGAGCGGCATCAGGTAGTACTTGTCAATCGTCAGTTTGCTGAAGTGACTGGTGTTATCAACGTCGAGTCATTTGATGTGCGTGAGTTCGTGTTGCAGACGACAAACGGCATGCTTTCCATTCGGGGTGACAATCTTCATATCAAGACGCTCACGTTAGAAAGTGGGGTGGTTTCGATCGAAGGTGTTATTTTTGATTTGGTCTACTTAGATGATGGCTTTCATCCTGGGGAAAAGGCCAAAGGGTTATTCGGAAAATTATTCAGGTAATCGGGGATGACTTATGGAGCTACAAGCCCAGTATGCAACTGCAATATTGATGAGCGGAGCGGGAGCTATTCTCGGTGCGGTCTATGACATTTATCGTACTTCGTTAAAAGAATGGCGGTTTTTGCGTCGCTTTTCAGCTCTGTTTGATATTGCGTTTTGGCTGTTTGCTCTCATCATGGTTTTCACAATGTTGTTGGGGGCAAATGACGGTGATGTGCGGCTCGTCGTCTTCGTACTTCTTGCCATAGGCTATACGGTCTATCGCTTGACTGTTCATCCGCTCGTGGTCGGGAGCACGCGGATGGTCATTCGCTTCATCCAACGTGTGCTATATCTTTGTTATAGAGGATTTCTGATCATCGTAATCCAGCCCATTGTGTTTGTAGTCAAGGCGATTGCATGGGTGTTTTCGTTGATCGATCGAGGCCTCGGGGCCACTGAACCTGTCATTGTGTGGCCTTTTCAAACACTCGCATATCGCCCGGTTAAAAAATATCTTGTCCCAATTGTTCTACGTTGGAAGGACAAATACATCGGTATGTCGAACAAATATATCAACTTATTTATGGGTTGGTTTCGACGACCACCGGATGATTCCGGAGAGACGTAGGGGATTTGTATATGGCACAACAGCACGCGCCTAAGATCGTCAGGATGAAAGGTAACAGTGGCAGCAAGAAGCGCTCTAAGATCAAGCTTCGGCACCTGGCTTTACTCGCGTTTCTCATCTGGGGAGGGTACGTGTACTGGTTCGTGCAGCGTCCGCTACTTTTAAACCAGCAGCAGGCCGCGGCGAGACTTACTGAACAGATTCACGCTGCGAACAACCAATCTGTACAGTTGACTCGAACCATTGCGAACCTGCATTCATATAGTTATATCGCGACGCTGTCAGAGCAGAAGTACAACTTGATTTTGCCGGGGGATATCTTATTTACCTCGGGAACTTCAGGCGGTAAGCGCACAGTAAAAAATTCTCCAAAAGGGTGATATTAGAAGTCGTTACCCTTGACACTTTTTTTCATGCTTGGGTATAATCTGTAGTGATGATGTGCAAATCAGAGGAGGATCTTCGGCTTTTATGTCTATAGAGCTGGGCAGCAAGTTGGAGGGCAAGGTCACTGGCATCACCCATTTTGGGGCTTTTGTTTTACTGCCTGGAGGACAGACAGGTCTTGTTCATATTTCTGAGATAGCGGATTCGTATGTTCGTGATATTAATGAACATTTGAAAGTGAACGACCCCGTTACCGTTAAAGTGATTAATTTGGACAATGGAAAGATCGGTCTATCGATTCGTCAGGCATCGGATAACCCTGCTCCAACTCGTGAGCGGAGCTTTCGCCCGAGAAACGCCGGAGGTGGTTCCGGCAACAGGCAGAGTTTTGAAGATAAAATGGGCCGTTTTATGAAAGATAGTGAGGATCGCCTGCAGGCACTGAAGCGCAGCGATGCAAAGCGTGGGGGTCGCGGCGGGCGCAGAGGTTAGATTGTATGTTGTTGTATAAGGTACCAGGCCATCAAACTCGACCGATTAGCGCGATGGGCCTGGTATTGTTTTGTCATCTGATGATGAAAATTGTATGACATCGCTTTTATGACCTGTATTTTTAACCTGGGATGGGTGTAAAGTAAATTCTAGTCGCGTACCTGGCGTACATAATTGGTGTTTCTTCTAGAGGAAAGAGGGTTTAATTGATGCCTCCATTACATCCTGCACTTATGGCAATTTTTTTAGTAGTTTTTGCGGTTATGGCGATTGCAGGGCTGATTGCCAGCATTAAAAACCGTAGACCATTCCCTGCAGCGTTGATGCTGTTGACCACGGTCGTATTTCTGCTCTCCGCGTATATAACAGGAACTCAGTGAAGCTAGGCCGTATCACGTAAAGAGTGAGTCCAGATTAAGCCTAGACTCACTCTTTGTCGTAGCGATACCTTTATCGAACTTCCGCCTCGGGGTTTACTTTCCGGTATTTGTAGTAGACGCGATTAAGCATGACCACTGAACGCTTGTCACCGTCTCTAAACGCCCGCAAAAGTTGATTTTTTAACCAAGTCGGCATTCTGAGCATCCCCTTGTAAGTGGGATTGTATATCAGGCAATCCCTGATTGAGATACTCCACTATACGCTGCTTTCGCCCAAATGCTCCAATTGGACCAGATCCACCTCTGCTTGATCCATTAGTTCCAGCGCGTAAGGATCCACTCGATAGGCGATATCATATATAACTTTTCGTATCCCGGCTTGAATGATTTGCTTCGTACAAGAAAGGCATGGAAAATGCGTGACGTATAGATCCGCCCCTGCAGTGCTCACCCCAAACTTTGCGCATTGCAAAATCGCGTTGCTCTCTGCGTGGATGGTTCTGATGCAGTGGCCGTCCACAATTTTACAGCCCACATCCGTGCAGTGCACATCTCCCGCCACGCTGCCGTTGTAGCCAGAGGCGATCGTTCTCTTGTCACGTACGATGACGGCCCCCACCTGTTGCCTGTTGCAAGTAGCTCTTGTTGCCACGAGCTTGGCCATGTCCATAAAATACAGATCCCACGGTTTGCGCATCTACGTCTCCTTTCTTGCTGTTTCGACGCTTTTTATGACGACTTGCGATTTCATTATCATCCTAAATCCGACTATGGTGCAAGACCTGTTGAAAAGCCCCCCATTTTGTCGTTAAATATCGCAATGGCGCCAACACCTTATGACAAAATTCGCTCAAACACATAGATACAATATAGTCATTATATGAACGGGTGGTGTGAATCATGAATACTAAACGTAAGATTGGTTATCGCGGTCAAAATGATGGGCGTTATAAAATGCATCTCGTTGCTGTAACGAGTGATAAACATATGCCTGCGCCCCTTTCATCTAGCGCCGATAAATCAAAAGGACGAAACAGAGATCACTCTCGTGGATTCCTTGGTCGACTTGCATTTATGAGCATGATTCTGATCGTTGGACTTTTACTCGGTCGCGCTGTGATGCTTGGATCGCTGACGCCATTTGCTCTAGCAGCTTTTGCCGCCTCACTACAAATGAAAAGAGGTACGTCGATGTGGATGGGCACCGGCCTGATTCTCGGATCCTTATCCGCGACGGCGCATGGGACGAATCCGCTTTTATTAGCTGCCATGCTTGTGTCCTACAGGGCGCTGATTTACTCTCTCAACAAAATTGAACGCGTTGATGTCCATGTGATCCCCTTTGTAGTATTGGCCGTAGATGCGGGGTTCCACCTTGGATACTCAATCGGCTTTTTCGGGCCTTCCTGGTATGCGATTAGCATGTCTTTAGTTGACGGACTGCTGGCATTCTTGTTGACGCTGATGTTCTTGCAGATCCCAGTTTTTTTTACCGCAGCGCACCGCCAAAAAGCGCTGCGCACAGACGAAGTGATCGCGTTTGTCATCCTACTGGCATCTTTGTTCACAGGCCTGAGTGGTATCGTCATTCACGGGTTAGCGCTGGAAAGCATCTTTGCGCGGTTCATAGTCGTCCTGTTCGCGTACGCAGGTGGAGCTGGCATCGGCGGGGCAGTGGGTATCATCACAGGGGTGATTCTCGCGCTCGGCGCGGTTATCTATAACCCTTTCGTAGGGATATTGGGTTTTTCAGGGGTCCTGGCGGGTGTCTTGAAGGAGGGGAAGCGCCTGTTGGTCGGCTTGGGTTTTTTACTGGGAACCGCAGCCCTGACTCTATACGTGGGCCAACCTCAAGTGGTTCTACACTCGCTCATGGAAACATGCATCGCCTTACTGGCGTTTTTCCTCATGCCTGAGCGCTGGATGAACTACGTGTCACGCTTTATTCCGGGCACGAACCAGCATGCGGTTAGCCAGCAGGAGCATGCCCGAAGGATCAAGGAACTCATGACGGCGCGGATAGAGGAAGTAGGCAGGGTATTTGCGCAATTATCTAGCGCCTTTCATGATACGGCGCCAACTTTATATGATGCGGATTCGTCTACGAACCAGGTGATTGATCTGACGGTGCAAGAGCTTTGTCGTCAATGCCGGAAGTACGAAAAATGCTGGATTGCAAATTTTAAGGATTCGTATGAAGCGATGAAATTAACGATTGATTCTATCGATAAAAACCCTGCCATGACGGTTCAAGACACCCCGCGCGAAATGTACAGCCGATGCGTCAAGCTCGACCAGCTTTTGCCGACACTGCGTCGATCGTCCACCGTTGTATCTAGGGACTTGGCGATTATCTCGCAACTTCGCGAAAGCCGTGGATTGGTTGCTGCGCAACTGGCTGGTGTATCCGATATCATGTCTGATTTGGCCCTGGAAATTCGCCGTGAAGCTGGTGCTAGCAAGAAACAGGAGGCCCAGATCCTCGAGGCGTTGGAACGCCTTGGGCTCGAGGTTCATAGTGTCGACATCATCTCACTAGAAGAGGGCAAGGTTGAGATAGAGGTCATACAGATGAATCCTACGGGCCATGATGAATGCAAGAAGTTGGTGGCGCCGTTACTGACTGAAGTGCTAGGCGAAACGATCGCGGTACAAAAGACTGATCTTTCCGCAGATGGTTCATACCAAGTTGTTACACTCTCATCTGCAAAGTTATATGACGTGGTATCCGGCTTTGCAAGCGCCGCAAAAGATGGGAAATTGCAGAGCGGCGATTCATTTAGCGTTATTGATGTAGGCAATGGCAGGTTTGCGATCGCGCTTAGTGATGGCATGGGCAACGGTGAACGCGCGAATCAGGAGTCTTCTGCCGCCGTCAACCTGGTGCAACAACTACTGCGTGCCGGGTTTAATGAAAATGTAGCGATCAAGACGGTCAACTCAGCTCTGGTCCTGCGCTCCCCTGAGGAAATGTACGCAACGCTCGATTTGGCCGTGATCGATCTTTACACGCTGCAAACGGAATTTCTAAAAGTTGGCTCTGTGGCGACATTTATCAAACGCGGTAAACACGCGATCGCGATTCAAGGCGAAAGTGTGCCTGTCGGCATCCTGAGTGACATCGAGGTGCAGACGAAACAGATCTCGCTGTTACAAGATGACGTGCTCGTCCTCATGTCCGACGGAATCTTGGAGGCCGTTTCTCATATGAATGACCCAGAGGATTGGGTGAAGCGGCAAATTGAGCGTATTGACTCTAAGGACCCGCAGTTGATCGCGGATTTGCTGCTAGAATCTGCTGTTCGTATGGCGGGCGGAGCGATCAAAGACGACATGACTGTGCTTTGCGCGGGTTTAGAAAGGTATATGCCGGAGTGGGCGACTATTAAAATACCGAACCTGCCAAGTCTGCGCAGACCGCGTTCAAATCGAAAGCCGCCGAAAGAACAACAGGCCGCGAGGCGTTTGGTCCACGTCTGACAAATGGAAGAATACAACGCCTGCAAATTGGGGATACTGGCAGTTAACCCATTTGCGGGAGTGAGAATCAATGTGGAATGAAACTGTGCTTCAGCAACTGCTGCTGATTACTGACGGATGCTCTAACGCCGGAACCGATCCTGTATACGTGGCGCAACTTGCCAGAAGCAAGGGTATCGCTACCAGTGTCATTGGGATTTTGGATGAAGGGTCGCTCGGCGAAACGGGGCGTCGTGAGGCTCAGAACATCGCTGAAGCAGGCGGCGGAATGTGCCGTATTGTCAAGGCTAGTGAGCTATCTAAGACGATGCAAATGGTCACGAGACAGACCATGCAATTGACGCTGCACCACGTGGTCAATTCGGAATTGCGGCAGCTCATGGGGCAAGACTCTGATCACCTGCCACCTGAAACGAGGACAAAAGTCGCGAGCTTAGTCGAGACGATGACTGAAGAGGTATGGATGGATCTGGGGCTTGTGATCGATGTGTCGGCGAGCATGAATCACAAGATGACCGCTGTTCGCGAAGCGACTCGTGATTTAGAGTTCGGGTTAAATGCACGCTCTGGCAGCCATCGTCTGACGGTGATCACATATCCGGGGACAAACGGTAGTTTGGCAGATGTGCATCACAGCATAGCTGCAGAAGGTATCGCGGACTTTATTGGAGCTATTCGTCCCACCGGTAATACGCCTACAGGGCCAGCTCTGGAGATTGCAATGAAGGCTTTACTGAATCGTGAAAGTGATGACGCGCCCGGAAGTATGAGACACTATGTCGTCTGATTTTGCGGTTAACCAGTGTTCACCTACCTTGACTCCAGGTAGAATCATACAAGGTAAGTGGCACGGTCGAGCTTATCGTATCGTGCGACAGATTGGGTCAGGCGCCAATGGCGTTGTGCACCTCGCCTACAGGGGTGAGGAGCAAGTTGCAATTAAAGTGGGTACGGACGCAACTGCGCTTGCAGTAGAGTACGATAGGTTGCAAATGTTGCAGGATTCCTCGCAGGGCCGCATTTTGGCACCTGCATTATTTGAATTGGACGATCTCATCGTGGGCAACGAATTGCGCCCGGTCTTGGTGATGGAGTTCGTGGATGGGCGAGCTGTGGATGAATTTATCAAATTGCATGGGAGAGAATGGGTTCCACTTGTCATCCTTAGGATATTGAATCTCCTTATCATACTGCATGAACGTGGATTCGCGTTTTGCGATCTAAAGCCATCGAATATCCTTCTTGATGAGCGCACGGCTCAGCCCCGGCTCGTTGATTTTGGTGGGGTCACCAAAATCTCAAACGCTGTTAAGGAATTCACTGAATTGTATGATCGGGCCTGGTGGGGACGTGGGTCACGAAAAGCAGATATTCGTTATGACTTGTTCGCATGTGCGATGTTGGGTCTGGAGTTGCTCGCGCCGCTTACAAAGTCAGAGCTAGACAGGCTCACTTTAAGGCGTCCTCAGGAACGTAGCGCTTGGCTAGATGAAAAAATGAGCAGACTCGGTTTGGATGATGAACTCGTATCATTATTTGTTGATATCATAAAACACACTGAGTTGGATATATCAGGATTTCGTCAGGTGTTACTGCGCTATATCGGGCGGCACGAAGGTATGTCCGATGCGCAACCGCAACCATCGGTTCATACTGTTCGAACCAGGGTACGCCGTCGTTTTGATATGATCGATTGGATGCTATTGATATCCGTGCTTGGTTTTGCTGCGACGCTCGTGGTGGTGTTATGGACGAACGCAATTTAAGCATATACAATGAAAGCCTTGATGGTTATCCAGTAGGGTTGGGCCTACGCAAGCGGGGCAAAGGGAATGGATATGGTTAGGCAATTTGCAGATGTGGTGATGCGTTATGTTCAGACAGTAAGTGCAAAACGCGTCATCCTGGCAGTCAGTGGTGGGGCCGACTCGACCACGCTTTTACATGTTGCTCACGCTTCGGGGATATCTGCGCAGACACCGATCATCGTCTGCCATGTGAACCATGGAATACGGCATGAGGAAGCTGATCGCGATGAGCAATTCGTTTTGCAGCTAGCTGAACGCTATGGGTTGATATGTCGATGTTTGAAAGTCGATGTCCCTAAGGAACAACGTCTTTTTGGAGAATCGGTTGAGACCGTGGCTAGGAATCTGCGCTACAAGGCACTCGAACAACTTGCTGATGAGTTTGAAAGATGTCTGATTATCACAGCACATCATGAACAAGATCAAGTGGAGACAGTGTTGGACCACCTTTTGCGCGGAACTGGAGTCTCTGGACTGCGCGGAATGCCTGAGTCGCGAGGCCTTGGTCGGCATCTACTCGTTCGGCCGCTGCTAAGGGTTTCGAAACAAAGCATTGATGAGTACGTGAAGGAACACCATCTGACGTATGTAGAGGACTCCACGAACCTGGACATCACCTATAAGAGAAATAAAATTCGATTAGAACTCCTACCTTATTTGCGTAAAGACTTTAATCCCCAAATTGACTCTGCGCTCGTTCGCTTGGCTGAACTTGCACGTGTTGATGATGAGTATATGGAACATGTTGCAGGCGATTTTTTTGCAGACAACGTAACGATCGAAAATAATCATGCAAAGTGCCCAGTTATATCCTTGATAGATCTCCCAACTGCTTTACAACGAAGGGTCATTAAATTAGTATTAGGGTATCTTGCCAGCGCCATACAGTGGAACTTTGCGCAGATTGAGGATGTGCGCACACTACTGTATACATCGCATGGGCAAGTCACGCTCTGCAGAGATTGGATAGCGATGGTACGTTACGGCATGCTACATATTAAGAGAGGCACCGACGTATTTCAGGAGCTGACAAGCTTATGGCCACCGACCATGATTGACTGGTCTTCTTTTTTTTCTATTCCAGTGCTTAACTGGTCGATAGTATCAGAACAAGCTGCACCCCCTCGGGACTTTTCGAGGTCAAAATGGGAATCGTGGTTTGCGCGCGGGCAAAGCTCACTTTGGATAAGGCCCTGGCGCGTAGGCGATCGCATTGCCCCGCTAGGCATGGATGGATCCAAGCTGGTCTCAGACTTGTTTATCGATGCGAAAGTTCCAGAGGCAATGCGCCGCTTGTATCCAGTGCTTGTGATCGATGATAGAGTGGTTTGGGTACCAGGCCTTTGCCGGAGTCAACATTATTTGGTGACAGGCGTAGAGCAGTTTGTCCAACGCGTAGTCATTTTGGCGCGGGAGGACTCGTAAAATTTGTGGGGGGCATTTATTTGAAGGACGATTTAGAGCAAGTGCTGTTTTCAGCTGATGAGATTGCAGCTCGTGTCAAGCAAATCGCAGGTCAGATATCAACAGATTACAGGGATATGAATCCATTGGTGGTAGGCGTGCTTAAAGGCGCTTTTCTATTCATGTCCGATTTAATCAGGCATATCGATATTCCGATCGAGTTAGACTTCATCGCTACATCTAGCTATGGCGCATCCACTAAGTCATCTGGGATTGTGCGGATTTTGAAAGATCTCGAGCGACCGATTGAGAATCGGGATGTCTTGTTGGTTGAGGACATCGTCGATAGCGGGCTCACGCTCAGCTATTTGCGCGATTCGCTTTTGCGTCGTGGCGCACGTTCCGTGAAGATCGCAGCGGCGTTTGATAAGCCGACCGGCCGTATCGTTTCGATTTATCCCGATTACTCTGGATTTGAGGTTCCTAACCGATTCTTGGTGGGGTACGGGTTGGATTATGCTGAAAAGTATCGCAATCTTCCTTTCGTAGGCATTTTAAAAGCAGCGATATACAATAAGGTGAACGATTGATGCCTGGCAAGACTAGCTTTTATGACTGTTCCGGTCGCGTGATTTTCCGACGGCGAATATGTTACAATATTCCCGCCTTGACCGAGAGGAGGTAAGGAATGAGACGCTTTTACCAGAGCGCGATTTTTTACGTGTTGATCTTGTTGGTGATTATCGGGGTGTTACAATTTATCATGTCCGATAGCCAACAGAGAACTCCGCTTGCGTGGAGCACATTTCGTCAGGATGTGCAGAATCACGAGGTGAAGAGCCTTCAGATCACCACTGATGGAACGACTTTGCAGTTAGACGGACAACTGACCGATAACACCCAGTTCACCTCTCGGGCGCTGTATAGTGATTCTCTTGTAAACCAACTTAGTAATTTGCCGAATGTGAACGTGACGATCGTTGCACCGCCTAAAGAATCGTCGTGGTTGAACTTTCTCAGTACAATTGTTCCGTTTCTGCTTGTATTTGTAATATTTTTCTTTTTGTTTAACCAGGGGCAGGGCGGCGGTAACCGGGTGATGAACTTCGGCAAGAGCCGTGCGCGATTATACACGGAAGACAAAAAACGTGTGACGTTTGAAGATGTGGCTGGCGCGGATGAGGAGAAGGCCGAGTTAGTCGAGGTCGTCGAGTTTCTCAAGGATCCACGCAAGTTTTCCGCGGTAGGCGCCCGTATACCTAAGGGTGTGCTGTTGGTAGGCCCCCCTGGCACTGGTAAAACGTTGCTTGCTCGTGCGGTCGCTGGAGAGGCTGGGGTGCCCTTTTTTAGCATCAGTGGTTCTGATTTTGTTGAGATGTTCGTCGGCGTTGGTGCATCTCGTGTTCGCGACCTGTTCGAAAATGCTAAGAAGAATTCTCCTTGTATCATCTTCATCGATGAAATTGATGCAGTCGGTCGCCAACGCGGCGCGGGCCTTGGCGGTGGTCATGATGAGAGAGAGCAGACACTGAACCAGTTGCTCGTTGAGATGGATGGATTTGGCGCCAACGAGGGGATTATTATCGTCGCTGCCACAAACCGTCCGGATATTTTAGACCCGGCGCTGCTTCGGCCCGGGCGATTTGATCGCCAGATTACAGTGGATCGACCGGATGTTCGCGGTCGCGAACAAATCCTTCGCGTCCATGCGCGCAATAAGCCGATCGCCAAAGATATTGCCTTGGACGTGATCGCAAAGCGTACACCTGGGTTTACAGGTGCAGATCTTGAAAATGTATTGAATGAAGCGGCGCTTCTCACTGCTCGTCGCAACAAGGTAGTTATCGAGCTGACTGAGATTGATGATGCCATTGATCGGGTCATCGCGGGCCCCGAAAAGCGCAGTAAGGTGATCAGCGACAAAGAAAAACGATTAGTCGCTTTCCATGAAGGTGGACATGCAATCTCGGGGTATTACTTAAAAAACGGGACGACCGTACACAAAGTGACGATCATTCCGCGGGGCATGGCGGGTGGGTATACCGTCAGCTTGCCGAAAGAAGATCGCAGCTTCATGACGAAGGAAGATATGCTTGATCGCGTCGTAGAATTGCTCGGTGGTCGCGTCGCAGAGGAGATTGTCCTCGGTGAAATCAGCACGGGTGCCTCCAACGATCTGGAGCGTGTGACTGAGGTCGTAAGGCGCATGATCACAGAGTTTGGGATGAGCGATCGCCTGGGACCCATGCAGTTTGGGCACCGTCAGGGGCAGGTGTTCTTGGGTCGCGACATCACATCTGAGCAAAACTACAGCGATGCGATTGCGTTTGAAATCGATAAAGAAATGCGTGTGATCGTAGACGAGTGTTATGAAAGGTGTCGCACCCTGCTAAGAGAGCATAGAAGTAAGCTTGATTTGCTGGCTGAAACGCTTCTTGAAAAAGAGACGCTGGACGGAGAACAGATCCGGCAATTGATGGAGTATGGTCGCCTGCTGGACAACGATGAGGGCCCGAAGATCAAGATCTCCGGCCGCGGTACATTTGGAGATGATCCGACACCAACGTTGACCTGATGTAGCTAAGCAGTGTTCTAACGATATACTTTGATACTTGGGTGCCCATACTTGGGCACCCATCTTCCTGAAGGTGGGGTTTGCTGCATGATTTTAGTTCTCGACGTGGGGAATACCAATATCGTCGTAGGTGTATATGATGGCATAGTCCTGCGCCATCATTGGCGTTTAAGGACGGTGCGAGATCAAACCGAAGATGAGCTTGGGATTCACATCAAGTCGTTATTTTCTGATGTTAACTTGAGCCCCTCTGTAATCGATGGCGTGGCGATATCGTCCGTAGTGCCACCTCTCATGCCGGCTTTGGAGCGGATGGCAGAGCAGTACTTTCACCTAAAACCGCTGGTCGTCAGCGCCGACATCAAGACGAATCTACCGATCGATTACGACAGTCCAAAAGATGTGGGTGCAGACCGGATCGTCAACGCTGTAGCGGCGATCGCAGAGTATGGAGCACCACTTATCATCGTTGATTTTGGCACAGCTACGACGTTTTGTGTGGTGGATGAGAACGGCCGTTATCTTGGCGGTTTGATCGCACCGGGAATTCATATTTCAACGGAGGCTCTGTTTCAGAGGGCAGCCAAGCTACCGAGGATCGAACTGGTCAAGCCGCCTACCGTAATCGGGAAAAATACGGTCAGTGCAATGCAGGCCGGCGTCATATACGGTTTCATCGGACAGGTGGATGGGCTGGTGCGGCGTATCAAAGAGGAATTACGCCTTGACTATACCGTTGTGGCGACTGGCGGACTCGCCGAACTCGTAAGCAGCGAATCGAACGCAGTAGACATCGTCGATCCAAATTTAACTTTAAAGGGCTTACGTCTGCTGTATACGATGAATCAGGAGAGTATTGGAGAGATCGTCGATTGATGAAGGAAATGGATTATGTAGTGGTCGCAACGGCAAGGGGTGGACAGGTCGCTGCATACGCGGCGACGACACGCGGCCTAGTCGAAGAGATGCGCAGGCGCCATGACACGTGGCCTGTGGTAACAGCTGCATTAGGCCGTGTCGCCACTGTTGGCGCGATACTTACGTCGACCTTAAAAGAGGAACGTCATCAGATCACGCTTCAGGTAAATGGCGACGGGCCTGCTGGAAGGATACTCGTTGTCGCAACAGGGACGGGAGATATTCGCGGGTATGCCGATGAACCTCACGTCCATCTCCCACTGAACGAACGCAATAAATTGGACGTCAGCGGAGCGGTTGGCAAAAATGGTTCACTCTACGTAATCAAGGATCTCGGACTGAAAGAACCGTACCGAGGCATGGTCCCGATTACGTCGGGCGAAATTGGTGAAGATTTTACTTATTACTTTGCGGTTTCCGAACAGACACCGTCTGCCGTGGCAGTTGGGGTGCTGGTGGATGTTGACCTGTCCGTACTGGCCGCGGGCGGCATCTTGATTCATATCTTGCCTGGAGCGCACGATCAGGATATCGCTGAGCTCGAGCAGATTCTATCCGATCTTCCTGCTGTGTCATCGCTATTACGTGATGGGCTTACGCCGGAAGATATCTTGTATCGCGTCTTTCCCAGGGATCTGCGAATATTGGAGCGCAAAGAGGTTCGTTTTCAGTGTAATTGTGGGAAGGATCGCCTCGGCCGTGTACTGATCAGCTTAGGTAAACAAGAACTCGAGAACTTGATTGAGGAGCAGGGACACGCTGAACTCGTGTGTCATTTCTGCAGTGAAAAGTATTATTTTAGTGGTGACGAACTTAAAGATCTGCGAGATCACGCGCTGAGCTAAACTGAGGGCCTCAAACCAGTCATTCAAGGAGGAAAAGTGTATGAAGGTTGTCGAAGATATTACCGAACTCATCGGAAGGACCCCGATCGTTAAGCTTCGCCATATCGTTCCCGAAAACTCAGCGGATGTGTACATCAAGCTGGAGTGGTTCAACCCAGGCGGTAGTGTGAAAGATCGCGTTGCACTCTACATGATTGAAGAGGCAGAAAAATCTGGACGTTTGAGGCCAGGAGATACCATCGTAGAGCCAACCAGTGGCAATACGGGTATAGGGCTGGCCATGGTGGCAGCGGCTAAGGGATATCGCGCGATGTTGGTCATGCCTGACACGATGAGTATGGAGCGGCGCAGCTTGTTGTCGGCGTACGGCGCTGATCTGGTGTTGACGCCTGGTGTTGAGGGGATGCGTGGTGCGATCGCAAAGGCAGATGAAATTGTGGCAGCAGATCCGGAACGCTACTTCTTGCCACAGCAATTTAATAATCCAGACAATGTAAAGGCGCATTATGAGACCACGGGGGTCGAGATCGTCGAACAGATGGAGGCACGCCTCGACGCCTTTATTTCAGCGGTAGGCACAGGCGGTACCCTGACTGGTGTCGGTACACGTTTGCGAGAAGAGATTCCAAACTGTCGTATCGTCGCTGTCGAACCTAAGGATTCCCCAGTGTTGTCGGGCGGGCAGCCAGGACCGCATAAGATTCAAGGGATAGGCGCAGGATTTGTGCCAGCCATCCTAAACCGCAATTTGATCGATCAGATAATCCCTGTGGATAACGAAGAATCATTTCACTTTGCCCGCCTTGTTGCAAAGCAAGAGGGGCTGCTCGTGGGTATCAGCAGTGGCGCTTCGATTTGCGCCGCACTGCAGGTGGCGGCTGAGTTGGGCCGTGGACACCGTGTTTTAACGATTTCTGCATCGAATGGAGAAAGATATCTTAGCACAGCTTTATTTCAACCTGAAGGGGTGGGTCTATGAGTAGCACGGCCGCTGTGAAGGACTACGGCGTTCAATCATACCTACCTGATATGGGTAAACGGACTTTGGTGATGGGGATTTTAAATTTTACACCAGATTCCTTTTCGGACGGTGGTCGTTATTTTGATACGGACAAAGCTTTGGACCATGCTCGTGAGATGGTAGAACTCGGGGCTGATATAATCGATATTGGCGCCGAATCGACTCGACCCGGACACACCCCGTTATCCGCAATAGAGGAGTGGCACCGTCTTGAACCCATATTGGCGCGGTTAAGAGAAACGGTGTCCGTACCAATTTCCATCGACACCTACAAATCTTCGGTCGCGCAAAAGGCGTTGGACTATGGCGCAGATATGATTAACGACGTGTGGGGTGGTCGCTTCGACGCTGAGATGTTCAAGGTATTAGCGAAATACCAAGCCCCGTATATTCTGATGCATAATGCAACAGATCGCCAGTGTATAGAGGGGGACATCATAACTGCAGTCATGGAGGAACTATTATACCAGGCGAACTTAGCTATGGAGGCGGGCCTTAAGCGTGAATGCATCATCCTCGACCCAGGCGTCGGCTTTGGTAAAACGGTGGAACAAAATTTGCAACTTATCAACCGTGTAGATGTGTTCAGGGAAACAGGGTACCCTGTGTTGATCGGGACATCACGGAAGTCCGTGATCGGCCATGTTTTAGGGCTTCCTGTTGATAAACGCGTCGAGGGCACAGCAGCCACGGTCGCCGTAGCGATCACGCGAGGAGTTGATATTGTTCGAGTGCACGACGTGAAGGAAATCATACGCATTACAAAGATGACAGACGCCGTGGTGAGATGACTAATGCATCACACCTACTATCTATCGCTAGGTGCTAATATGGGTGATCGTCTTAGAAACCTGCAAATGGCCTTGGATATGATATCATCAACGTTACCCGACACGAGAATTATGAAAGTATCAGACGTCTATGAAACAGAACCGGTCGAAGTTACAGAGCAACCCCTCTTTTATAACGCAGTGGCTGTGGTGACTTCGCCCCTAGAACCAGATGATATGATGTCCATGCTGCTAGGAATCGAGTCCTCGCTAGGTCGAAAGAGGACGATTCGCTTTGGACCGCGTCCGGTCGACATCGATATGCTGCTATGTGACGATATGGAGATCTCACACGAGCCGCACCTGATCGTGCCTCATCCTAGGATGCACGAGCGCGCGTTCGTCTTGATTCCGCTAGCGCAAATTGCGCCTAGTACTCTCCACCCCGTCGCGCGCCGCACCATCGCTGATTTGCTTGACGCGGTAGGTGGAAAGGAGGGCGTCGCGTGGGTTCCGAAATTTTTACGAAAAGGCTCCGCGCCTATCGAAAGTTAAAACACTTGACTCAACAGGAGTTTGCAGAGGCGATAGGAGTCTCGGTGGCAGTAGTCGGAGGTTTAGAGCGTGGTACTCGGATACCGAGCGAGAACCAATTGACTAAGATCGTCACTGTGTTGCAGGTTTCGCGTACAGATCTGGGAATAGAAGGGCAAGTTGAAGAAGCTGATAGACGGTGACATGGCGCTTTATGGCACCAAACACAGGAACACCAAATATAGGGGGATTATACGGCTATGTCTGTTCAATTAACAGCCGCGCCACTCGTCATCGGAAACGTAAGATTGGACAATCCGGTGATCCTTGCCCCGATGGCTGGCGTATGCAATCCTCCCTTTCGCAAATTAGCGAAACGCTTGGGTGCAGGGATGGTCTGCGCCGAAATGGTTAGCGACAAAGCTTTGGTATACAAAAATGAGCGCACGCAGCACATGCTTCAAATCGTACCCGATGAACACCCAGTGAGCTTGCAACTTGTTGGCTCGGATCTGGAATCGATGGTTCAAGCTGCGGAACTAGTCTCAAAAGGCACAAATGCCGATATCATCGACATCAATATGGGGTGCCCAGTTCTTAAAATCTATAAAAATGGGTCTGGCGCAGCTCTTGCGCGAGATCCCAGTTATGCTGCCGCAATCGTTGAAGCGGTCGTAAAGAAAGTGGATCGCCCTGTAACCGTGAAGTTTCGCAAAGGTTGGGATGACGGCCATGTGAATGCCGTAGATGTAGCGAAAGCGGTGGAACAGGCTGGTGCACAAGCTGTGACTGTGCATGGCCGCACTGCAAAGCAGATGTACAGCGGCAAAGCTGATTGGTCGATTATCAAGGCGGTAAAAGAGGCTGTTTCTATTCCCGTCATCGGAAATGGGGACATCATCAGTCCAGAAGATGCGCAAGCGATGCTAGATCAGACTGGATGCAATGGCGTTATGATTGGTCGGGCGGCACTTGGGAATCCCTTTATTTTTCGTGAGATCGCTCATTTTCTACAGACTGGTGAAAAACTGGCGGGCCCGCTTCCAAAAGAACGCCTGACTATCGCGATTGAACACTTGCATCTACTCGTCGACGATAAAGGTGAGTATACTGGAGTTAGAGAGATGAGAAAGCATGCTGGTTGGTACTTAAAAGGATTGCCAGGGGCGGCTCAGATTCGTGATCTTGTTAATGAACAAGAGTCTCTGAGGGATATGGAAGATCTGCTTCAGACGTATATGAGTCAATTTTGAATAAAACAGGTAAACCGTGGCATGCTACTCCAACTCATGAATAGACTTTCATGCCGCGACTCGGCAACTAACATGGAAAGATTATACGGGGATCCTGATGATCGGGTCATTTTGTATCAACAGCCGACGTACATTATGAAAAGGTTCATTGTGCTAGGAGTTCAATTCGTTGACAGTTGTAACGTGATACCCTATAATTACCGCAGATTCTGAGTCCATGGCAATTGGCGACACTGTCAGCTTCTTCGCTCGGCAGTTTTTTTTACACTCGCCTGTTGAGATTGGTGGGCCGTGCCAGGATCTAAAGGAGAGACAGACATGTCGGAAAAAGAAGTGCTGCTCACCCCGGGTGGATTGCAGAAACTAGAAGAAGAACTGGAGTATTTGAAATCGGTTAAGCGTCGAGAAGTCGCAGAGAGAATTAAAGTTGCGATCAGCTATGGTGATATTTCCGAGAACTCAGAGTATGAAGATGCAAAAAATGAGCAGGCGTTTGTGGAAGGACGCATTATCACGCTCGAGAAGATGCTGAGAAATGCTCGCATTATTCATGAGGACGAGGTCGATACCGGCGTTGTGAGCATCGGTTCAACTGTAAAGTTACGCGATATTGAGTTCAAAGAGGATGTCGAATTTCATATAGTTGGTTCGGCTGAATCGGATCCATCGGAGAACAAGATTTCTAACGAGTCTCCAGTCGGTAGGGCTTTGTTGGGGAAGTCCGTCGGGTCAATGGTAGAAGTTGCGGTGCCAGCCGGCACCATCCAGTATGAGGTGCTAGAGATTCGCAAGTGACCGTCAGGGAAGGCCATTAGTATGATGCCTGGCTAACAGAAAATTAAGCAGTAGCTATACAAATCGCCGACTGGGTCGGCGATTTGTATAGGTGGTGCGCCCGGCATGGGCGATAACTTGGCGGTGA
>JAKACY010000172.1 GCA_021821025.1 Bacillota bacterium | reverse complement strand
CCAGCAAAAAATAGGTTGCTGCGGGATTTCGTTTGATATGTAGGATGCATGATTTGAGGTGAATTGATGTAAGTATTCCGGTGCATGACGCCATAGCGGACAAATTCCGCATTTTCTAGCCCCGGAATCATACGAAAGACGCGAGCCTGTTCACCCCACTTGAGATGCGTTTGAAATCCAACCAAGTTGAACAATGTTGCAGCCGCGTTGTCTTGACGCAATTGAACCACCGCATAAGGCAGTTTGCCTGTTCTCGGATCGACAAGTCCGACAGGTTTAAGTGGGCCGAACAGCATGGTTTGCATGCCTCTTTTCGCCATAACTTCAATCGGCATGCACCCTTCAAAGTACACTTCCTTTTCAAACTCGTGAAAAGGAGCAGTTTGGGCATGTATTAAAGCATCATAGAATTCGTGAAACTCGGGTTCATCCATAGGGCAATTGAGATAGGCCGCTTCGCCTTTGTCATAGCGCGAGGCTTTGTAGACGACGTCTAAGTCAATACTGGATGCCTCAACGATCGGTGCGGCCGCGTCATAAAAATAGAGTGCATCCGTTCCCGAGAACTGACGAATCGACTCCGAAAGCGCATCAGAAGTCAGGGGGCCAGTAGCCACCACGACGATACCATCAGGAATCTGATCGACCTCACGCCTCACCACGTCAATCAATGGATGTTCAGAAAGAATCTTCGTGATATACGCCGAGAAACTCTCGCGATCAACAGCCAAGGCCCCACCCGCGGGAACTCTTGTATCGTCCGCCGCGCGCATAATCAAAGAATCTAATTGGCGCATTTCTTCTTTCAGGAGACCGACCGCGTTTGCCAGACCCGCAGCGCGCAAACTATTTGAGCACACAAGTTCCGCAAAGCCGTCCGTCGTGTGCACAGGCGTCTTTTTTACGCCCCG
This sequence comes from Bacillota bacterium, assembly GCA_021821025.1. Classification (GTDB taxonomy): domain Bacteria; phylum Bacillota; class Bacilli; order Alicyclobacillales; family SLC66; genus JAKACY01. The sequence goes on along the minus strand of JAKACY010000172.1, from coordinate 4,480 downwards.
CATCTCACACAACGTGACCAGAACCCCTCGCTTAGCTAGTTGCCAAGCTGCCTCTGACCCGGCGAGTCCCGCTCCGATGACGGTGACCCTCAAATCTTCCATCTAAAAACCCCTTCCAAGACGTGTCCAAGAGGCGCGAACCACCAGTCGCACCTGCGTGAACGCTGTATTTGAAAAGAAGCCCCGTATCGTTAACGGGGCTCTAATACCTCTACATGTTTACACTCAGCATTTGAACAGACCACCACTTCGTTTTTACCCTGCTTTTTCTTAACCATGGGTTCTGCGCAAACCGAGCACGATCTTCCGACGGGTTCGTCCCATAATACGTAATTGCACTCTGGGTAACCTGAACACCCGTAGAAGGTTCTTCTCTTTTTACCCCTGCGCTCCACCAGGGGGTTGTTGCAACGAGGGCAATTCACGCCGACTGGCTTCACGATTGGTTTTGCGTTCCTGCACTCCGGAAACCCTGGGCATGCAAGAAATTTACCAAATCTGCCATGCTTATAAACCATTTGCCTGCCGCATTTCTCGCAGCACTCGTCAGCATACTCCTCTTCTAACTGCACGTGCTCCATACTCTGTTCAGCAGCATGTAGGTAGCCTTCAAAGCCCCGGTTAAAATCACTGAGCATCGCGACGTAGTTCACATCACCGTCTTCGACGTCGTCGAGTTGCTGTTCCAATTGCGCCGTAAAGTCGACATCCACGATAGTCGGGAAAAATTCCTTCAAGAGATCGACTACGATCTCCCCCAACTCCGTTGGCACAAAGCGCTTCTCTTGCAAAAGAACGTAACCCCGTTTTTGGATCGTATCTATGGTCGGTGCATAGGTGCTCGGGCGCCCAATCCCAAGTTCTTCCATAGCCTTAACAAGCCTCGCCTCAGAATATCGAGGCGGTGGCTGGGTAAAGTGTTGCTCCGGCGTCAACTTAGGTCTAGGCGTCAAAACCTGTTCCTTGTCAAGCGCAGGAAGAAAACCTTCCTCATCTTGCGCATCGTCCGTCGCCTCGATGTAAAGCTTCATAAAGCCAGGAAACTTAACCTTAGAACCCGTTGCACGAAACATCGCATCACCAGCCAAAATATCCACCGTCATGGTATCCAAAATTGCAGAGGCCATCTGACTGGCGACAAAACGCTCATAGATCAACTTATAAAGCCGATATTGATCCCGATTGAGGTGCTCCTTCAAATCATCCGGATAACGCGCAGTAGACGTAGGACGAATCCCTTCGTGCGCGTCCTGAGCGCCTTTTCTTGCACTGTATTCACGGGGTGTAGGCGGTACAAAAGCAGATCCGAATGCCTGTTCAATATAGCCTCGCACTTCCCGTAACGCTTCTTCTGAAATTCGAGTAGAGTCTGTACGCATGTAGGTGATGAGTCCTATAGCGCCCTCTTTCGGCAACTCAATTCCTTCATACAACTGTTGTGCAACAGACATGGTCTTTTGCGCTCTAAACCCAAGCCTACGTGCCGCTTCTTGCTGCAGGCTACTCGTTGTAAAGGGAGGAGATGGATTGCGCTTGCGCTCACTCGCTTTAATGTTTTCCACTACAAAATCATGATCGCCAATCTTCTTGATCAGCGCAGAGACGTCCTCTTTCGTCTTCAGGTCTACTTTGCGCTTGCCATAACCATAAAAGTTGGCCTTGAATTTCTCACCGGCAGACTCGCAGATCGCCGTAACTGTCCAATATTCCTCAGGAATAAAAGCGCGAATCTCCCGTTCCCGGTCTACCACCAAACGAACCGCAACCGACTGAACGCGCCCGGCAGACAAACCGCGCTTGACTTTTTTCCAAAGTAGCGGGCTGATGCGGTAGCCTACGAGACGATCCAGGATTCTTCGTGCTTGTTGCGCATGCACAAGGTCCATATCGACTGCGCGTGGATTTTTAAAAGATTCTTTAACCGCTTGCTTCGTGATCTCGTTAAACACTACTCGGCAGGGCCGGCTCGGGTCGATCTCCAGACTTTGCGCCAAATGCCAAGCGATCGCTTCGCCTTCTCGGTCAGGGTCAGCCGCGAGATAAACAGCCTTCACCTTTCGACTGGAATCGCGCAACTCCTTTAATACATCACCTTTGCCCCTAATCGTGATGTACTTTGCTTCAAAACCGTGATCGATGTCCACTCCGAGTTGACTCTTTGGAAGATCACGTACGTGCCCCATCGATGCTTTTACAATATATTTACTTCCGAGGTATTTCCCAATCGTCTTCGCCTTCGCTGGCGACTCGACGATGACCAAGTAGTCCGCCATCGCTTACCTCCTCGCCTACTGAGGTTCACCACATCTTATCACTCTCGTCAAAGAATATGCAAACAGTTCATACATCGGTTCGTTAAATCGTGTACATCCCCACGCTATCTCTGCGAATGCGTCCTGCAAGCTCTAGCTGCATGAGCACCATACTCAGTTGCCCAACAGGTATGCCTAATACAGATAAAGCAGCACTCAGTTCACCGGGCATCTTAGCATGTGTAGATAACTCTCGCAACACCATCTCCTCGGCATCTGTCAATTTTTTCTCGTGTGCCGAGTCAAACTGTTCACTTAAAATACTGTTTTCAGAAGCTGGGACTGCCAGTCCGAGTGTATGTAACACATCATGCGTAGAAAATAACGGGATGGCTCCATCTGCGATCAATTCGTGTGGGCCTTGCGAGTAAACGCTGAAGATAGAGCCAGGCACCGCTGCCACATCGCGATTTTGCTCCACAGCATAGGCCGCAGTGATCAGAGATCCGCTCTTTTTTGCCGCCTCTACGACGACTACAGCTTGTGCCATGCCACTGATCACGCGATTGCGCTGTGGAAAATTCCTGCGCAAGGGTTTTTCCCAAGGCAAGAACTCGCTGATGATAGCACCGCCTTGCTCGACGATACGCCTAGCCAAATCACGGTGCTCACGAGGATAAATCTCACCTACGCCAGAGCCTAGCACAGCCACCGTACGCCCACTTGCGTTAACCGCACCTACATGTGCTGCGTGATCGATCCCATAGGCGAGCCCAGATATCACCACACCACCGCTCTTCACGACATCTGCGGCAATCTCTTGCGCAACCCGAGTGCCATATGACGTACACTTGCGCGTGCCGACGATCGCAACGCTCGTGACAAACGGCTCCAGTTGCCCTACATAAAATAATAATGGAGGTGGGTGGGGAATCTGGCGTAGACTTGGTGGATAGTGCTCATCAGCTTCCAACACGATTCGAACCTTGGTTCTCTCCAGTGAATCCACGATTTTGACGTATTCTTCTTTGTGCAAAGTGTCACATAAAGACTGTGCGATATCGTGACGCAAACCCTTTTGCAACCAATCAGCTTCCTCAAGTTCTTTCGCCTGATGCAATGTGGGAACCTGTTCCTTTATGCGGCGAGCCGTAATTTGCCCAATTCCAGGCGTGTTTAATAATGCGATCCAATATAAGAGATCCGAATTCGATTTCATAAAGGTTCCCCTTTCAACTAAGAGGATCAACTAAACTCTCACACAAAATCGCATCGTCCGCCACTCCTCTTGACTAAAAATGTATACAAAAAAGACCGACCCAATCATTCCGGTCGATCGTTTTTGCACTGACATATTATCTGAAAGACTAGCGAGATCCTAGGAACGACACTTCTCCAGAAGGCCACGTTCTTCTAGCATCGCATAGAGTGTAGAACCCATTTCCGAAGGCGTGGGTGCTACCTTAATACCAGCGGCTTCCATCGCTTTTACCTTTTCATCCGCTGTGCCTTTACCACCGGAGATGATGGCGCCTGCGTGGCCCATGCGTTTTCCGGGCGGGGCGCTGCGTCCGGCTATGAATCCAGCTACCGGTTTGGTCATATTCGCCTTGACGTATGCGGCTGCGTCCTCTTCTGCTGTTCCGCCGATTTCGCCGATCATGATGACCGCCTCTGTGTCTGGGTCTTCATTGAACATCTTGAGCACATCCACAAAGTTAGTCCCATTGACAGGGTCACCGCCGATACCGACAGCCGTAGATTGACCAAGCCCACGCGTGGTAAGTTGGTACACTGCTTCATAGGTCAGCGTTCCGCTGCGGCTCACGACACCCACATGCCCACGCTTGTGTATGTAGCCAGGCATGATTCCGATCTTGCACTCTTGAGGAGTGATGACACCTGGGCAATTAGGGCCGATCAGACGCGTATTTTTCCCTTCCAAATATCTTTTGACTGTAACCATATCGAGCACCGGAATGCCTTCTGTGATACAGATCACGAGATCGAGACCTGCATCAGCAGCTTCCATGATCGCATCAGCCGCAAACGCTGGCGGCACATAAATCACGGATGCGTTCGCGCCTGTTTCTCGCGCAGCTTGATCCACCGTATCAAAAACTGGAACCCCTTCGATGATCGATCCACCTTTTCCAGGCGTTACGCCACCGACCATTTTTGTGCCATACGCAATTGCTTGCTGTGTGTGAAACAATCCGGTTTTACCA
>JAKACY010000171.1 GCA_021821025.1 Bacillota bacterium | reverse complement strand
TTGCTAGAATCTGCTCAAATAAACGATAAGCCCCCCCATACAGATCACTCGATGCGAGTAGATGATCACCGGACGAGAATAGTCCAAGCACACAACTCACGGCAGCCATGCCCGACGAAAATGCAAAGCCGCGTGTTCCGTTTTCTAGTTCGGAGATCGCTGTCTCCAAGATGCATCTGGTAGGATTGGAAGTGCGGGTATAGTCATAGCCCGTCGATTCACCCAAAGCCGGATGGGCGAACGTAGTGGCATGATAAATCGGCACAGACACGGCCCCTGTGACGGGATCCTGCCTGTTACCAAGCTGGGCAATGCGCGTTTCTAAGCGTGTTTCTCTAATGGCCATGTAGCTTCCTCCATGTCAGCAAATCACTTATCCGAACTTTACCGTTGTATGCCACGTGTCGTCAAGGTTTATATCGTTATATTTATCCGTCTTTACTCGGATTTTGTCGGGGTCTGGTAAGGGTGACGAGGACTACGTAAAAGGTTTATAATCGAATCATAAATGGAGTTTGCGAGATGCGGCGTTTGATCATGCGTCCTTAAGGCGGCTGCCTAGGGAGTGACCACGCCGCTTAAACCTGTTTGGATCGGGCGTGATTTTTTGCACAAGAGGAATTTTCCAAAATCAACATTAAGAGGAGTCGCGGCTGGGGTTTTGCAGATCGGTTTCTTCATTCTGATCACAATGGCTGGGAACTGGTTTGCTACCCTCATTCATACGAGCTTTCCCGGCAGTGTCCTGAGCCTATTCATCGTCTTCTTGCTGCTTCAAACTGGGGTCCTTCGACTGAAGTGGCTAGAGACCGGCGCGAACTGGCTGTTATCTGAGTTACTGTTGCTCTTTATCCCGTCGGCGGTTGGAATTGTGCTATATAAACACCTAATGGAGATCGATGGGTGGAAAATTATCCTCATCATCGGCATCAGCACAATCCTCGTAATGTCCGCCACTGGATCCCTCACGCAGGTGCTGTTGAAATATCGAAACCACAAACAAAAGGAACTGAGCGCATGACCATCCTCGCCGGAATCATCATCACTGTCATCGTGTATATTGTTAGCAAACAACTCTATAAAAAGTGGAACATCGTCGTCTTTTCCCCGATGTTCACCAGTTTTATCGCGCTGATCATCATCTTATCGGTCTTTCGAATCCCTTACGCCACCTATGATCAAGGTGGGAAATGGTTCACCTTTATGCTGGGCCCTGCAACCGTGGCGTTCGCCGTTCCCCTTCACAAAAACTTCTCGCTGCTGAAACAATACGCTGTACCGCTCATCAGCAGCATCATAGCAGGCTCTCTCACTGCGCTGTTATCAACAGTTCTGCTCGCTGAAGGCCTGCACATGACAGGGCTTGTCGTCGACAGTCTGGCGCCAAGATCAATCACTACGCCGGTGGCCATGGATGTATCGCATATGATCGGCGGTCAACCCGTGCTGACGGCTGCGTTTGTGATTTTAACTGCGCTGTGCGGACTTTTGGTGAACCCGATCATCATCGCGCTGTTTAAAATTCACTCACCACTGGCAAAAGGCACGCTGCTAGGTGTCGGTGCCCACGGCATCGGTACTGCAAAAGCATTTGAACTCGGATCCATAGAAGGAACGGTGTCTAGCCTCTCTATGATCCTCGCCGCGGGGGCGACACTCATCTTGGCGCCGATCATCATGCCGCTCTTGTTGCACATGTAGTTATCGAAAGATAACCCCGATGACAAGGCTTGCCCAACCTAATAAAAATGCCACACCGCCCAGTGGCGTGATGGCGCCAAGCCTTCTTATTGCGCTCAAAGTGAGCGCATAGAGACTACCGGAAAACAGGATCACTCCGATGATAAATGCCCAACCGGCGAAATCTATGTACCCACTGAAACTCATGCCTGTAAGTCTTAGAGAGCCCACGACCAAGAGTCCCAGCGCATGGTACATCTGATATTGCACACCAGTTTGAAACACCGTGATCTGTTCAGCGGATAATCGTTTTCGCAGCGCATGCGCGGCAAAAGCTCCGAGTGCCACAGCCAAGAACCCGAAAATTGCCCCGACCGATAGAAACCACACAGCAGATAACGGCGGGGTCCAAGTCGTCACATTCACATCACATACCTCCTATAGATCCCTCATCCTCGCCAAAACATCAAACGAATCCTTTAAATTCTCGTACACCGATGCAAATAAAGGATAATACTTTTGATAGGTCTTCGCATCGTCGCCGTTCGGCTGCTCGCCATCACGCATCACGATCAGTTTTGCAGCATCCTGAAGGCTGGAAAATTCACCCAACGCATGAAGCCCCAGCAGTGCTGCCCCAAAGCATGAAACTTCATCGACGCTTGGCACCTGAAGTGGAACGCCGAAGATATTGCACACTAAACTTCGCCAGAGTTTTGATCGCGCAAATCCACCTGACACATGCAGGCTTTGCACAGCGTGCCGCTCTGAAATCACGACACCCACGTTATATAGCGCATAGACAATTCCCTCTACGGCAGCACGCGCCATGTGCTCACGCGTGTGCTCCACGCCGAAGCCAAAAAATACGCCGCGCGCATGTTCATGAAAATACGGTGCCCGTTCGCCCGTCAAATACGGTAAAAATAAGAGGCCGCCCGCCCCCGCCGGAACTTTCGATGCCATATGGAACAGCCAAGACTCATCTGCCTCGCCAAAAGCATGATCGCCACGACCGCCAAGAGCCGCACTATCAGCCCTTGCTCCTGCAGCAGCGAAAGCCGACTTGTCATTTCCGGTAAGCATTTCTGTCAGCCACCGCGTGGCGATCCCGCCGTTATTGACTGCGCCGCCTATCACCCAGTAATCCTTTGTCAAAGCATAACAAAATGTGCGACCAAGATCATCTGTCCACGGTTCACTTGCGGTTATACGAACAGCGCCACTCGTCCCCATCGTGACGGCCACTTGACCCGCAGCAATCACGCCCGTGCCGAGGTTAGCGAGCACCCCATCCGTCGCGCCGATCACGACAGGGAGGTTCACGGTTAGGCCTAAGGCCCTCGCCAAATCACTATCATGCAGCGGCATCATCGTAAGCGTATCGACAGGCTCACTGAGTTGATCTGCTGACAGTCCATTATATTGGAGCGCCTCCTGATCAAAAGCAAGGCTTGCCAAATTGAACATACCTGTTGCGGACGCGGTCGAATGATCCACCCGCCATATTCCACACAGCACATACACGATCCACTCTTTAATGGACACAAAGCGCACACCCGGCCGAAAAAGATCAGCACGGTGGGTTTTAAGCCAGGCGATCTTTGCGAGCGGTGACATCGGATGTAGCGGCGTTCCCGTACGCTTATAGACAGCTAAGCCCAAGTCAGCGCGAATGCGATCCATCTCTGGCGCGCTGCGATTGTCTGCCCAAGTGATTAAAGGGGTTAAAACTTCGCCATCATCTGTTACGGCCATCACGCTATGCATCACAGCGCTAAAGCTGAGAGCCTCAATCTGTAATTGAAGTGCTTGAACAGAAGCAGCCACAGTCTTGATGCAAGAGAAAGTCGCTTGTCTAATCGACATGGGATCTTGTTCGGAAAACCCTGGGCGCGGATGAAACAGGTCATACGACGTTGACGCCTGCGCAAGTGTCTTGCCGCCAAAATCAAACGCCACTACCTTGACGCTAGTGGTGCCGATATCAATTCCTAATATCGCATGCTCTTTCACATAACCACCTGATTTCTTGCAGATTGTCTACCTATACCATATTATGAATCATAGATTGAAATGAAAATTCAGATGAATGGGGTAGCCAGATGGACATCATCTATAAACAGGGAGATGCATTGCTGCAGGAGATCAATCAAACGAGTGTTCCCGATAACTGCCTGGCACTCTGGAACCTCGGCCAAGAGGGCTACGTCATCAAAGGTGCGAAGGATATCATCTGCATCGACCCATACCTCTCCGATTCGATCGCAAGAGATGCGCAGACACCGGGTGAAGGCGTGCGAGACTTTCCGCCGCCCATCGACCCAAACCGATTTCAAAGTGCCGCGGCCGTGCTTTGCACGCATTATCATCAAGACCATATGGATGGAGACACTTTAAAGGCAATCGCCAACGCGAGCGACAGCACTTTGTTCGTTGTTCCCGCATCACATGAAAGCCTCGCCAGATCATTTGGCATCGATGTTTCGCGAATCCTCTTAGCGAAAGACATGGAACCACTGCAGATCGGAGAGTTTACCATCACGCCCGTCGCACAGAAACACCAGGAGTTCGAGACAGACGCCAAAGGTAACCACTTTTTTCTCGGGTACATCGTAGAAGCGAACGGTGTAACGCTCTATCACTCCGGTGATACCGTTTACTTTCCAGAGCTCGTCGACCGGCTGTCTAAGTATCGTATAGACATCGCCATGGTCAACAGCAATGGCCGCGATTGGATGCGGGACGAGGCAAACATCATCGGCAACATGAACTACCGCGAAGCGCTGGAGTTTGTCCGCGCGATTCAAGCAGACCTGGTCATCCCTATGCACTTTGATATGTTCGCTGGAAATCGAGAAAACCCTGCTTACTTTGTCGATTACCTGTTCAACCGACACCGATCCCAAAAATTTCACATGTTTGCGGTTGGCGAGCGCTTCATTTACCATCGCTAGATGCAGGATTCATACACTGTTTAAAATTCGGCGCAAAAAAGCGTTCATGATGCGTGCGAAGCAAGGTAAAATATCTACAGCGCACGTTTGGACTTAACTAGATAGCGCGGTCTATGACCATGCTGCATGGGGGATTATCATGAAGAGCCAAAGGTTCTACACCGTTTTTATTATATCGCTCATTCTCATTATCGTGGGTTTGTGGATGCTTCTAAACACCACTGGCGCCATGCAGTTGATTGGCATGATCTTGTTGTTCCTTATCGTCCCGATTGCGGCTGTGGCTGAGATTACTGGGGACAAGTCGTAAGGCAATCGCCTCGCCTCAGCACATACATATATTTGGGCCTGTCATTTATGACGGGCCCAAATATTTCTCGTATCGAAACCAAGCGATGGCTCGATACACGATCGGTATGCAGGCGATCACGAGCAACCAGACGGGCAACCCTCTTGCAATTAAAAACAGTGCGATGACAGGACCAGTCATTGCGCCAAGCGTTCCAAACAGGCCATCGATGCGGCTGCCCATCGATCCAGCACCCGGTGTTTGCAACATATTTTCGTAACACTGATGATGATACGGCAGTACTCGAAACATCTGAAAAGTCACGACGAGATCGGATTTGCGGTCAATTGGCTTAAAGCATTTTCTGCACAACACTACATGATCTTCTGCGTTGTCCATCTAGCCCCACCTTTTGTAGACATGCAGTGTAGACGCCTTCATTATAATCGAATATATTAAAATAAAAAAGAGGATCGTGAAACAAACGTGAGCATCACATTTGATCAAACTAGTCAAACGTTTCATCTGCGCGCCAATGATTGCA
>JAKACY010000170.1 GCA_021821025.1 Bacillota bacterium | reverse complement strand
GGGCAGGAGAGGAAGTACGTCAATGAATACGGTTGCTAGACTTATTTTGGATAAACAATATGTTTTAGCACAGGTTGATCCCCGCATTTATGGTTCATTTCTTGAACACATGGGGCGGGCTATTTATGGCGGGATCTATGAATCTCAACATGAAACTGCTGATGAGAGCGGGTTTCGTCGGGATGTATTGAGCCTTGTGCAAGAATTAAATGTCCCCATCATCCGTTATCCCGGCGGAAACTTTGTTTCGGGGTACAATTGGGAAGATGGCGTGGGGCCTGTAGAGCAGAGAAAGAGTCGATTAGATCTTGCGTGGCGATCGACGGAAATCAATGAAATAGGAACAAATGAATTTGCAAGATGGGCAAAGTTAGCCGGTTCTGAAGTGATGATGACCGTGAACCTCGGCACTCGCGGCATTGACGCCGCTAGGAACTTGGTCGAATATTGTAATCATCCGTCGGGTTCTTATTGGAGTGACCTGCGTATAGAACACGGGGTTCATGACCCGCATGGTTTTAAAGTGTGGTGCCTCGGCAATGAAATGGATGGTCCATGGCAGATTGGGCATAAGACGGCGGCTGAATATGGGCGCTTGGCAGTTGAAACTGCCAAGGCGATGAAGTGGGTCGATCCGGACATCCAGTTGGTGGCTGCGGGAAGCTCCAATTCGTCCATGCCTACCTTCGCGGACTGGGAAGCAACTGTGTTAGATCATACCTATGAACACGTGGATTTCATATCTCTACACAGCTATTACGGAAACCGCGACGGGGATACAGCCAACTATTTAGCACAGTCTCTTGATATGGACGGGTTTATCAATTCTGTAATTGCAACGTGTGATTATGTGAAGGCCAAAAAACGCAGCAAGAAGACGATGTATCTGTCGTTTGACGAATGGAATGTGTGGTTCCACTCGAACGAGGCAGATAAGAAGGTGGCACCCTGGATGGTTGCCCCGCCTCTCCTGGAGGACGTCTATACGTTTGAAGATGCGTTGGTTGTTGGAACGCTTCTCATTACATTATTGCGCCATGCTGATCGGGTGAAGATCGCCGCTCTGGCTCAACTTGTAAACGTAATCGCGCCGATCATGACGGTGACGGGTGGTGCATCCTGGAGACAAACGATCTTTTATCCGTTTGCGCATGCTTCGTTATATGGCCGTGGCGTGGTGTTGAACACCCCGGTTATCAGTCCTAAATATGATACGAATCAATTTACGGACGTTCCATATTTGGAGAGTGTTAGCGTCTGGAATGAAGCTGAAGGGGAATTGACGATTTTTGCGGTGAATCGCCATTTAAGTGACGCTTTAACGTTGGAATGCGACCTGGGGAATTTTGATGATTATCAATTTACTGAACATATCGTGCTGCAACATGACGATTTAAAGAGTTTCAATACAGTCGAAAAGCCAGATACGGTCACTCCATCGAACGGCGGGGGCGGAAATCAGGATGGTCGAAGCCTAACGATCCAGTTGCAACCTGCGACTTGGAATGTGATCAGACTTCGTAAGTAGGGAGGGTCATGAGCATGGCGTATTCAATTGGCGTGGACTATGGAAGTGAGTCAGGCCGTGTCATTCTTCTCGACCTCGAAACGGGGATTGAAGCAGCCGTTTCTGTGGTTCCTTATGCACATCGGGTAATTGACAGGTTGCTGCCAGATACTGAGCGAGAGTTGCCGGCTGATTGGGCGCTTCAGCATCCACGGGATTATTTGGATGTATTGAAAACAGGGATTCCGGCAGTTTTGCACGATGCCGGAGTGTCTGGTGACTCGGTGGTTGGAATCGGCGTCGATTTCACGTCCTGCACGGTACTACCGACATTTTCGGACGGTACACCATTATGTTTGGTTGATGCATGGAGTGAACGGATGCACGCATGGCCGAAGCTGTGGAAACACCATTCTGCGCAGCGGTTTGCGGATCGCCTCAATGAAGTGGCGGCGGAGCGGGGTGAATCTTTTCTCGCACGGTATGGTGGACGAATTTCGGCTGAGTGGTATTTTCCCAAGCTGTTGGAGATTTTCGAGGAGGATCGCGGCGTATACGATGCGGCCGACGCATTCGTGGAAGCGACTGACTGGGTGATCTGGCAACTGACAGGTCGGCTTCGTCGCAATTCGTGCACGGCTGGCTATAAGGCGATGAGGGCGGATGACGGCACGATACCTGACGCTTCTTTTTTTGAAGCGGTATACGCAGAGTTCACTGAACCACAGCAGCTTCTCGGGAGTGATTTTTATCCGGTCGGCACGCGCGCAGGCAACTTAAGCGAGTCATGGGCAAGGATGCTCGGTCTTTCAACCAATGTGGCCGTCGCAGTTGGCAATGTTGATGCACATGTATCGGTGGCAGGCGCTGGCATAAGCAGCCCGGGTTCTTTAGTCATGGTGATTGGAACGTCTATTTGTCATCTTGCCATCTCGCCCTTCCAAGCATTTGTGGAAGGCATGACCGGAGTCGTCTATGATGGTGTGTTGCCGGGATATTACGGGTATGAAGCGGGGCAAGCGGCAGTTGGCGATATGCTGGCTTGGTTTGTTCGTGAAGCTGTTCCGGAAAGTTATAAGGAGAGAGCCAGGAGCAGCGCAAGGTCAGTATATGAAATTCTGGAAGAAGAAGCGGCAAAGCTTTCGCCTGGCGAAACGGGGCTCGTGGCTCTTGATTGGTGGAATGGAAACCGCAGTGTCTTGGGTGATGCGAATTTGACCGGCGTGATCGTTGGGCTTGCCCTCGCAACGCAACCTCCTGAAATTTATCGGGCGCTCCTTGAGTCCATCGCGTATGGAACAAAACGTATCCTGGAGAACTTTGAAGCGCAAGGCATTCACTTTGAGGAATTGGTAGCGTGTGGTGGGTTGTCGTTTAAGAGCCCGTTGCTTATGCAACTGTACTCCGACATCTGTGGCTTGCCTGTTACGGTGCGTTCTTCCCAGGAAGTGCCGGCTAGAGGCGCAGCGCTGTTCGGTGCGGTGGCGGCAGGGTCTTCGCATGGAGGGTTTGACAGGATTGACGAGGCGATCAAAGCGCTCACACCGCCGATTGAGCGGCGTTATCTTCCTGATTCTTCGGTGGCGTCTCAATACGGAGAAAGCTACAACATTTATCGTACCCTATATGAGTATTTCGGACGTGACAGGGTTGATCTTTTGCATCAGTTAAAACAACATCGCCAAAACGCCCGAAACGTACGCAGATCAAGCGTTCATGCTTGAAGCTTGCGCGTGGGAATTTGCGACTTGAACCGCGATCTACCGTGGCAGGGCTTGGTTGTGGTGACAAGTTAACGTGAGCAGGCGAGAACCTGAAGCCGGCTATTCCAGGCAATCATTCCAGAGGATGTGGTGCTTTGGAGACTTTTGAACGATATCTCAATCATGAAATTGCATGTCCTTGTGGGCGAACACACTTTGTTCCCGTTGAAAGAGTGGAAATTGGGGAGAATGCCCTTGCCTCTTTGTATGAGTATGTTTTAGATCGTCATGTGCACTGCGCGATGGTCATAGACGATATCCATACACGCGATGTTCTCGGTGACCGCTTATGCAATTTGTTTATGGATAGTCATAAAGTTGCGATCACGCATGTGACATTTGAAGACGACGGACATTTGTCAGCAGATGACGCGGCTATCGACCGTGCGAAGGACGCGATAGCCGCGTCGAAACCGGAGCTCGTGATCGCCGTGGGTAGTGGGACTATCACAGATATCACACGCTACGCTAGTTTTGTTTCGGGCATACCGTTTGTATCCGTGCCAACAGCGCCGTCGGTGGACGGGTATGCTTCCACTGTAGCTGCACTGCAGTTAAACGGAATGAAAGTCACCAAATCCGCTCATGCCCCGATGGCAATTTTTGCTCTACCGTCCGTGATGGCCGATGCCCCCGCTGAGTTGATCCAAGCTGGGTTCGGCGACCTTGTAGGAAAGGCGACGTCGCTCTTGGATTGGAGACTCGCGACGGTTCTTTATGGTGAGAACTGGTGTGAGGAAGCATTTCGGTTGGTCGACACGCCATTGCGCTATTGCGTGCAGCAGGCTGATCGCTTGAAAGAGCGCGATCCGGAGGTAATCGCCATTTTGTTTTCAGGCCTCCTGTCATCCGGCATCGCCATGGCCATGATGGGAAATTCCAGACCTGCCAGCGGGTGTGAGCATCACTTTTCACATTATTGGGATTTTAAAGCGTTTCGTGGTGTTCGGCCGTATCGATCGCATGGTTTGCAGGTGGGCTTTGCTGTTCATTTTACGATGAATTTGTACGAATATTTGCCGAGGCTTGAATCTATCTATCGACCTAGGCCGCTCGTCATCGATGAAGAATGGATCCGTCGAGCGCATGAGCGTTGGGGCGACGCGGCCGCGGAAGTCGTGCGGGAGCAGTCGGCCAAAGCAGAGTGGCTACAAGACCATGACACGCGACTGTCGTGGATCGGACTCACGGGTGAGACGTTGGCCGACATGATCGATCTGGATCTTGAATTTTTCTCTAAGGCAAGATCAGCACTTCTGAGCATAGGTATACCGGATCGTCCTCCTTATGTGGACGTCACTGCTGAGTTACTTCAAGAGACCCTGTTGCATGCCAATGAAGTCCGATCGAGGTTTACCGTACTGGATTTTTATATGGGGCAGGGATTGCTGGGCGCTTTGTCCTTCAGTCTTGATTGATGGATTGGGCGTTACCTGAGAGTGCCACTCGGGTAGCGCCCATAGCTCTGAAGTACAGCGTTAAGTAGAGTACCGGCTTGCAGCCTGAAAAAAAGAGAGGTAAAACTATGGAGGAAGTTAAGGTACTGCGCGGGCTGTTTAAGAGCACAAGATAAAGGTCGTGAATATCTGTGTGATCTAGATATAGACCGACTTATTGCCCCGTGTTATAAAGCTGCCTTTCAGACGCCGAAGAAACCGCGTTATGGCGGATGGGAAGCCATGACGGGTCTACTATTGAGAAGGATTGGCGGGATAGTGATGATCAATAAAGCATATCAAGGTTTATACAATGGCGAATCAGCAATATGGCTCCAGGCAGATCGATACGAGGCGGTCATGCTGCCAGGGCGCGGTGGAAATTTGATTGCATTTCGAGATACGAAAAGAAATTTCCACTTCTTACGTGAACCTTCGCAAGAAGAAATGGATACTGTATTTAAAACCAAGCCATATGTGTTTGGTATTCCAGTATTGTTCCCTCCTAATCGATTTGATGGTGGCCACTTTACTTGGGATGGAATGCAGTACAATTTTCCGGTCAATGAACTCGAACTTGGGAATCACCTACATGGATTTTTGTACGATGTGCCTTGGGGTGTCGAGGCTTTTGGCGCTGATGAGTGCGAAAGTTATGTAACCGTCAGCCTTACTGTTGATGACAATCACCCTGTATTTCAGTATTTTCCACATCAATTCACCATACGCCTGCGATACTCGCTGACGGAAAACGGATTGTCACAACATGTAATGATCCTCAATAATGGGGAGAAATTGATGCCGTGCATGCTCGCTTTTCATACGACACTCAACGCTCCGTTT
>JAKACY010000169.1 GCA_021821025.1 Bacillota bacterium | reverse complement strand
TCTCCTTATCCGGTTTGCTAATCACAGTCTCACTCCTTGCTTACTTCCTACGTAAGGCTTACTTTTTACCAGTCTTACCAACTTTACGGCGAACTACTTCGTTCTCATAACGAATCCCTTTGCCTTTATAGGGTTCAGGCTTGCGAAGATCACGAATCTGAGCAGCGAAAACACCAACCAATTGCTTATCGATGCCCTTAACCACAACACGGTTGTTTGCAGGCACGTCCAGCTCAAGGCCCACCAGTGGAACAACTTCTACCGGATGCGAAAATCCGAGAGACAGCGTAACTTTGTCACCAGACTTAGCGGCGCGATAACCAACCCCGACTAATTCTAACGTCTTTTCATAACCCTTCGTAACGCCTTCAACCATATTCGATACTACACTGCGAGTTGTGCCGTGCAAACTGCGATGCAATTTCGAATCAGACGGGCGCTCAACGAGCAGCTGTGAGTTCTCCAACCTAACACTCATGTCAGGATGCAACTCACGGGTCAGCGTGCCTTTAGGACCTTTGACCGTAATGACGCTGCCCGAAACCTGGACATCCACGTCACTTGGGACTTCAATCGGCTTTCTACCAACACGAGACACGTCTACACCTCCTCTTAGTGCAGCTCTCTGAATTACCAAACGTAGCAGAGCACTTCTCCACCGACATTATTTTGACGAGCATGTTTGTCTGTCATCAATCCTCGCGACGTTGACACGATCGCAATCCCCAGTCCGCCCAACACACGCGGAAGTTCTTCAGCATTCGCATAGACGCGCAGACCTGGCTTGCTAATACGCTTAAGCCCAGTGATCACGCGCGCATTGCCTGCACCATACTTCAGGTGAACGCGAATGGTTCCTTGTTTGTTATCAGGAATAAACTCTGCGTCACGAATATAACCTTCTGATTTCAAAATCTCCGCAATCGCAAGCTTGATCTTCGAACCGGGAATATCCACTTTCTCATGGCCGACCATGTTGCCGTTGCGAATCCGCGTCAACATATCGGCTATCGGATCCGTCATAACCATAGCAGAACGACCTCCTTCCGTTTCCCTTTACCAACTCGCCTTGGTCACGCCAGGCAATTGGCCACTATGCGCCAGTTCGCGAAAGCAAATCCGGCAAATTCCAAACCTACGGAGCACCGAGTGTGGACGCCCGCACCGCTGGCACCGCGTGTATGCGCGCGTGCTGAACTTCGCAGGCCTCGAGGCTTTCACGATCATCGATTTCTTGGCCACGAATGTACCCCCTTATATCAGGATCGACGGCAGAAATATACGGCTCATGCCGATATTCATGATTGGCGGAAGGGCATCCCAAGCTCACTCAAGAGCGCCCGGGCTTCTTCGTCCGTCTGTGCTGTCGTTACGATAACGACATCCATACCGCGAACTTTATCAATCTTGTCATACTCAATCTCTGGAAAAATAAGCTGTTCTCGCAGACCCAATGTGTAGTTACCCCGACCATCGAAGGATCGCGGCGACACACCCCGAAAGTCACGCACACGAGGGAGCGCGATATTAAACAGTTTGTCAAGGAAATAGTACATCCGTTCCCCACGGAGCGTCACTTTAGCACCGATTTTCTGACCCGCACGCAGTTTAAACCCAGCAATGGACTTTTTAGCACGCGTTACGATCGGTTTTTGACCGGTAATGAGGGTCAAATCTGCGACCGCATTGTCGAGTACTTTTTCGTTTTGGGTAGCTTCACCTACGCCCATATTCACGACAACCTTCTCAATCCTGGGCACTTGCATGACGCTGCTGTAACTGAAACGCTGCATTAAGCTTTGCACCGTCTGAGACTGGTACTGATCACGAACTCTCGCCATCTATCACACCTCTTTTCGACCTGGTTACTTATCGAGCACTTCACCAGATTTTTTAGCAAACCTCACCTTTGATCCGTCAGCCAGGAACCTATACCCAACTCTCGTTGGGCCACCCGTCTTAGGATCGACAATCGCAACATTACAGACTCTTACTGGCGCCTCATGCTCGATGATGCCTCCATCTGGAACAGTCATGCTCGCTTTCGTATGGCGCTTAACGACATTCACACCCTCAACCAAAACGCGGTTGTCTTGAGGAAATACAGCCAAAACCTTGCCTTTTTTATCACGGTCTTTACCAGAGATGACGATGACCATGTCACCCTTTTTAATCTTCACTTTCTGCTGACTCACCTAGTGCACCTCCTTCACGCTGCGCTACAAACCTCTCGTTTAGAGAACCTCAGGCGCCAAAGATACGATCTTCATAAAATCGCGGTCGCGCAACTCACGTGCTACCGGTCCAAAGATCCGAGTTCCCCGAGGACTCTTATCTTCACGAATAATCACAGCCGCATTTTCATCAAAGCGGATATAGGACCCATCGTCTCGGCGCACACCCCGCCTGGTGCGAACGACGACTGCCTTCACCACATCGCCTTTCTTGACAACGCCCCCTGGCGTTGCACTTTTAACGGAAGCCACAATGATGTCCCCGATGTTTGCGGTACGTCGGTTCGATCCACCCAACACGCGAAAACACATAATTTCTTTCGCGCCAGAGTTATCGGCTACAACCAACCTCGTTTGTGGTTGAATCAAAGCGGTACGCCTCCTTTCTCACACATAACCCAACATGAACTATAGAATGTCTGCCTTTTCGACGATCTCGATAAGGCGCCAGTTTTTGTCCTTACTAAGCGGCCTGGTCTCCATGATGCGCACGACATCGCCAATTTTGGCTTCGTTATGCTCGTCATGCACTTTGATCTTGCTTGTATGCCGAACCCTTTTGCCATACAGAGGATGCGGTTTGGTCGTTCCAACTGCGACGACGATCGTCTTTTGCATCTTGTCGCTCACAACCTTGCCCACGCGTACCTTACGGTCATTGCGCGTTGCTTCCATCTTCACAACCCCCTTTCATCGGACGACTTAACCAATACCTAGTTCACGTTCACGCAATATTGTTTTCGCCCGAGCAATCGCCTTGCGCACTTCACGCACTCGCATTGGGTTTTCACACTGTCCCGTCGCAAGCTGGAAACGCAGGTTAAACAACTCACTTTTCAACGATCCGATCTCTTGAATGATCTCAGTGTCGGTCTTAGAACGAATATCCTTAACCTTCAACCGATCCACCCCCTGCTTCCTGGCGCACCACAAACTTCGTCCTGATCGGCAGCTTATGGGCAGCGAGTCGGAGCGCCTCACGCGCTGTTTCCTCGTTGACGCCAGCGATTTCGAACAAAATGCGGCCAGGCTTGACGACTGCAACCCACTTCTCTGGAGAGCCCTTACCACTACCCATCCGGGTTTCTGCAGGCTTAGCAGTGACAGGCTTGCTCGGGAAAATCTTAATCCAGACTTTTCCACCGCGACGCATGTAACGTGTCATCGCGATCCGAGCAGCTTCAATTTGACGGTTCGTGACCCATGCGGGTTCGAGGGCTTGCAAGCCGTATTCTCCGAATGTCACTTCAATACCGCCCTTGCTCATGCCCTTCATACGACCGCGGTGTTCTTTACGGTGTAGAACGCGTTTCGGCATCAACATGGCCACTTACCCCCTATTCGACTTCCTTTTTACCCTTTGTCGGCAAGATTTCACCGCGATAGATCCAAACTTTTACCCCAATACGTCCATACGTCGTATGCGCTTCAGTCAATGCATAATCGATATCTGCACGCAACGTGTGTAGCGGTACTGTGCCCTCAGAGTAGCCCTCGGTACGAGCGATATCCGCTCCCCCTAAGCGACCTGACACCTGCACTTTGATACCTTTCGCGCCAACCCGCATCGTTCGTTGAATCGCCTGGCGCATTGCACGACGAAACGCAACCCGACGCTCGAGTTGTTGTGCGATGTTATCCGCCACTAGTTTTGCATCTAAATCTGCCGTCTTAATCTCTGTAATGTTGATATGCACGCGTTTGCCAGTCATATCGCTTAATTGGTTGCGCAGTGTATCGACTTCTGTACCACCTTTACCAATTACCATACCTGGCTTCGCAGTATGAACAGTCACATTGATACGATTAGCAGCACGTTCGATGTGTACTTTCGACACAGCCGAATCTTTCAAGCGCTTAAGAACAAACTTTCGTACCTTGAGATCTTCATGCAGCAGCCCACGATAGTCTTTCTTGTTGGCAAACCACTTGGAGTCCCAATCGCGAATGATACCAATACGCATACCGACGGGATGAACCTTTTGCCCCATGCAGCGAATCCCTCCTTACTTTTCACTCACGACCACAGTAACGTGGCTCGTGTGCTTTAGAATACTAAACGCCCTTCCTTGCGACCGAGGGTGGAACCTTTTAAGCGTCGGCCCTTGATCCACGAACACCTTGCTGACTACCAAACGCTCAACATCCATATTGTGGTTGTGCTCGGCGTTCGCAACTGCTGACTTAAGCACCTTTTCCACGATAGGGGATGCGCCCCTAGGCGTGTTCCGAAGAATCGCGATCGCTTCGCCCACCTTCTTGCCGCGAATCAAATCGACGACCAAGCGCACCTTGCGAGGCGCAATGCGGACATGCCGCGCGATCGATTTTGCTTCCATGGCCTTGTCCCTCCTTTACACTGTCTCGAAAACTTGCGTGACCAGCCTATGGCAACACCTTGCTGTGCCAAACCGCCAACGTTACTTAACGAGCCCGCGACGCCTTTTCATCGCCCGCGTGACCTTTAAAAGTACGAGTTGGCGCAAACTCACCGAGCTTGTGTCCAACCATATCCTCAGTCACGTATACCGGAACGTGTTTCCGACCATCATGCACTGCAATCGTGTGACCCACGAATTGTGGAAAGATCGTCGAACGACGTGACCACGTCTTGATGACACGCTTATCGTTAGTGCTGTTTAACGCTTCAACCTTCTTTAACAGGTGTTCGTCCGCAAACGGGCCCTTCTTCAGAGAACGTCCCAACGCAAGTCCTCCTTTCTTGTATCACTCATCGCTGCCCAGTCATGCAAAGGCAGAAGTTACTTCTTACGACGGCGCACGATATACTTGTCGGTAACATGGTTCTTCTTACGCGTCTTTTTACCAAGTGTCGGTTTACCCCATGGAGACATAGGGGATTTGCGTCCAATCGGCGCTCGACCTTCACCACCACCATGCGGGTGATCGTTCGGGTTCATAACAACACCACGGACCGTCGGACGAATACCCATCCAGCGCGTGCGACCGGCTTTACCAATAGTTACGTTCTCGTGATCCAGGTTACCCACCTGACCAACCGTTGCGCGGCACTCTTTGCGAACCATGCGGACTTCGCCGGAAGACAAACGCAGTTGAGCGTAATCTCCTTCTTTTGCTAACAGTTGTGCTTCTGCACCCGCTGCTCTGGCTAATTGACCGCCATGACCAGGCTTTAATTCGACGTTATGAACAACGGTACCGACAGGGATATTGATAAGCGGTAACGCATTACCCACCTTGATATCCGCATCCGGACCAGAAACGATCACATCATCGACGCGCAGGCCGACCGGAGCCAAAATGTAGCGTTTTTCTCCATCACGATACACGATCAACGCGATACGAGCGGAGCGATTCGGGTCATACTCGATCGTGGCAACGCGA
>JAKACY010000168.1:895-5660 GCA_021821025.1 Bacillota bacterium | reverse complement strand
ATATGGCTTGTCAATAAATGTCTCCTGGAAGCTTCCCCACTGTGGCACAACACTCGGTTCATACATGTGTGCAAACGGATCTGCAGGACGACATGGTAAATGAGGGTCCGAAAAGTCTATTCGGACATGCCAGGGTTTACCTGACTTTGCAAAGCGACGAATCATATTGACACCCTGGTCTGCCAACCAGTGCGTCTTGGCATCTGTGAGTGGAATCAGACTGCGCTCCCCAAAGTACCCGTTGACATAGCGTACATCCGGATACTTTTGCTTTTGGTACGTTTCATATGCTCGTTCATCCACATAAACGTCATATCCAAAATCAGTTGGATCAAACTCAGCACTGACGTTCCATTTACCGCAGTAACCCATTTGATAGCCATGGCTTTGAAGCTCTCTTGGCCATGCATAAGCGCTCCGGTCCAATGTCAAGACAGGCAAGCCACCGTTATAATTCCAGAGCGCGCCAAATGTCTCCGGGCGTCTACCGTGTAAAAACGACTGGCGTGCAGGACTGCAGAGAGGAATGTGGCTAAAAGCATGCGTAAACCACACTCCATCTCTGGCCAAACGATCGATGTTAGGCGTCTTCACGGGTGACATCCCACTGTACCCGATGCAATCGTAGCGCTGTTGATCCACCACAATTAACAGGACATTTGGATCACCCATTGAAAATCCCCCTCTGTTCGTTTTGGTACACTGTCCCCACCAGCCCAAACTAGGTACAATATACGACTATCGATACCGATTTCCCGGTGTGCAGCACTTCACTTACTCTTATCCTGCAGCTTTCGAGCGCCGCGAGCCGAACCGATGTACAATGAATCATACGCCTGCTGCGATGTCTCGAACGGCCCAACACCTAATCCACTCCAATTCAAATTGGTATACATGGGATTGGTGCGTTTCGTTTCATGTTCTCTCTTTGCAATATGCGCCTGCATTCGCGCCTCTAGCATCGCGACGATTTCGGGCTCATCCTGGGCTACATTATGCAACTCAAGTGGATCTTTGATCAGATTGTAAAGTTCAATGTTCGGTTTAAAATGAAAATCCGGTTCAAGCGCATGAATCAACTTCCACTCTGGCGTTCGCCATCCGTGTTTTCGCATCCAGGTGCACTCCGTGATATAAAACTCCGGCTCAGGCTCTCTATCCATGCCTTTAAATAAAGGCGCCAGGCTGCGCCCATCGAACCGGATCTTCGACTCAATTTCTGCTAAATCCAGAATAGTCGGCATGATGTCCTTGATCTGTGTGTATCCTGTATGCCGAAACCCTGCCGGAACCTTTTCGGGAAAACGGATAATAAGCGGAACCGTCAGCGTGTTTTCATACATCCCGTGGTGATCATAATAGCACTCATGCTCAAACAACGTCTCCCCATGATCAGCTGTCACGATGATCAGTGTTTGATCCGCGATGCCCAAAGAGTCCACGGTCGCGAAGATATTCTGAATGCAAGCATCCATGTAGGCAATGGCCCCATCGTACTGCGCGTCGACGTAGTTGCTATCCTTGCAACCCTCCGGAATCCAGGAACTGAGATAGTCGGCAAACGGTTTAAAAGCGTACATCGGATCAAGAGAATGATTCTTTGCATCGGTTTCGTTGCCATCGTAGAAAATGCGCTCAAAAGGCCGTGGCGGCAAATACGGCGAATGCGGATCCATGTGTCGTAGAAATAGAAAAAACGGCTCGTCTTGTGCGGCCATTCGCTTTAATTCAGGAATCGCCACATCATTGAGATTGTCTGCCTTAGGAGCCCGCCCAGACTCATCAGGAAGCCATCCTTCATAATCGATGTAGCAATGAAAACCACGCGAAGAAGGATTGCCTGAAAAACCAATACAGGTTGTGCCATATCCATGTTGACCAAGGACTTCCGCAAGTGTTGACACATGATCCGCCATTGGCCCCTCATGGCGCAGGGCTACCACATCTGTTCCAAAACAGTCCATTCCCGTCATCATCGATGCATAACCAGGTGTTGTGGGGATACTAGGGCTAAAGTGCTTTAAAAAAACAGCGCCACCCTGTGCAAACTTGTCAATATGCGGTGTCGTCAAACGCTGATACCCGTACAAACTCATATGATCCGCCCTTAAACTGTCAATGCCCAAGAGCAAAATGTTGGGTTTCTTTTTTGTGGTCACATTTCACGCCTCCTTCCGATGCATCTGACGGGCGCCAAGCGCTTTCAAGCAGGCATTCAAATAACCGTAGCTTTCAGCCGCAATAATTGAAACTTCCGCAAGTGAATGCTGGTTGGCGCCAATCACCTCTAGACACACGGGACCCTTATAGTTACCTTCGACCATCACCTTACAGTATGCAGCCAAATCGATATCCCCCCGACCGCACGCCTGCATAGTAATCGGACCAGGCCCAGCATTTTGTCCCTTACAGTCTCGAATGTGGATGTGCCTAACCCGCGGCAAAACGGTCGCCAAAGCTTCCTGAGGTTGTTCCAAAGCGCGATAGATATGGCTTGGATCCATATCGATACCGAAAGCAGGAGATGAGATGGCATCCATGGCGCGCAGTGTCGTTGGCGTGTTATAAATCGACTGGCCCACATGCGCCTTCACACAGAGAGTCACACCGAAAGTTTCAGCTAATTCGGCCATTTTAGACAAGTGCTCAATCGACTGCTCTAGGTCCTGCTCCACATTTGATTTGCCACCCGGTCCCACATTGATCACGGGTATGCCTATTTCCGCCCCCGCTTCAAATGCCCGCATCAACCGTGCCTCATCAAGAGATGCTACTTCCATCGAGAGAAGTTCTAATCCGCTTTCCTGTACCACCTCTTTTATCTCGGACGCTTGCTCTTTCCAGTGATCCAGTTCAAGGTGCTCACACATACCTTTGATGGCCGCGATTTCCACTCCGTCATAACCACTCAAAGAGATATGCTTAGCTGCAGTCGCAAAGTCGAAGTCCTTAAACAGCACTGAGTTTACGCCTATTTTGATCAAATCCATCCACCCTCCCAATATGTAACGACTATAACTCTACGATCCGATTGGTCTCCCAAGATTCAATTGCAGCTTCGATGATGCGCTGTGCCTTCATAGCCTCTTCACCTGATCCATCGATCTGATCATAAGGCGTCTTTGCCTGCAACTGATCTACCCATGCGGTGATACGACTGTTGAACGTCTCATCAAACGAGCGCATCCCACCCAAATAATTGAATGTCTCGGTTTCAATGCTATTTCGAGGATAAAATGTTAAATGTTCACAGGCATCCTCCAGTACGAATCGGCCCTTTGAGCCGATCACTTCACATCGCTCGAGTCCATAACTTCGGCCTGCATCATAGCTTCCTGTGAGGTTACCGATCACACCGTTTTCAAAATAGAGCAGGACCTGCGTATTAGACCAAATCTTGCGCCCTTCGCCTTTCATCATGAATGCCGCAACCTTCTTGACATCCCCGCAGTAATAGCGCATTACATCAAAAGAATGCGGGTGCAGCGCACGCAGATGAAACCAGACGGAACTCTCGACAGGGTTATTGATCCACATGCGCATATTGATCATATGTAACTGTCCTAACCGGCCATCTGTTACCCACCCTTTTGCCTTCACAGCAGCAGGCGTAAATCGGTGATTCAGGTTGATTGCATAAGGAACTCGTTGTTCTTTAGCCAGTTCCACCATCCGCACCGCTTCATCGATCCGGTTTGAAATCGGCTTTTCTCCCAGCACCGGAATGCCGGCTGCAAGCAGTTCCATCGTTGGAGTATAGTGATCACTGCCATTTTCCTCACCCTTTGTTGCCATGCTGCAAGCATCTAAGGCAATGCCGCTTTGCAGCATTTCTGATACACTGTAAAACGCCCGACAGCCAAATCGTTCGGCCGCACGATCCGCTTTCTCCTTGATGATGTCGCAAACTGCTACGATTTCGACATTTGGATTATTCTTGTAGACATTTGCATGAATAGTGCCGATGTTTCCAATTCCGACGATGCCCATCCGCAGTTTCATCTCTCTCACTCCCATCCCTGATTATCAGCAGAGCCATATATTCTTTCCGGCTTTTGGCGGCGCGTCAGCGCGGTGAAGGTCTATCTCGCCGCTTGTAGCACGCGGTCACGAATCGCTGTAAAATTATCAGCATTGACATACTCCAAAATGAAAGGTGTATCTGGTGTCAACTCATGATATAAACTCAGAAACAGGGACCAATCGATGTCGCCATCGCCAACGGCCCTTCCATAGGTATCGTTGACTTTGCGATCCTTTCCATGGAAATAGGCGATGTGATCTGCCAGGTGAGAAAACATCTCTTTTTCTGTATTATTGGCGATCAAATTGGCCGGATCCAGCAATACCTTCAAGCGATTGGATCCGAGTTGGCGAATTAAATCTCCCATTCGTTTTGCGCTAGGAACGACATCAAGAATGCACGGTTCCAGCGCAACGGTGAGATCGTAATGATCGGCCCGTTCCAGAAGAAACGACAGGCTATCTTTTAAGCGTTCAAAAGTAGATTCGTAGCGGTCTGCTGAAACGCCGCGCTGACCGAGGACGAAACCACATTCTGTTGCGACGATCGGAATTTCATTAAAAACAGCAATTTGCATCATGCGATCAAAGTACTGAAGATTCGCTTTACGTTCCAGCTCATCTGGCTCCAACAGATTGGTGAATACGCCGAGGCTCGCAATCTCCAATCCGTGACTACGGTACGACTTCACGACTTTGCGGCTCTTTTCGTCTGATAAATCCGATAGATCCGACCTACCGT
>JAKACY010000168.1:0-885 GCA_021821025.1 Bacillota bacterium | reverse complement strand
ACAGCTCAATCCATCGAAATCCGTTATCCGCTATGAGACTTGCCGCAAGTTCGTTGGTCAATTGCGGGAAACTGCGCGTCACCACCCCAACATCCATGAGACCCCTCCTCAATTTGCCGCCGACTCGACTTGCACAAGTGAGGTACAGCGTTCCACGTGCCCGCGATCCGCCAGCACATCCCATATTTTAAGGACGCTGTTATCGACGCTTTCTTCATCGGTCCGACATTCTACCTCCGGCTCAATCGGGGATTCATACGGATCGTCGATTCCCGTAAAGTGCTGAATTTCCCCTGACCTCACCCGCTTATAGAGACCTTTCACATCTCTTTTCTCACATACTGCCAAAGGTGCATTGACATACACTTCGATGAATGAACCGATCATTTGCCGCACTTGAAATCTTGCCTCTTCATATGGAGAGATCGCAGAAACCAATACGATCACGCCATTTCTGGTCAAAAGTTCTGCCACAAAACCGATTCGCCGGATATTTTCCATGCGATCTTCCTTGCTGAATCCCAAATCTTTCGATAAATTTCGGCGAATGACATCTCCATCCAGAACTTCGACAGGATATCTACATTGGCCCAATCGCCCGGCCAAGGCAGTGGTGATCGTAGTCTTACCGGAACCGCTTAGTCCCGTCAACCAAACGGTGACACCCGTTTGAAGATTCGTAATACTTATCACCCACCTTAACTTATATTTCCGACCTTCATTGTGAGTGTAGCGCACGAATCACCTTTCTTCATCGCTGATTCTGCCAGATTCATGGCTTATTTGGCCAAAAACTAGTGGATACCCGCCAGACCCTCCACCAAACAATCCGCTACCTCCGGCCTTGTAAACTTAGAAGACGGCTTTTCTCCATTTCGTAACATC
>JAKACY010000167.1 GCA_021821025.1 Bacillota bacterium | reverse complement strand
TTTCCACGCCGCGATCTCTTCGTACCACAATGACACCTCAGGCGTCACGTCATGCTGTAATAGAGCCTCAAGTGTTTGACCGATGTCTGCAACGAGCGAGATGTCCACCTGCACCGTCTTACCGATCTCTGCCGGATCGATATCCACGTGCACCTTTTTGGAATGCGGCGAAAACCGGTCCAGTTTGCCAGTCACGCGGTCATCAAAACGAACCCCGAAAGCTAGCAGCAAATCACACGCCGTAATCGCACGGTTTGCCGTGTATGTGCCGTGCATCCCAAGCATGCCGATAAACAGGGCATCGTCGTGCGACATGCTGCCAAGGCCCATCAGGGTTGTCGCCACGGGAATCCCAGCTTTATGGGCAAATGCCCGCAGTGCTTCGGAAGCTCCCGCGCTGATGATGCCTCCACCCACATAAAGTAGCGGCTTTTTGCTGTCTCGGAGCGCCCGAACGATCGCTAAGATGTCCGCATCAAGAGGCGCCTGCGGGACAGTATAGCCCTGTGGCCTAGCCTCCGGCAACGGCACGTACGACGCAGGGCCTGACGTCACATCTTTTGGCAAATCGATCAGCACCGGGCCCGGTCGTCCGCTTGTCGCGATGTAAAACGCATCTGCGATTACCTGTGGCAATTCGGCAATATTGCGAACTTGATAATTATGTTTTGTGATCGGCAATGTGATTCCGACGATATCCGCCTCTTGAAATGCATCCGTACCGATTTTGTCAGTCGACACTTGCCCTGTCAGCACGACAAGCGGCGTTGAATCCATAAAAGCATCGGCGATACCAGTAACAAGATTCGTGGCTCCAGGCCCTGATGTCGCAAGGATGACGCCAGGGCGCCCGGAAATGCGCGCAAACCCCTCAGCCGCATGAATCGCCCCTTGTTCGTGACGAGTCAAGATGTGGTGGATCGGCTTATCGAAAAGCGCATGATACACTGGCAGGACAGCACCGCCGGGATAACCAAAAATCGTATCCACCCCTGCCTCGATGAGCAAAGAACACAAGAGATCGGCGCCAGTTTTCACGTCGATCGACCCTAGTGAGCGAACTTCCACATCCGCTGCTACAGATGACGTATCGTCATCTTCGAGCACTGGTCTCTTTGCCGTCATCACTCGTTCCCTCCTCAGAATATCGGCGTCATTTTGGGACCACCAGATATTCTTTCTGGCTCTCTAGCGTGCAAAAGCGCTGTAGAGACTTATATAGCATCTACTATAGCACGAGATGTTATGAGTAGCTACTAACTTTCATACACTTGCTGTCCCTGCGTTCTGGCCAGATCGTGGAATGCTTGGTGCAGCCTCTTTGTCACTTCGCCTGGCTTACCCGTGCCGATCTGACGTTTGTCCACTTCCACGACGGGGATGAGTTCTGCTGCGGTCCCTGTCAAAAAGCATTCGTCGGCCACATACACATCGTGTCGCGTAAACGGCGACTCTTCAAGTGTGAGGCCAAGCTGATCGCACAAGTCCATGATCGAGCGCCGCGTGATACCATCGAGCGCGCCAAGATAAGTCGGAGGGGTGAGCACTTTGCCGCGTTTGACAATAAATACATTATCACCAGAGCCTTCGCACACGTATCCGTCCCCGTTGATCGTAAGGGCTTCTAACACTCCAGCATTGGCAGCTTCGATCTTCACCAAAATGCTGTTGAGATAGTTCAGAGACTTGATCTGCGGGTTCAAGGAACTCGGGGAGTTGCGGCGCGTTGGCACTGTGACGATCTTCAAGCCCTGCTCGTACAATTCTCTGGGGAAAAGCTGGATCGTATCGGCGATGATGACGACATTGGCTGTCGTGCAGTTTCGTGGGTCCAGCCCCAGATCCCCAGGTCCGCGCGAGACAACAAGCCGAATATAGCCATCACGAAGCCCATTGGCGCGAACCGTTCCCACGACCGCGTCTTTCATCTCTGCAAAATCCATCGGTATCGTCAGGAGGATCGATTTTGCTGATTCATAAAGCCTTTCCAAGTGTTCCTGTAAGCGGAAAATCACGCCATCATAGATACGAATGCCTTCGAAGATACCATCGCCATACAGAAAACCGTGATCAAAAACCGACACTACTGCCTGCTCTTTGGGAACAAGCTGTCCATTCAAATAAATCTTGCGTGTTTCACTCATCTGTAATCGTCAACCCCTATCAAAGCCTAGCTCAATCGGCTTTCCCAACGTCTCCCAGTCAAGTGGCGAATCTGCGACTGAGAGTGAAATAGGTAAAGCCCTATCGCAGATTCTACCGACGCTTTTTGCGCGTGTCGGAATCTGCCACAGGGCTTAACGCCGCGAAAGCCTACTGGAAGTTAGAATTTTCATCATTATATCTGCTGTAGGATTGCACGGTCAAGAAAAATATTGCATTACCCAACCAACCAGACTATAATGTCCATGTCCGCTATGGATAGACAACTGTTTTCTAGGCGTAGACACCAGCGCATGGAGATAGATTATGGTCGATGATCCCTACTTCCTCATCCGTCGGTCCCATTTACCCGACGTACTCAAAAGAACAACACAGGTCTCGGAATTGCTAGAACAGCATCCTGAGATTAGCGTGATCACCGCAGTCAAGCAAGTTGGTATCTCAAGGAGCGCTTATTACAAGTACAAAGATGTTGTAAGGCCATTTTACTCGACGAAAGAAGATCAGATGGTCACAGTGGCTTTGACGCTCCGCCACGAAGCCGGCGTGCTGTCTGAAGTTCTGAATACCTTGGCGGCCCTGATGGCCAACATCTTAACGATCAACCAGTCGTTGCCGCTTCAAGGCTTAGCAACTGTTATCATTTCCATGGAAATTTCAAACATGCGGGTGGAACCCAGCAGCACATTGTCAACCCTGTCTGAAATTCCAGGGGTGGAACAGGTATCAATCGTAGGAAGAGGATGAACATGATGAATGTGAATATCGGACTTTTAGGATGTGGCACAGTAGGCGCAGGCGTGATCGAACTCATGCGTAGAAGAACGCACAAGATCTCGGATCTCACAGGGCTCACCCCCGTGATCACGACGGTGTTGGTCAGAGACCTCGAAAAACCACGCGAAGTTAGTTTAGAGCAGGAGCGATTGACGAAGCGTCCACAGGACATTCTGGAGGATGAAAGCATCCGCATCGTCATCGAAACAATCGGGGGGATCGAACCTGCACGCACCTTTATCTTAGCTGCCCTGCAGGCCGGAAAACATGTCATCACCGCAAACAAAGACCTGATCGCCCTTCACGGTGTTGAAATTCTAGACGCCGCCGCAAAAGCCCAGGTCGATGTCTTTTATGAAGCAGCGGTGGGTGGCGCAATCCCTCTGATCCGCCCATTAAAAGAGAGCCTGACGGCCAATGACATCACGGATATCAAAGGCATTGTCAATGGTACGACGAATTTCATTTTGTCGAAGATGACCACGACCGGCGCGGATTTCGAGGAAGTATTAAAAGAAGCGCAAGATCTCGGATATGCCGAAAGCGACCCATCCAGTGACGTAGACGGTTTAGATGCCGCGCGCAAATTAGCGATTTTAGCTTCGATCGCCTTTCACACGCGTGTGCACCTGTCAGACGTCCAAGTAGACGGTATTCGGAACATATCGGCAGTCGACGTGGCCTACGCGCATGAGCTTGGCGCAGTGATCAAGCTGCTCGCCATCGGCGCGGATCGAGACGGTGAATTGACGCTTAGAGTGCGGCCTACTCTGATTCCGAAAGGCCATCCGCTGGCTCATGTTTCGGATGCGTATAACGCACTGTTTGTACGCGGAGATGCATCTGGCGATCTCATGTTCTTCGGGCGCGGCGCAGGTTCCTTACCCACTGCAAGCTCTGTCGTTGCAGACGCCATCGAGGCACTTCGCAATATATCCATCAGCATCTCGGGACGCATCGGATCAATGTATCTCGGTCAGAAACCGGTCACACAGAACTTGCAAGACCCTGTTCGGCACTACATTCGCCTTTCGGCCGCAGACCGACCAGGCGTGTTTGCACAGATCGCAGGAATCTTTGGCGATGCGTCTGTTAGTATGGAGACTGTGTTGCAAAAGCGCACGAGCGAGCGCGGCGCAGACATCGTCATCGTGACGCACGAGGTGCCCACGCAGGTGCTCGATGCGGCCATCAACAGACTTCGCGAATCACCAAGCGTGCTTAGCATCCACAGCGTAATGCCAGTCGAAAGAGAGGAACAAGCATAATGCAACAAAATATTCGTAGAGGGATACTCCACCGTTTTATCGACTTTCTCCCGGTAACAAAAGCCACTCCACGGCTGTCTCTGTGTGAAGGTGATACACCGCTGATCCCAGCGCTGTATCTATCAGATCGGTGCCAAGCCGATGTGTATCTCAAGTATGAAGGTCTAAACCCGACTGGCTCATTTAAGGATCGTGGAATGGTCATGGCGGTCGCAAAAGCGCTAGAAGAAGGCAGCCAGGCCATCATCTGCGCATCCACTGGCAACACCTCTGCGGCAGCTGCGGCTTATGCCGCGCGCGCCGGTATCCGGTCGATCGTAATCATTCCCGCCGGATATGTGGCTTTAGGAAAATTGGCACAGGCATTCATGTACGGCGCACAGGTGATCGCCATCGAAGGGAATTTTGATCAGGCGCTCAACCTCGTACGAGAAATCTCTGCGACAGAGCCGATTACGCTGGTCAATTCCGTGAATCCCTACAGACTTGAAGGGCAAAAAACGGCTGCGTTTGAGATCTGCGAAGCGCTGTCAAAGGCGCCTGACTACTTGGCGATCCCAGTCGGCAACGCCGGTAATATCTCCGCGTACTATAAAGGCTTTGTCGAGTATGATGAAAAAAATCACACAGGTGTGCCGAAGATGATCGGTTTTCAAGCCGCAGGTTCCGCACCGATCGTGTTAGGGCATCCTGTAGAACATCCCGACACCGTTGCGACAGCCATTCGTATCGGTAACCCAGCCAGTTGGACTTTGGCGACAAACGCCATGGAAAAGAGCGGCGGCTTTATCCACTCCGTCACGGATGAACAAATTCTAGCTGCGCAAAAACTTCTAGCAAGCCGCGAGGGTGTTTTTGCAGAGCCAGCGTCAGCTGCGTCTGTCGCAGGTCTCCTTCAGTCGGCGGATGCCGGTCGGATCGAGAAAGGCGCCAAAGTTGTTTGCGTGTTGACAGGAAATGGCTTAAAGGATCCCGATACCGCGATTAAACAAAGCGTCGGGCAAGCCGTCACACTGCCCGCCGACCGCGACCAAGTGCTACACGCCATTTTAGGAGGCGCCAAGTGAAAATTAGCGTATATGTACCTGCAACCAGCGCCAACATGGGGCCTGGTTTTGACTGTATGGGCATCGCCCTCGACTTGTGGAACGAGATTCATGCCGAACCAGCAGACCATACCACCATCGACATCAGCGGATTTGGAGCCGATATTTTGCCGCGGGACGAGTCCAACCTTGTCGTCAAGTGCATCAAGATGCTGTTTGACCGCTGCGCAGAGCCATTTACAGGTGTTTCGATGCGAATGATCAACCGCATCCCGATCGCATCAGGGCTTGGCTCAAGCGCAGCTGCACTTGTGGGTGGCTTATTGATCGCAAATGCACTTTTGGACTCACCATTTACCCGCGCGCAGATCCTGCGCCTTGCCGTGGAAGATGAAGGACATCCAGACAACGTTGCACCGGCTTTTTTAGGCGGCGCAGTGCTGGCATACCTGCATGAAGATGGCG
>JAKACY010000166.1 GCA_021821025.1 Bacillota bacterium | reverse complement strand
TGGATGGTTGAGCAGTTGGGATTGGCGATAATCCCTTGATGGGCGAAAATCGCCTCCGGATTCACCTCCGGAACCACCAGGGGCACGTCTTGGTGCATGCGAAACGCACTTGTGTTGTCAATCACAAGTGCCCCACGGGAAACGGCTTCTGGCGCGAGTTCAAGCGATACATCTCCACCTGCGCTAAAAAGCGCGATATCCACGCCTTCAAAAGCATCGGGTGTCGCTTCTTGCACCGTGATATCTGTACCCGCCACCGTCACCACTTTGCCCGCCGATCGCTTGGACGCAAGCAACTTTAAAGATGCATATGGAAACTGTCTTCTCACCAGTGTATCAATCATCGCTTTTCCAACCGCACCAGTAGCGCCAACCACTGCGACGTTTACCCTGTTGCTCACTACAACCACCCTCTCCAATTCGTAAACCGAAGGGGACGCGCGAAACGCGTTCCCTCGCTTGATTGAAACCAACGAAGACGTCCGTCAAGCTACCTCTGAATCAACACCGGCTGCAGTTGTCTGTTTTCAAGCGCCTCTTCAATCGTCTGTACGATGAGGTCCATCCTCGCAACGAGCGAATTCATTTTCTTATATGGATCATCCTGGCCAAACGGCACAAAAAAGAGATTCTTGGTCGATAGAAGTCGAGCGATGTTACTCGCGTTCAAGCCCAACCCATCATTCGTAGAGATCGCCAGGATAACCGGGCGATTGTTGCGCATCGTAGACTTTGCAGCCATCAAAACCGGCGAATCGGTTTGCGCGTTGGCCAACCGGCTGATACTGCTTCCCGTACAAGGCGCGATCACAAGGCAATCAAGAAGCTTTGATGGCCCTAAAGGCTCAGCATCAGGAATCGTCGTGATCGCCATTTCCCCAGTGACCTCTTCGATCTGCTTTACCCACTCCCCAGCTTCACCAAAGCGAGTCGAAGTGGATAGCACAGTGTTAGAAAAGATCGGAATAACGCGAGCTTCAAGCTTCATAAGTTTCTCGATTTCTGGAAATACTTCAGCGTAAGTGCAGTGAGAACCCGTCATCGCGAACCCGATTGTCTTTTTGCGCAGTTCCATCCGCTATATCCCCCCGGACGCCCACGGCTGCTCTCGAATCATGCGAACAATCGTCTGCGCGATGATTCTTCCTGCAGTTTTAGGCGCAACAATCCCAGGTAGGCTTGGGGCAAGTAGTGCTTTGATCCCACGTCGCTCGGCATATCGAAAATCAGTACCACCGGGGGCAGATGCGATGTCGATAATCAAGCAATTGCGCGGCACGCTAGTGAGCACATCGGCCGACAACACGGGGGCAGGAACGGTATTGAAGATCACGTCGGCATCATGAACCGCATCGACGATTCGACCTATCGAGTAAGGTTCGAGCCCGAGTTCAAGAATGCGCGCGAGATCCGCTGGTTTGCGTGCACAGACCCGCACTCTCGCTCCCATCCCGGCTAGTGTCCGGGCTAGCGTAAGGCCGCAACGACCGAGGCCAAGCACTGCACATACCGACCCATGCAGCGTAATATCTGTATTTTCCATCGCTAAAGCGATACTACCTTCAGCAGTGGGGATCGAATTGAGTATGGCAACTTCGTCTAACTCCATCAATTTTACAAGGTGCAATCCATGCTTTTTGGCCATTGCCGTCAAAGTTTGACGTGCGATTCCAGAAAAGATCGGCGTGGTCTTCTTG
This sequence comes from Bacillota bacterium, assembly GCA_021821025.1. GTDB lineage: Bacteria > Bacillota > Bacilli > Alicyclobacillales > SLC66 > JAKACY01. The sequence continues at coordinate 4,049 of JAKACY010000166.1, read as the reverse complement.
ATCGCCGCAAAATGGTCATCGGTCAGTTGCAGGTCAGAATCCGCGAACTTGGCCTGTACCACTCCGTCATTGTCCATGCCCGCCACAGGCAACACCAAAACATCCGCTTCGCGCAAGGCATCCGGCGTCAAATCCAACTTACGCATATCTGGAACCGATAACTCCGCATGGTCAAAGCCAAAAAGGTGCGTGGTGGCGTCCAAGTCACTCATGTAACGCACCACTTCAAGCATGCGAGCGTCTCCGCCCAAAAAAGCGATCTTGATTCCCGTCAGCATTCTTTCACCCCATTGTACGCCAAGACGAGCAAAATTCAAAGCATAGCTTGTGAGATCCCCGCCTACCGCGAGTTACTGCACATGATATGCGCAAAGCCCAAATTGGCTACAATGACGATCTTGAACCCCTAGGGACTAGCCTGTCGATCCAAACCCTCCCGTTCGCTTCACGAACTCGGTCGATTCTTCATCCACTTTTGAGTATCTTTGAAAGATTCCTTGGGCAATTCGCTCACTTCGTTCGATGATGGCAAGAGACTGTCCAAAATTTAAAATCGGGACGAAGATTTGCCCACCATTTCCCTCATTGCCGTAATAATCGGCATCGATGATCCCAACTGCGTTCGCTAAGGCTAATCGCCTTTTTACGGCCAGGCTGCTGCGAGGATAGATCACCAAATACTCATCATCAGGCATCCTTACACGCACACCCGTTGGAACCAACACGATGTCTCCGGGCGCAATCTCAACCACCTTCGCCGCGCACAAGTCGTATCCTGCGGATGCTGGTGTCTGCCGCTTTGGCAAACTGAGCCCGTCCGTATCAATGCCAGGCATCCATTCAAAACACCTCATAATGCTTCCCCTTTGAGTGAAAATGAGCGCTCGCTGGGGCCGAGTGCCACATACGAGAACGGGGTTTGAAACAGCTTTTGCGCGATATCGTGCAAATCTGTGCGGTTCACTTTCGAAACAGCCTGCGTGACTTCATCAATCTCTACTTGGCGACCCAGCAAAAGCTCATTTTTTCCAATGCGACTCATGCGATTGGACGTACTCTCCGTACCAAGCAAAAGCGAACCGATCACCTGATTCTTGGCCGTCTTCAATTCATCTTCTGTAACCCCATCGCGCAACACGTCGTGCACAATCTTAAGGATGAGTTCACCGACCTCTTGGGACTGACTTGGCGACGAGCCAAAGTAAACCAGAAACAGCCCCGTGTCTCGAAATGCGCTATAGTAGGAAAACACGTTATATGCCATACCTCGTTCTTCCCGAATTTCCTGGAACAAACGAGAGCTGGAACTCGCACCCAAGATATTATTCAAAAGGATCAGTCCATACATCGATTCATCAGCATATGCAAAACTAGGGACAGCCAAGCAAGCATGCATCTGCTCGATCGGTCGTTTATTGTACACCCTAGCAGGAATGAAAGTAGGACCTTGTGACACGAAGGTCTTTGTCTCACGCCTGACGCCTCCAAAGAGCGTTTCAATCAGAGCCAGAACCTCAGCCACCATGACATGGCCGGATACCGATACGACCATATTGTCGGGCGTATACCGCGAATCGATATAATCGATCAAGCGCTGCCGATCTAACTGGATTAAACTTTCCTCAGTGCCCAGAATATTAGCACCAAGGGGATGCCCTGCGTAGGTCGCCTCGATGATCTGATCATGCACAGCCTCTTCAGGATTATCTTCGTACATTTTGATCTCTTCTATAACTACTCTTTTTTCCCTTTCTAGCTCCACCGGATCGAACACAGAATCAAATAGCATATCCGCCAATGTCCGCATCGCAAGGTCCATATGTTCGTCTAAAACTTTGGCATGAAAACATGTGTATTCTTTCGTTGTGTATGCATTGATATTGCCACCGATGCCGTCAAACACTTCAGCGAGTTCCCGAGCTGATAATTTCGACGTCCCTTTAAAAAACATATGTTCCAAAAAGTGGGATATCCCACTTTGCTCCGGGTTTTCGTCCCGAGAACCAGTCAGAACCCATACCCCCATACTCACAGAACGCACAAAAGGTATGTCTTCAATAACCACTCTGAGTCCGTTGGCTAAACTGTATCGATAAATCAAGTGGAGCCTCCTTCAAACCGCTGCTGCGTCTTAAAATTTACTATAGCAATTTAACCATAGGTACTCAACACCGATGTTCCCAGATAATCTGCCAGCGTGGCGGGTGTTGGCCTTACGGGACTGATCAATTCGGACACAGGCACCAAGCGATAACCCGCTTTTTGCAGTGCTTCGATCATCGACGGCAGTGCAGACACAGTCGGTGCTGTGGGGTGCATTAAAACGAGTGCTCCCGGTTCATGACGTTTTACAATCCGAGACACGATCACGCTTGGCTGCGGTTTTCTCCAATCGATGGTATCCAACGTCCACAGAATGCTCCTCATCTTCAAACCCGCTGCGACGCGCACGACCATCTGATTAAAGTCCCCCGCAGGTGGTGCGAAAAGGGTTGGTGTGACGCCCGTCGCCTGCTGTATTACCGTGTTGGTCCTTTGAATCTGACTGATCATTTTGTCTCTCGAGATACGGCTCATCATGGGGTGATTATAGCCGTGGTTGCCGAGCTCCATACCTGCGTCAAGAATGCTCTTGGCAACCAGCGGATTTTTCTTTGTCCACGACCCATCTAGAAAAAATGTTGATCGAACATGGTAGCGATGCAAGATATTCAAAATTTGCGGGACGTACTCCGTCCCCCACGCGACATTGAACATCAGACTCATCTCACGCTTTTGTGGGTTTCCGCGATAGATCGGCTCCGCTACAAAATTGCTTATATCAACAGTCGGCGGAATCTGCTGGTATACCAAGTGAACATCTCTCGGAGCGACTGTGTTGTCCGTCCATTTCACGCGATCGATCGTAGCCTGTTCATTTAATGTCACCCCGTTTAAACCAGGGATCAACCGCCAATTAACATCAACTTTAGCACTGATAGCAGGGCGGTTCGTGGCCGCTGCAACACTGCTCAGTTGGGCCTTCAGTTGCTCCGGAGTCAGTCTAGCGGTTTGGTTTAAAAGCGGAGCGATGGCCGACATCGATTTTTCTAAATGACTGAATGTCGCACCGGAAGGTTTCGCATTAGGCGTCAAAGACGACACTGCCACTGTTGCTGCGACGCAGAGGGTTACCACGAGAAAATCTACAGACAGCACATACATCTTTTTATGTTTAGGCTCTCGAGCCACACAAAACACCCCAGTCCATATCATCTCGGCTAAACTACTCGCTTATCTTGCGCCATCATCTGCAAAAACATCACCTTGGGACAAGATTATGCGACCGAACTGGGTAATAACACCGAGAATACAAAGAGACAGCCGATGGCTGCCCCTTACTTATGCATGCTAATTAGAAGAACGGCCTCACTTCAATACGGATCGTCTATTGGCGTGGGGTGGACACCTCACGGCGTTCCCCGCGATCCCGTGTCCCTCCAGGGCCGCCAGAACTCCTGCCACGATCACCAGAAGGACGCGGACGATCAGTGCCTTCGGGACGTGATGGAAGATCGATGATCGGCACTCCCTGATCGCGCAAAACCTCGCGATGCGACAAGTTGACGCGGCCTTGAGCATCAATCTCCGTCACTTTTACGCGCAGCGCATCGCCAACTTTCACGACGTCTTCCGTCTTATTCACGCGGCCTGCTGCGAGTTGCGACACGTGAACAAGCCCTTCTTTTCCAGGCAGAATCTCGACAAATGCCCCATACTTCTCGACGCGCATCACTTTGCCATCATACGTTTGCCCTACTTCAACATCCCGTACGATACCTTCAATGATATCCTTCGCGCGATAGCCCGCTTCGGCATTGGTGGTCGAAATGAACACGCGCCCATCTTGCTCGATATCGATCTTGACTCCCGTGTCCTCGATGATCTTATTGATTACGCGACCGCCCGGCCCGATCACTTCGCGGATCTTATCAGGGCTGATGCGCATCGAAATGATCCGCGGAGCAAATGGCGATAGCTCAGTGCGAGAAGTTGGAATCGCTTCAAGC
>JAKACY010000165.1 GCA_021821025.1 Bacillota bacterium | reverse complement strand
ATATGGCTAGATGCCGCGACGGAAAATGCCGCCATCGCGCGACGCATCTACACGTTGATGAAAAAGCGCCACACGTATCCACTCGAAGTGCTTGTACAAAAGAAGATGAGATTAAGGAAAAATAACGTCTACATGGTTCGCATGCGAAGAGACGTTGAGGTTTTTTTAGATCATCTTCACGTTTCACAAGATGACCTTGGGATGCGCCAAGGCATCCCGGAGCAGATTCTTCATCAGGCATGTTGTAAGAAAGCATATCTTCGTGGCGCATTTTTAGCGAGCGGTTCGGTGAATGACCCGGATAGCACATCTTATCATTTGGAGATATTCGTAAAATCGCAAGAGAGCGCAAAAGCGTTACTCCATCTTTTTGATGAACTTAACCTTAATGGCAAGCTGATCGATCGCAAAAAAGGGTTCGTTGTGTATATTAAAGAGGGCGAAAAGATCATTGAGTTTCTGGGACTCATCGGAGCTCATCAGGCCTTGCTGCACTTCGAAGATGTACGGATCGTAAAAGGCATGCGCAATCAGGTCAACCGGTTAGTCAACTGTGAGACAGCAAACCTCAACAAGACGATTCTCGCAGCGGTTCGACAGATTGAAAATATCAAGTTTCTTGAGCGATTCCTCGGTTTTGAGCACTTGCCGCCTAAACTTCGAGTAGTTGCGCAGGCGCGCCTGAAGTACCCAGACATCACGCTTCAGGAATTGTGCGATGTCTTGCCCGATCAGGTGAGCAAGTCAGGTCTGAATCATCGCTTGCACAAATTAGATGAACTTGCCCAGAAAATTCGTGCAGATCGTGGGATTGCAGAGCAGTCATAGCATGAGAGAACTCATTTTGGTATAATGTGATAAAAACGTGTGGCGTAGATGAATCAGGCGCCGCGTTGCATAGAATTGGAGCACTTTACACATAGGAGGTAAGATGACTTATGGCAGAACGCACAGTGACGGTTAATCTCCGGATGGGATTGCAAGCACGTCCCGCAGCTTTGTTTGTACAAGAGGCCAACAAGTTTACGAGCGATGTATTTCTTGAAAAAGATGGCAAATCGGTGAACGCAAAGAGCATCATGGGTGTGATGTCTCTCGTCATTCCGCGTGGAGCGATCGTGACGTTGCGGGCGAATGGGACCGACGGAGATCAGGCTGTGGAAAGGTTAGCAGCAATGGTGTCGGCCGACGAATGATGTCTTTGGGTGCGCAGACGCGATGACATGCCTCTTTTGTACAAGGGATAATCGGACTCGCCTGATCATATACCTGTCTTAAAGGCAGGAGGCGAGACCGTGAGGCGTTTGCGATCAAAACGGATACACGTCTTCAGCATAAAGCCCTTGAGACGGCTAACCAAGTTGCGTGTGTCTATGCCCTCAGCGGGTGTGCTGTGGATTGCGGCTATTGGCATGTTTGTCATGTGGGCTTTTATTTCGATTAATCCCTTTCAACCAGCGAATCCTTTTTTGCGCGAGGTCACGATCGGTCAAGATATCATGGGTGATTGGCGCTATGGGGGCATTGATCCAGCAAGTGGGTACCTGCGCTTTTATAGTGCGTATCAGTCGATTGCCATACCCGGAAACTCTACCACGTTTGCTGCAGATGGTGAGTTTATCACAATCGATGGTCATACTCCGTCTACCATTACATTTGAACCTGCGTATGAATCGCAAACGATGGGGCCCACGATCGTTGTCGCCATCTTGTTAGCGATCACCGCAGTAGTCGTTGCGTTGAGGCGTAGACGCCCGCGCCGAGGTATTAAGCGGCCGCTTCGTGTTAGCGCTTTCAACAAAACGCAAAGGAGGCAGTAAGAGCACCGGTTTCGTTTACGTATATTCTGCCAAGACTATGCAAAAGTACTCTACACGGCATGGTGCATAAAGCCTGACTGACCTAAACTCATCTTGTATGACAAAAGGCGGAGAGGGCGGGTGTGACCATGACGCAGCGCATGAAGTGGACGGGATCCGACGATCAGTTTTTTGAGGTTTTAACGAAGGTTGTTTTTTACACGGGCTTCAGTCGGAAAGTAGTGGAGAGCCGATGGCCTGCTTTTCAAACAGCGTTTTCTTCTTTTCGTATAGATGAAGTTCTTTCTTATGATGCTGTGATGGTGGAACAGTTGTTACAACACGACTCGCACATCGTGAGAAACGCGCGCAAGGTGCACGCTACGATCAAAAATGCTGGGGTTTGTCGAGAACTAAGCCAGCTCCATGGAAGTATGGCTGATTATTGTGCACGCCTTGTCGACATTGGCGAGGATCAGGGTGTGAAATTGTTGCAGGAGAGTTTTTACTTGATTGGAGAGAGTGCCGCACGTTCCCTTTGGAAAGAACTGTTCTTTCCAGGCGGTTCAGGTGAAGATTTCTCCCGTTCTATGACAATGTATTACGTTTCACGCTAGGCATTGTCAGTAGATACCTTCCCCATGTATGATTGTTTCATATACGGGGAAGGTGATCTTTTTTGCGAGGGCTTGGGAAGGTATTTATACTCACTTTGTGCAGCGTAGTTGCACTTTTACAAGCCGTGTCTGTCTTGCCAAAATACGTCACAGGCTCCCCTGTAGCCGCTGGGCATGCGGCTGCAGCATCCTTGGATGGACGCGCCTTGCACAGCTCACTGCCTGATAAACGGCCATTGCTGAACTCCGAGGCATTGTCTGCGCCAACACACCCCATCACTCCGTATCTGCCAAGCGCACCAGTAACGGCAGAATCCAAGCTTCTAGTAGTTTGCGTATCCTTTAAGGACAAACCGGCCACACAGCCCATCTCGGTGTATCAACAGCTATATTTTGGCTTGCGCAACTCTGTTGCCAACTACTACCGCACAGTTTCGTATGGGGATTTTCGACTGACTGGTGATGTGGTAGGTGATCCAACGCATCCTACGCATTTTCTTGCCCTGCCGCATACCGAGTCTTACTATGCTGGAAAAGATAACGGTTCCGGAAGCGGATACCCACATAATACAGATGGTTTAGTGCATGACGTGATCTCACGGTTGGTGACGGATCACTTTGACTTTGCGCCATATGTTTACCATGGTCAGATTCCTTATCTTGCGATCGTCTTTAGCGGATATGGCGCTGATGTGGATTCGAACAACGCATCACTCATTTGGCCAGTAGAAAACACGTTGCAAACGCCTATGATGGTTCCTGTTGCTTCCCACTCAGGGACAAAAGACACCACGGCACAGGTTATGAACTACGACGTAGTGCCAGAACTCGATGATCAGTCTGGGGTCCCTTCGACACTAGGTGTTTTGGCGCATGAATTTGGGCATCTCCTTGGCCTAGATGACCTTTATGATACTTCTTCATCTAGTCGGGCAGGCCAAGGTGATGGGCCGTGGTCCATCATGGCGCAAGGTAACTGGAATGGAACGCCGCAAGGTAGCTCTCCGGCAGAACTGGATCCGTTTTCCCGCATCTTTCTAGGATGGGTGAAACCGATTTTGATTTCTCGCAGCGTGACTGGGTTAGTGTTGCCTCCGATCGAAGATGCGCCCGTCGTTTACGAGCTTGTGCCAAAAGGTTCTCAATCTGACTATTTCCTGATCGACAACGTGCAGCACATCAGTTATGATAATGGGTTGCCTGAGACAGGAATCCTGATCTGGCATGTTGACGGTTTGCAGGCAAACCCGGTGAGCAGTGACTGGGTAAATAACGTGCTTAATACGCCTAGCCAGAATAAGACGGGGAGGTATGATCTGCAAGTCGTAGAGGCGGGCAACACATCAGATTTGACACAGCCGACTGATAGTGTCGACACTTACGATGACACATACCCCAGTGCGCAGGGCAACAATCAGTTCACAGCACATAGCAAACCGAACAATGATACATTTCGCGGCACACCTCTGGGGATAGACGTGGTCAACATGGCTATTAATCAGAAGGGTAACGCTACGTTTGATGTTTTGGATCAGCAATCTGGTGATACCTTGACGATTTCGCGACCACTGCAAGGGTTGACAGTATATCAAGGCCAAACTTTGCCGTTGTCAGCGCATATGCTTATCGGACGCAGCAATGAGGATGTCTCCCAAGACGCTTCTTGGACGGCTACTCACGGCGTCGTGTTAAAAGGTGATGCGGCGACGTTTTCTGAGCCTGGGTCGATCGCGATTTCAGCGTCGGCATTCGGACTTGATGCAACTTTGAATCTCACGGTCATTGGACTGCGTGTACTAAAGGCTGAACCTAACGTGATGACTTGGTTCAGTCGCGTCAAGGAGCCCTTGGTGCTTCCTGTTGTGCATGCGGTGTATGATGATGGAAAGGTAATGAATGTCACCCGTTTTGTGACGTGGCATGTCGTGGGACCTAGCACCCTTACGATTACAAAAGGTAAATTATCGATGGCGACACCTCCCTCAGGCAACCTAACGCTAGTTGGGATCTTTGCAGGCCAGTCGATTAAAGTTATGATTCAAAAGAGGGCTTAAAGAGTAACGAGGGACGGATAAACTATGCAAGAGCGGATCGCAAGGTTATCTGCGCAGATGAAAAAAGATGGGTTGACACATATTGTTTTGGCACCCGGCGCTAGCTTCTTGTACCTGACCGGTCAGGCTGTGCATCCCAGTGAGCGCCTGACACTAGTCGGGTTTGATGCGGATGGCAAGCGTGCCCTACTGCTGCCAAGCCTAGAAGCGGATAGTGTGGATCGAGCGCTTTGGGATAATGTGTGGACTTACATGGATCAAGGTGGTCCTGCTGCTGCTGTACGAGAATTTGTAAATAGTTTAGGCATCACGCCAACATCGTCGGTAGGCATCGAGACAGGCAATATGAGAGTGTTTGAACAAGGCTTTCTTCGGGAGACGGGGCTGTTTCAAACGTTTGCCGCGTGCGATCAAACTGTGATGGCTCTTCGTCTGTACAAGGATGAGGATGAGATTGCCTCGATTGCGAAGGCCGCTAATATCGTCGATCGTGCTCTTGATGCGCTCGTGTCACGGATTCGGGTTGGCATGACGGAGCTTGAAGTGGCATCTGAACTAGAGTATCAGATGCGTAAGCTTGGGTCCGAGGGGGCGCCTTTTGGTACGATCGTTGCTTCGGGATATCGCGGGGCACTGCCACATGGGCAACCGACGGAAAAGAGGCTCGCAGAGGGCGAATTGTTAGTCTTGGATTATGGGGCCATCGTGGGTGGGTATGCCGCAGATACCACTCGCACGCTCTCTTTGGGCGATCCAGGTCAAGAGGCTTTGAAGGTGTATGACGTCGTGTTGGCGGCACAGCGTGCTGGGCTTGCGGCTGTCTCTGCAGGAGTTCACTCGGCCATTGTAGATAAGGCTGCACGCAGCGTCATTGAGGCGCAAGGGTTTGGCGAGTATTTTACGCATCGAACTGGGCACGGCTTAGGGCTTGATGTTCATGAGTTTCCGAGCATCGGTGGAAACCATGATGTCGTGTTGAGGCCAGGGATGGTTTTCACTGTAGAACCCGGGATTTATTTGCCGGGCAAATTCGGCGTGAGAATAGAGGACGATGTGGTCGTGACTGATAGCGGTAAACTGGTGTTGACGCACTTCCCAAAAGAACTGATCGTTTTGTAGTTGGAGGAATGATCATGGATCGCAAAGAAGTATTGATGCACATGCTCCAAGTAAGCGAAGAACCGCTGACGGGTTCCGATCTAGCAAAAGAGTTTGGTGTGACGAGGCAAGTCATAGTGAAAGATATCGCCTTGCTAAGGGCAAGAGGGTATTCAATTGTTGCGACGCCGCAGGGATATTTTCAACCCAAGTCCCAACCG
>JAKACY010000011.1 GCA_021821025.1 Bacillota bacterium | reverse complement strand
CAGGCTATCTAAAGTAGCCTGCGCCCTTTTAAGTGAGTTCCATTAATAGCTGATCCGCGGATCGATTAAACCGTACAGCAAGTCGACGAGGATGTTGAACAGCACGACAAATACTGCCGCGAACAATACCGTGCCCATGATCACAGGAATGTCGGATGTATTGATGGCTTGAACCGCCATCTGCCCAATCCCTGCATAACTAAAAACATCCTCGATGACGACCACGCCGCCGAACAGTGCCGCGATATCTGTTGCACCGTACGTGACAACGGGAATGATCGCGTTGCGAAGCGCGTGGCCAAATACAACACGCGAAGCGCTAGCCCCTTTTGCTTTGGCTGTGCGAATATAATCCTGCTGCAACACATCGATCATCGATGATTTAAGCAACCGCGAGTAATATGCCGCCCCTGTAATCCCATATGTCAAGCCAGGCAGAATGATATAGGCGAGTCCCCCAGTTCCACCCACCGGGAAGAGACCTGCCTTAAAGGCCACCCAGTACATCAGCTCTAACCCAACGAAAAATACCGGGAGTGAAATACCGATCAAGGCGACGATGTTCACGATATGGTCCGTTAACTTGCGGTCCTTAAGCGCCGATATAATGCCAATCGGTATCCCAATCGCGAGTTCAAACAGCCACGCCGCGAGCGCCAATTGCGCCGTCAGAAGCACGCGCTGACCGATCAGCGTTGTGACAGGAAGATCCAACGTATAAGACTTGCCCAAGTTTCCATGAAGTACGTTGATGAGATAATGCCAGTATTGAACGATGAGCGGTTGATCCAGACCCAACTGATGACGCAAAGCAACTACCTGAGCCTGCGATGCCTTCATACCTAAGATCAGACGCGCCGGATCAGCAGGCACTGCATATGCCAGGATAAAGGTGATCACGGTGATGCCAAACAACACGATCACAGCCCCACCCAAACGCCTGACGATATATGATGCCACGATTGCCACCTCCTTGAATGAAATAAAAACAGTCACGCCATGAATCCTTGATGTTTTCTGACCCAAATCGCTTGTAGCGGATCGGCCATATTCGGGTTGACATAGTAGCCTTAACCCATGGCTGAACAGCGGCCGTAAAATTCATATAGACATATGGACTCCAGGAAACAGATTAACGGACTCGCCGCGGGTTAAACAGCTCGCGCAGTCCATCCCCTAGGAGGTTGAACCCGAGCACTGCCAAGAGTAAGGCAAGCCCAGGATAGTATAACAGCCAAGGCGCATATTGAAAAACCTGTTGCCCCTCCGCTAGCATATTGCCCCAACTCGCTTGAGGCGGCGCGACGCCAATCCCCAAGAAGCTCAGCGTCGACTCTAGCAGCATGTTATTCCCTATCGCTAGGGTCGTCAATACGATAACAGGTGCGCCGATATTGGGGAAAATGATCTTAAAGAGAATACGCCAAGTAGGCGCGCCCATCGCCCGCGCCGCTTGAACATACTCAAACTCTTTGACAGACAACACCTGACCGCGTACAACGCGTGCGGTCACGGCCCAGCCTAGCACGCCGATCGCTATAAACAAGTTCGTCACTGATTGACCAAGCACTGCGACTAAGGCGACAACAAAAAGAATATAAGGGAACGCTAACATAATATCGGTAATACGCATGATGATGCTGTCAACCCATTTTCCGAAGTAACCGGATACGATGCCAAGCGTCGTTCCGATGAAAAGGCTGATCAGGCTCGAGAACACTCCAACCTCGAGAGACACCTGCGCACCGTAGAGCACACGGCTGAAGATATCGCGACCCAGGTCATCTGTGCCCATGATAAACTGATGATTCGGGGCGAGCGGAGCACCACTTAGCGCAAGCCCATTTGGAAACTGATAGTTCGGATTGTAAGGTGCCAACTGCTTAGCAAATACAGCGATAAAGATGAGTGCAAGAACCATGATCCCACCCACGAACACGAGCGGATAGGCCTTTAAGAGGCGAACAAATCGGTTCGGCATCTTTTTCTGCGGATAGGCCAGCGTTTGTTTTAAGCCATTCGCGGTCTCTAGTGTGATTTCAGACATCGAGATTACCTCCTTTCTCAATCAGTGATACAAATGGCACGCCACATGATGGCCAGGTCGAACTTCTTTCCACTGCGGAGTGACGGTCTTGCATATGTCCATCGCATCCTTACAACGCGGATGAAATGGGCAACCAGTCGGCGGATTGGCCGGGCTTGGCAGATCACCTTGCAAGATGATCCGTTCACGTTTTGCATCGGGATCAGGGATGGGCACGGCCGATAAAAGCGCCTGTGAATACGGATGCAGGGGCTCTGCATAGAGATCATCGGCATCGCTTAACTCCACGATTTTCCCCAAATACATCACGCCGATACGGTCACTGATGTGCTTAACAACCGAAAGATCATGCGCAATAAACACATACGCGAGATTCAACTGTTTTTGCAGATCATCTAAAAGGTTAAGCACCTGCGACTGCACGGATACGTCTAGAGCAGATACGGGCTCGTCCGCGATGATCAGCTTTGGGTTGACCGCAAGTGCTCGCGCGATCCCGATGCGCTGTCTCTGGCCACCAGAAAATTCATGCGGATAACGGTTCATACGGCTAGGCGACAGCCCAACGGTCTCTAAGAGCTCGGCGATCTTTTTCGTGCGCGCGGCCGATGATCGCTCCATACCATGAATGATCAGTGGCTCCTCGAGCGTTTGCTTGATCGTGTACCTAGGGTTAAGCGATCCATATGGGTCTTGAAATACGATCTGCATCTCCTGGCGCATCTTGCGCATGCTTGAACGCCCCAGTTTGCGAATATCCTTCCCGCCAAAAAACACCTGACCCCCCGTTGGCTCGATCAAACGCAAAATACTGCGACCCGTCGTCGACTTGCCGCAACCGCTCTCGCCGACAAGCCCAAACGTTTCCCCAGGGGATACGTCGAAGCTTACCCCATCCACTGCGCGGACATATCCTTTAGTGCTTTGCATCAGACCCCTTTTGATCGGGAAATATTTTTGCAAATCGCGAACAGAAAGTAATGCAGTGTTATCGCTCATACTGACACCTTCTCTTTCTCAGCCAACCAGCATCGGGCATGATGGCCACCCTCCACGGGAATCAGCGAAGGTTCCTGCTCGACACAGCGGCTCGTGGCAAATTCACAGCGAGCGGCGAAGCGACAACCGGCAGGCATCATTTCGATGCTTGGTACGGTGCCAGGGATCGATGAAAGGCGTTCCTGCCTGCCGTCTAGCTTCGGAATCGAATTTAAAAGGCCGATCGTATAAGGGTGCGTCGGGTTACGAAAGATATCTCTGACATCTCCTTGCTCCACAACCTTGCCCGCGTACATCACGACCACCCTGTCGCACATCTCCGCAACGACACCCAAGTCGTGCGTGATCAGCATGATCGACATGTCGCGATCCTTCTTGAGTTGCCGCATCAGGTCAAGAATTTGCGCCTGAATGGTCACGTCAAGCGCAGTAGTCGGTTCGTCTGCGATTAAAAGCTTTGGATTGCAGGCCATCGCCATCGCAATCATGACCCTTTGGCGCATACCACCGGACAGTCGGTGTGGGTACTCGTCAACAATCTCATTAGCGCGTGGGATCCCGACTTGTTGCAAAAGTTCGATAGCTTTGGCCTTGGCATTTCGCGGACTAACACCCGTGTGAATGCGCAAAGATTCGCCGATTTGATGACCGATTTTATGAACAGGGTTCAGTGATGTCATTGGCTCCTGAAAGATCATCGCAATGTCATTACCGCGGAGCTTGCGCAATTCTTGCTCACTAAGGCCGACTAACTCACGGCCTTCAAACTGAATAGAGCCTTTTTCAATTCTGCCGTTTGTAGTCAGCAGTTGCATGATCGATAGTGAAGTAACACTCTTTCCGCACCCAGATTCGCCCACGATACCGAGCGTCTCGCCTTTTTCGATGTAAAAAGAGACATCATCGATCGCAGGCAAGTACCCTTGTGCCGTTTTGAAGCTTGTCCGAAGTTGCGATACTTGTAACATGGATTCCAAAAATGATCACCTCAATGAGAACATAGTTCACATAATATCACATAAAAATAGCTTTGTGCGATATAAGATTTATCCAACGGCACAAGAAAAAGCCCGCTTGGCACGGGCTCAAAGGATTTACATGCTAAGTATGACAAAACACGCAAGTAAAGGATTTATTTACCTTCCTTGTGTTCATAACGCTTTGATAGCTCTGTGAACACTTCCGACAGCGGTAAATCTTGTTCTTTTAGCATCACTAAAAGATGGTAGAATAGATCCGCAACTTCATAACGAACCTCATCTTTGCTGCGATTTTTCGCCGCGATGATCACTTCCGCGGTCTCTTCTCCAACCTTTTTCAGGATTTTGTCGATTCCTTTTTCAAATAAGTACGTGGTATACGCGCCTTCCGGCCTTTGCTGATAGCGCTGTGCGACGCGGGCCTCCAATTGATTTAGGATGAAGCTGTTTGCATCAGAAACACCTGAAGCGCCTTCTTGATCAAAGCACGATATCGCCCCAGTATGACAGGCTGGGCCAGCGGGGATAACCCGGATCAAGAGTGCGTCACTGTCGCAATCTGGGGATATCGAAACAACTTGTTGAACATTTCCTGAAGTTTCCCCTTTGTGCCATAATGTATGTCGCGAGCGGCTGTAAAACCAAGTTTCACCTGTTTGCAATGTACGACTGAGCGATTCTTCATTCATATACGCCAGAGTCAGTACCTCACGCGTCGTCGCATCCTGAACGATGGCGGGAACCAACCCAAGGCCGTCAAACTTTAGCGACTTCATGTCAATCTGCAACTTATCACTTTGCAACTTATCACTTGGCATGTTATCAATACCCACGAATCGCCACTCCTTTTTCGCGCAAATATGTTTTTACTTCTGATATGGAAGTTTCAGCAAAGTGAAAGACGCTCGCTGCCAGGGCTGCATCCGCCTTGCCCTTTGTTAAAACGTCATAAAAATGTTGCTTTTTCCCCGCCCCGCCGGATGCGATAACGGGAATTTGCACATTTTCCGAGACTGATGAAGTAAGGTCCAAATCATACCCATCTCTCTGCCCATCTTGATCGAAGCTTGTTAGCAGGATCTCCCCCGCCCCTAATTCTTCAGCACGCTTAGCCCATTCTACTGCAGACAAACCGGTCTTAACGCGCCCCCCGCTGATGAGAACCTCCCAGTCGCCTTCTCCCGGGCGAAAGCGAGCATCGATCGCTACGACGACACACTGATTGCCAAAGCGCCTCGACACATCGGTAATCAACTGGGGATTACGCACTGCGGCGGAATTGAGCGACACCTTATCCGCGCCAGCCTTCAGCACTTCACGGACATCATCCACGCTCGCCAAGCCGCCACCCACAGTAAACGGAATAAATACCTGTTCTGCTGTTTGCTGAACGATATCCAAAAGGATCCCTCGACCCTCATTTGTCGCAGAAATATCCAGTAAAACCAGTTCATCGGCACCTTGTTCATCATACTGTTTCGCCAAGGCCACAGGATCGCCGGCGTCGCGCTCGTTGCCAAAAAATGATTGAAATTTCACAACTCTTCCTTCGCGTACGTCAAAACAGGGGATAATACGCTTTGTAATCATCGATCCACCACTCTATGCAAACCATCCAACTTTTCTGCCGTAAGAAGCGCTTCACGCAGGTCGAGCGTGCCTTCATAGAGGGACTTGCCTGCGATGAGACCGCCGAGACCATCGCTGTGCAGTGCCGCAATCTTGCGAACATCCTCCAAATCCCGCACACCACCAGAAACGATGACAGAAAGACCTGATACCTTCGCCAACTCTATGGATGCCTCAATATTCGCCCCTGTCAACATGCCGTCTTTACCGATATCAGTATAGATGCACTCTTGCAGGCCGCACGCCGCCATTTTCGAGGCAAATTCTTGCGCAGTGATATCTTGCGTTTCTACCCAGCCTTGCGTCGCCACAAAGCCGTCTTTTGCGTCGATCCCTACCGTAACTTGTAAGCCAAACATCTGAACCATCTCGCAGGCAAACTCCGGGTTTTTCACCGCCGCCGTGCCAAGCACACAACGCCACACACCCGCGTCCAACCAACTTTCGATATTTTGTCTTGTTCGAATGCCGCCGCCAATTTGGAGTTTCAATCCCGTCTCTTCAAGAATCGCACCGACGATCCGGCGCGTATCTGAGTGCGCTTGACCGCTGCGCGCAGCATCCAAATCTACCAGGTGTACATGCGTTGCACCAGCTTCCCGATAGCGGAGCGCGATCTCAAGCGGATCACCATAGATTGTCTGCTGATCATAATCGCCCTGGCGCAACCGCACAGCCTTACCTTGAAACAAGTCAATTGCAGGAAAGATCAACACGTCGCCGTCGCCTCCCGTTCGCACAATGAAGCAAAATTGTCCAAAAGTCGAAGTCCAGTAGCAGAACTTTTTTCCGGATGAAATTGCATGCCATAAATGTGATCATACGCGACAATCGCAGGCACATCGATGTGATAGTTCGCCTTCGCGATCACAACTTTCGGATCCACCGGATCGACGTAATAGCTGTGTACAAAATAGGCGTATTCCCCAGCCGTTATGCCATCGATTAAAGGATGCGACTGTTGTGGCTGCAACTGGTTCCATCCGACCTGCGGGATCTTGAATTCACCTTGCATCTTACGGACATGCCCTGGCATCAAGTCGAGACCCTTGTGGAATCCATGTTCGTCACTGCTCGAAAAGAGAAGTTGCATACCAAGGCATATCCCTAATAAGGGCTTGCCTCCGGCAACGTATGCTTGAAGCGCATCGACAAACCCTAGTGCCAAGAGGCTCCTCATGCCATCACCAAACGCACCTACGCCCGGCAAGATAACTCCATCCGCAGACCGCAACTCCTGCGGCGATGCCGTAATGCGCGCATCTCGCCCGACCTTTTCAAGCGCTTTTTGCACGCTGCGCAAATTGCCTACGCCATAATCGATGATCGCGATCAAGCCAAAGCTCCTTTCGTGAGCGCGCTCTGCACACTTTTGACCACAGCATCGACTTCAGCAGCGCGTAATTGGTAGCTTCGACGATTCACAACGAGCCGCGTGGATACTTGCGCAACCTCGGCTAAAGGCATAAGACCATTTTCCTTCAACGTTTGACCCGTCTCTACCACATCGACAATACAGTCCGATAACCCGATCAGCGGCGCTAACTCCACGCTGCCATTTAAATCAATGATTTCGATCTGCCTACCTAATCCGCCAAAGTACTCTTTGGCAAAATGCGGGTACTTAGTCGCGACCTTGCGCACACTCTGTACGTCTGTCCCCTTAAATCCAGCGACCACCAAGCGACACACGCCATACTGCAAATCGATCAACTCATGAACATCTGCCTGTGCTTCATACAGCACATCTTTACCCACGATACCGATATCAGCCGCACCATGTTCGACGTACGTTGGAACATCGACTGGTTTTGCGAGCAGATAGCGTACATCTTCTTTTACATCAGGGAATATCAGCCGCCGAGTCTTTAATGCATCTTCCGAGGGTGCAAAGCCCGCATCGCTCAGTAACTTTAGAGTAGGCGATAGTACACGACCTTTTGCTAACGCAATCGTCAACACGAGCGTCACCCCTTCCTACCATCTAGAATTGGTCGAGACTGCCTATAAAGTCTTGATATAATGACAGCAATTTCGATCCATTTGCGCGAAACTCGCCTGACTCATCAAATATGCAAGTCTCTTCTATCGAAGTCTCTTCATCCTCAATATGCCGCTGGTCCATGACCACGAGCTGTGACGACGCGGCATTATATCCTAAGTTTCTCAAAAACCTACTAAAAGATAACGCCGTTTCCCGCATCGAACGTTCATACCAAATTGTGACGAGCTTGCGATCCGTTGGTTTCTTTTGCACGATTTCCATCAGTCGCTCTAAGTGAAGCACACAGCCAGTCGCCGACGCCTGCCGGCCAAACTCCTCGAGCAGTCGATCATAGCGTCCGCCAAAGCAGATGGGTTGTCCTAAGGAATCGGCGTACCCCTCGATGACGACACCTGTGTAATACTCGTAATTCAAATACAGCCCCAAGTCTATATGGATGTATTCAGCCACACCATGCGCCTCAAGCGTCGACCAAAGTTCTAAAAGCTCCTCACAAGCACGCAGTGAGTCAGCATCAACCGCATGACTTTGTGCACGTTCGATAGCCTCACGCTGACCGCGCGTATGAGGCAATGCGTTCAGTGCTTCATAGACCCATTCGGGTAGCGATGCTTTAATGTCCTGAAGCGTGCGGCTAAAGCGCACCAGATCCTTATCGATGAGCGCTTCTCGCAAAACGTCTCTGTCATCCTCTGGTACGGCTCCTAACATGGCTTGCACGTAACCCATATGACCAATTGCCAAGCGAAATTCGTTTACGCCAAGGGTCTGAAGGCAGTTTGCCATCACAGCGATCACTTCTGCATCCGCATCAAGCGTCCGATCCCCGATGAGTTCGATACCGGCCTGCGTCATTTCGATAGAAGACCGTGTCCGGCCATCTTGTTGACGATATGTTTTTGCCACATAACAAAGCCGCAACGGAAAAGCGAGAGACGTAAGCGTCGATGCGACGATGCGCGCGACAGGCGTGGTCATTTCGGGGCGAAGCGACAGTGTTCTGCCACTGGCATCAAACATTCTATATAACTGCTCTTCTTCACCCCGATGAACCCCTTTGGTAAAAGTGGCCGTATACTCTAAAAGGGGTGTTTCAAGCAAACGGTAGCCCCATTTTGCAAATGTCTCTTGAATCGCCTCTTTGATGTATTCGCGGTGATCCATGTCTGAAAGTACAAAATCATTCGTTCCATCCGGTCTCGCCAGATATCTGCGCAACCCCATCATAAAACCTCATCCCTATGCTTTAGTATGCTACCACACTAAAGTGTTTCCGTACATTCATCCTAACACTGTACAAAAATGCTGTCAATTCCGATGTGCAACAGGCCCCAGTACTCTAGCAGGCGATCCAGCTGCGAACGTATGTGGCGGAATGTCCCCCGCGACCACAGACCCGGCTCCGATCACCGCGCCACAACCGATCCTAACACCCGCAAGCACCGTGGTATTCGCTCCGATCATTACATCGTCTTCAATTACGACTGGCCCAAAGCGGTATTCGTCGATCAAGTACTCATGCGTGAGAATGGTACTCTGAAAGCCGATGATACAGTTTTCCCCGATCGTAATCCACTCAGGATGTAAGGCATCCATCATGACGAAAAGCGCCACCGCA
This sequence comes from Bacillota bacterium, assembly GCA_021821025.1. Taxonomy (GTDB): domain Bacteria; phylum Bacillota; class Bacilli; order Alicyclobacillales; family SLC66; genus JAKACY01. Next base: position 17,890 of record JAKACY010000011.1, on the reverse strand, counting down.
GTGTGGCGCCCAACTTTCATCCCTAGGAAGTGGCGGTACATAAAGTTCTTTAAACGAACACTGGGGCATACTCGTGCGATGATGTTGACGCACACAACCCACAAGACTCGAAAGAATGGCACGGTTTGATACACGTCGTAGAGCGGGTTGACGCCCTTGCGCGGTGGCCGCAAAACCTGCAGTCGCCTCATACCATACCTCCTTCGATTAACATCAATCTTCCATAGATGACATCAATTTTTCGGAAAGTTCCCTCGCCGCATGATAGCCCATCCGTTTGAGGCGCTGATTCATGGCTGCCACTTCGATGATGATGGCCAAGTTTCGGCCAGGGCGCACCGGGACAGTGAGGCTGGTCAGCTCCACATCGAGAATGCTGTGCTTTGCCTCATCAAGTCCAAGGCGGTCATAAGCCCGATCATCTTGCCAAGCTTCTAGTTCAATGATCATCTCAATGCGTTTATGCGTACGAATTGCGCCGGCGCCGAACAGCGTCATCGCATTTAACACACCTAGTCCGCGAATCTCAAGCAGGTGCTGCAGCAGAGGCGGCGCAGTGCCGACTAGCGTATCCTCTGAGATGCGCCGAATCTCCACTGCGTCATCAGCAACCATGCGATGTCCGCGCTTTAAAAGTTCTAGCGCAGTCTCACTCTTACCAATTCCACTCGACCCTGTCATGAGAATCCCTATTCCGTACACGTCGACGAGTACGCCGTGTACCAACGTTTCAGGGGCAAGCCTGATCTCTAAGAAAGTCGTCAATTGCCCGATAAATTTCGGTGTGGAGGAAAGCGTTTTTAAAAGCGGGATGCCGACCGATTCTGCCGTAGTGTAGAGCAGCGGCGGCAACTCCATACCACGCGTGACCACGATACAAGGCGTTTGTGCAAACGAGCACAATCGCATAACCGCAGACTTCATCTCATCCTCATTGAGAGAATTGAGATACGCGATTTCTGTTCTGCCCAACACTTGCACTCTCTCGGCAGGGTAGTGCATGACAAACCCCGCCAAAGCCAGCCCAGGCCGATTAATTTCTGACGACGTGACAATTCTCGACAAATCCGACTGCTCGATCAGTAGCTCCAGTGATAACTCATCCACCAAGTCTTGCACGGTCACAAACTTGTCCATAGTACCTCCCTGTGAAAATGCAGAAGTAGCAGGAGATCCTCTCTCCTGCTACATTGCTTATCTCAGTTTTAACGAACCTAGATTACATTATCGCCAATTCTGTTTCTTTGTCAAAAAGATGGATCTTACTCATGTCGATCGCCAATTTCACGCGATCACCAACTTTGACATCAGAACGAGCTACGATGCGGGCATTCAACGCTTGACCGCCCACATCCATTAAAAGGTACATCTCAGAACCCATGTGCTCCACCACGTCGACAGCCGCTTCAAACACGCCACCTGGATAGGTCTCCATAAAGATGGCCTCGTCATGAGCATGCTCTGGCCGGATGCCAAGAACGACCGGCTTGTTCACTGCGCCAGCCTTGCGGATACTGTCAAAACGTCCCGCAGGAATAGACAGTGAAACGTTCGGTGCGACAAAGCGCATCTCATTACCGGACTCTTCGATACGACCCGTTAGGAAGTTCATGGAGGGCGAACCGATAAACCCAGCGACAAACAGGTTGACCGGGAAGTTATAGATCTCCTGCGGTGTGGCGACCTGTTGAACGAAGCCATCTTTCATGACAACGATCCGGTCTCCCATCGTCATAGCTTCGGTCTGATCGTGCGTAACATAGATGAATGTCGTTTGGAGTCGCTTATGCAGTTTGCTGATCTCAGAGCGCATCTGCACGCGCAGCTTTGCATCGAGGTTTGAAAGCGGCTCGTCCATCAAGAACGCTTGTGGTTCGCGAACGATCGCGCGACCCAAAGCTACGCGTTGTCGCTGACCACCAGACAGCGCCTTCGGTTTTCTAGCCAATAAGTGTGTGATATCGAGAATCTGCGCTGCATCGCGTACGCGCTTGTCAATTTCGGCTTTTGGAAAATGGCGAAGTTTCAAACCGAACGCCATATTTTGATACACGGTCATGTGAGGGTACAGTGCATAGTTTTGAAACACCATCGCGATGTCTCGGTCTTTCGGCGCAACGTCGTTCATCCTCTTAGGTCCGATGAACAAGTCACCCTCGGAGATCTCTTCAAGCCCTGCGATCATGCGCAGCGTGGTAGATTTACCACAGCCAGACGGACCAACTAAGACAACGAATTCCTTATCTTCAATATCGAGCGTAAAATCGGTTACAGCGGTTACAGACTCTTTCCCAGGGTACTTCTTAAATACGTGTTGAAGAGAGACGTTAGCCACAAAAATGCCCCTTTCTAACTCTTGACGGTTTTTTCCCTAGCCACAGTATAACGAAAAGGGCGTAAACGCTCTATACGGCAACGTATACAAAGATGGAACGTAAACTTTAGGCAAATAGCTTAATGGGCCGATCAGTGTTAAAAAAGTCACATACGTCGAAGCAGCAGCGCAGTCCACACTGTGACTGCGTCTTCAAACCGTCTGATATCATACCCCGTAAGATCGCGTATTCTCTCGAGCCGATATAGGAGGCTGTTGCGATGGAGATAAAGGCGACGGGCCGTTTCACTCATATTCAAATCGCACTCGACAAACATCATGACAGTCTGCTCAAGCTCTGCACCGAGAGTTGCGATCGCCGAAGCAGGCAAGATGTGATCTGCGAACGCTTGACGAAACTGCGGTTTTGTCGCATACAGTAACTCATATACGCCAAGGCCGCGAATGGACAGCACCCGCTGCTCATCGCGTAGACCCTCCGCTGCATGCGCCACGTAAATCATCCTCTTTAAAGTTTGCAGCAATTCCGGAAAGCTTCTTAACACTGGACTCCAAACGGCGCGAACATCCCAGAAGGCTTCTGACACCAGACCATCAACCAAGGCACGAGCGGTTTCTTCGCCTATCGATTCAGTGAGTTCTCGCTCTGGTTCCAGCGGCGAAAAGATAGCGATGATAGCTGAAGCTTCTGCTGCCACGTACGGCCGTAGATCTGCGATGTCTGTCAGGGAACGAAATGTGCTCTGAATTTCAGTTATGTGAGCAGCCGATCGCGCATCACTCGGCCAAATACCCACAGCAAATATAGGCCAGGCCCATGGAACTGCGATGCTTTCAATCTCATCTTCGATGCGAATCGGTCCTGCAAAAGGTTCGATTGGGGCCTGCAAAACGAGTTGGATCTTCTTTCGCCAAGTAGGTACACTACGGCCAGATAGGTCTGTGCGCAGCGACTGCAGGGCTATTTTCAAAAGGTACAGTTCACTTGCAGAGACCTGTCCACGCGCGCACGCCGCATACACGTAACTGGACTTACCGACAAAAAAGCGATACCATATGCGATCGCCGATCGGCCATCCATCATCTAATTGTGCCTCGGACACAGCACAAAGCTCATCCGGCAATGCATCAAAAAACGCCATCCGCGAATGCATGACTTGCATGATGTCTCGGATCATCGGAAGCCCGGAAATCAACTCGTCCACCCGTTTCCCCTCACTTCAGCCTATGAAACTGACACGGCGTCTGCACTTTGCTGCTTGCTGCGCCTGCCGTCACGCTCTAAAACAGGCTTTAAAAATTGCCCTGTATAAGAGCCTTGTTCCTCAGCAATTTGCTCAGGCGTACCCATCGCTACAACCTGACCTCCCAAGTCCCCACCTTCTGGTCCAAGGTCGATCAGATAATCAGCCGTCTTGATCACGTCCAAATTATGCTCAATCACGACGACTGTGTCACCAGCGTCGACTAGGCGTTGCAGCACCACTAACAGCTTTTCGATGTCTGCCACATGAAGTCCTGTCGTAGGCTCATCGAGAATATACATCGTCCGTCCAGAACTGCGCCTATGAAGCTCTGAGGCAAGCTTTACGCGCTGCGCTTCGCCACCTGAGAGCGTCGTCGCAGGCTGTCCTAAGCGCATATAGCCGAGGCCCACATCGGCAAGTGTTCGCAGCTTGCGCTCGATGCGCGGAACATTTTCGAAAAACGCCAGCGCATCGTCGATCGTCATATCTAAAACATCAGCGATCGATTTACCTTTATAGTGAACCTCTAACGTTTCCCGGTTATACCTTTTGCCTTTGCAGACTTCACATGGCACGTACACATCAGGCAAAAAGTGCATCTCGATCTTGATGATCCCGTCACCTTTGCAAGCCTCGCAGCGTCCGCCACGGATATTGAAGCTAAACCTGCCCTTTTTATAACCGCGGACTTTCGCCTCATTGGTTGCAGAAAACACATCGCGAATCTCGTCAAACACACCAGTGTAAGTCGCAGGGTTTGATCGTGGCGTGCGACCGATCGGTGATTGGTCGATATCGACGACCTTGTCGAGGTTTTCTAGCCCATCGACCTTTGAGTGTTTGCCTGGGCGCACGTGTGCACGATTTAACTCAGACGCCAACACCTTGTAGAGAATCTCGTTGACTAACGTGCTCTTCCCAGAACCAGAGACACCCGTCACGCACGTGAAAACACCGATCGGAAAGCGCACAGTAATCTTTTTCAAATTATTTTCCGCTGCACCATGGATCGTTAAGAATCGATCAGAAGTCTTTCTTCTTTCACTAGGCACGGGGATGAAGCGGCGCCCGCTTAAAAACTGCCCCGTCAGCGAACGTTCGTGCTGCAAAATCTCCTCTACGGTACCCTTTGCGACCACAGTTCCACCATGCACGCCTGCTCCTGGACCGATGTCGATGATGTAATCCGCCGCGAACATAGTATCTTCATCATGTTCGACCACGATCAGCGTATTCCCCAGGTCCCTCATGCGCAGCAGTGTTCTGATGAGCCGTTCGTTATCCCTTTGGTGCAGCCCGATGCTAGGCTCATCCAGAATATAAAGCACACCCATCAGGCTCGATCCGATTTGTGTTGCCAAGCGAATGCGCTGCGCTTCACCGCCTGAGAGTGTCCCTGCCGCACGGGACAGCGTGAGATAGTTCAACCCAACATCGCGCAGAAAACCTAAGCGCGACTCGATTTCTCGTAATATCAAGTGGGCAATCTGAAGGTCCTTTTCGGATAGCGATAGGCTTTTAAAAAATTCAAGGGCCTCTGCGATCGAGAAGCCAGTCACTTCAGCGATATTACGTGCGCCTACTTTTACCGAGAGACTTTGCGGTTTTAGGCGCCTCCCGCGACAAGCAGGGCAGGGTTTGCTGCTCATGAATCCCTCGACGAATTCCCGAATATAATCAGACGCCGTTTCGCGGTGGCGCCGCTCCAGGTTCGGAATCACGCCCTCATAAGCCACAGTGGCCTGCTTAACCTGCCCAAAGTCATTTTCGAACGTAAACTGCACCTTTTCAGACGGAAAACCATATAGCAGTTTTTTTAACGATCCTTCATCAATGTCCTCGATCGGAACATTCTGCGGGACATGCAGATGTCTGCACGCGCTCGCCAGCAACTGCGGATAATAAGTCGACGTAGATCCTGCCCACGGGATGATCCCCCCATCTGCGACGGTCATCTTCCGGTCCGGAATCACCAGATCAGGGTCCACCTCGAGTTTGACGCCAAGGCCGCTACACGCTTCGCACGCGCCAAAGGGGCTATTGAAAGAAAACATGCGGGGACTGAGCTCTTCTACGCTAAACCCACACGTGGGGCATGCTAGGTTCTGGCTGAATAAGAGCTCTTCTTGATCGATCACATCCACGATCGCCGTACCCCCGGACAGTGACAAGGCACTTTCCAAAGAGTCTGCCAAGCGCGCTCGTATGTCATCTTTAACGACGATACGGTCGATCACTACTGCGATGCTATGTTTTTTATTCTTCTCCAAACGAATCCCATCAGATAGCTCCCGCAGTTCCCCATCCACGCGCACGCGAACGTACCCGCTTTTCGTCAGATCCTCAAGAACCTTTGCATGCTCCCCTTTTTTACCGCTGATGACCGGCGCCATAATCTGTATGCGTGTGCGCAGAGGAAGCGAGAGCACGCGATCGACCATTTGATCGATCGTCTGCGACGAGATAGCGGTGCCGCATTTTGGGCAGTAAGGTTTACCTACACGCGCAAATAACAACCGCAGGTAATCGTAAATCTCCGTCACTGTCCCCACGGTTGAGCGAGGATTGCGGCTCGTCGTTTTTTGATCAATGCTGATCGCAGGCGACAATCCCTCGATCGAGTCGACATCCGGCTTGTCCATCTGTCCGAGAAACTGTCTGGCATAAGCTGACAGCGATTCGACATATCGACGCTGTCCTTCCGCATAGAGCGTATCGAAAGCCAAGGACGACTTGCCAGAACCACTCAGCCCTGTAAATACGATCATTTTATCGCGAGGAATCGTCACATCAATATTTTTTAAATTATGTGCACGCGCACCTTTGATGACAATGCTGTCATGTGCCATCTTATACGTCCTTTCTACTGCATCAGGAGGCTGACAACTCGATGATCATATCGCGCAACTCAGCAGCCCGCTCGAACTGCAAGGCTTTCGCAGCATCTTTCATCTCAAGCTGCAGGCGCGCGATGAGTTCCTTGCGCTCCGCCGGCGTCATCTTTTTGACCTTTGTCTTTGCGTCTTCCCCTTCGGCGATCGCCTTTGTCGCCTCAATGACATCATGGATCGCCTTATGAATCGTTTGCGGCGTAATCCCATGTGCGTCGTTATAGGCCGTTTGAATCTGCCGCCTGCGGTTTGTTTCAGTGATCGCAACATTCATTGATCGTGTGACATGATCAGCGTACATGATCACCTCGCCGGATGCGTTGCGGGCAGCGCGCCCGATCGTCTGAATTAAAGAGCGTTCAGCACGCAAAAATCCTTCCTTATCCGCATCTAATATCGCCACGAGGGAAACCTCCGGCAAATCCAACCCCTCTCGAAGCAAGTTGATGCCGATCAAAACATCAAACACACCAAGTCGAAGGTCGCGAAGGATCTCCATGCGTTCCAAAGTTTTAATATCGCTGTGCAAGTACCTCACTTTGATGCCGATCTCCTTTAGGTAATCCGTCAGATCTTCGGACATCTTCTTAGTGAGGGTTGTGACCAATACACGCTCTTCGCGCGTCACACGCTTGTGGATCTCCCCGATCAGATCGTCGATCTGACCCTTGATGGGGCGGACGTGAATCTCAGGATCCAACAGTCCTGTCGGTCGAATGATCTGCTCTACAATGTGCGCACTCTGCTCTTTTTCATAGTCACCAGGCGTTGCTGACACGAAGATCGTCTGATACTTGTAACGATCGAGCTCTTCAAAGCGCAGCGGCCTATTGTCTGCAGCCGACGGCAATCGAAAGCCGTGCTCGATCAAAGTCAATTTCCGGGTCCGATCCCCACCGTACATACCATGCAGTTGCGGGATCGTGACGTGTGATTCATCGATTACTAACAAGAAGTCTTTGGGAAAGTAATCAAACAGTGTATATGGCGCCTCACCAGCAGTCCGCCCATCTAGGTGACGCGAATAGTTCTCAATGCCAGAGCAAAACCCAACTTCAAGCATCATCTCAATGTCATAATTCGTCCGTTGCTCCAGCCGCTGCGCTTCGAGCAGTTTATCTTGCGCACGAAGCTCAGTCAACCGCTCAGCTAGCTCCGAACGAATGCTTGCAACTGCCCGCTCTGTTGTTTCCTTCGAAGATACATAGTGAGACGCGGGGAAGATCGCCACATGATCCCGGCGGCCCAAGACCTCGCCCGTCACGATATCAACTTCGGTAATCCGCTCGATCTCATCCCCGAAAAACTCAATCCTCAGTGCCTTTTCGCCATGGGATGCCGGCACGATCTCAAGCACGTCACCACGAACGCGAAAAGTTCCTCGCGTAAAATTGATGTCGTTGCGGTCGTACTGCATGTCGACTAACTTATGCAAAACGTCGTTTCGAGGACGTTCCATACCAACGCGCAGCGATAAAACATTCTCTTGGTAGCGAAACGGACTACCAAGTCCAAATATGCTCGACACGCTCGCGACGATCAAGACGTCGTTTCGCTCAAAGAGAGCGCTGGTCGCAGAGTGGCGAAGCTTATCAATCTCATCGTTAATCTTGGCGTCCTTTTCGATGAAGGTGTCAGATTGCGGGATATACGCTTCAGGCTGATAGTAGTCATAATAACTCACGAAATATTCTACAGCGTTATTTGGAAAAAACTCTTTAAACTCAGCTGTCAGTTGCGCGGCCAAAGTCTTGTTATGAGCGATTACTAGTGTGGGTTTATTCAGTTTTGAAACGACGTTGGCGATGGTAAATGTTTTTCCAGAACCAGTTACACCAAGTAGTGTCTGAAAACGGTGCCCCGCTTTGACGCCGTCTGCGAGCTGCTCGATCGCCGCCGGTTGGTCTCCTGTAGGCTTATATTCGGAAACTAGCTGAAAAGACCCTGGCAAGGAATGCTCCAAAAAGTCCCGCCCCCCATTTCTGAATACCAGATCTCATTTCAAACAGCGGCGTAGTCTTATTCCCCTGTTAAGCATTATATACGATCATACGTTCGCTATAAACATGTGAACAAATATCATGAGTCATCAGGGGCATTTACTGCTTTGTGGAGTTACCAAAGAGATTCGGCGGAAGTTTTTGCTGGGCAGTGTGCGGATTATTTCCCAATCGCTGGTGAAGCGCCGTCAGCGAAGAATTACTCAGAGAACCTCCAATGGTTGTCGGTGATTCTTCCAACGATGCCACCCAACTACGGAGGATCACGATATTCACGCGGCGATTAAGCTGCCGATTATAATCCGAAGTGTTTGGAACAAGCGGATGGAATTGACCATAACCCGTCGCTGCCAAGCGCTGTGGACTGATCCCACTAGCGATCAGGTATTTGACAACATTAACAGCCCTTCCGACTGATAACTCCCAGTTTGAAGGGAACATAGCCGTATGGATCGGCACGTTGTCCGTAAAACCCTCCACCACGATGTTGTTGGGAATTTGTTTTAAAAATGGCGCAAGATCCAGGAGATCTTGCTGCGCACCACTGCGCAAGGTATCTTCCCCAGTCTGGAAGAATACGACATCCCTTAAGGTGATTTGAATTCCGCGCTGCTGGTTTTGCACCGAAACGGACTGGCTTAAACCATGCTTATTAATGTACGATTTAAGGCGCGCAAATAGATGCGAAAACACCTCATCTTCCTTCAACATCGCATGAAACTGAGCGAGTTGCGGCTTTGATAGACTTGTCACTTGTGCACCGGTTTGATGTCCTGCCGATGGGTTTTGATCAGCCAACAGCGCGGTCGTTCCCAAGTTTTGAAGCGGGATCTGGTTACTCGGATCTAAGGCCGCATTTAATGATTCAGACAACGTAAGGAACTTTGCAACATCTATATTGGACATGGCATACATGATCACGAAGAATATCAGCAACAGTGTGATCAAATCAGAGTAAGTGACCAACCAGCGTTCGTTGTTTTCTTTACCGTGCGGCTTGTTCCTTCTTTTACGCATCTGCCGCCACCTTATGAGAATCCTGCTTCTCGCGCCCTTTGGTCGCTAAAAACACTCTTAGCTTTTGACCAAGTATCGTCGGATTCTCTCCCGCCTGAATGGACAACACACCTTCCATTGTGATCTCCAACACAGTCATCTCTTGCTTCGATCGGCCTTTTAGCTTGTTTGCAATGGGCAACCAAATCAAGTTTGCGCTGCCCACACCATACAGTGTCGCGATAAATGCAGTTGCAATCAGAGGCCCTAGCTTAGCAATATCAGTCAGGTTGCTAAGCACATGAATCAAACCCATCACCGTACCGATAATACCCATGGTGGGCGAAAATCCGCCAGCGGCTTCAAAGATAGCGGCCCCTGCCTCATGGCGAGTTTCCATATAAGTGAGTTCAGTCTCCATGATACTGCGAGCAAGTTCTGGATCCACACCATCGATGACAAGCCGCGCACCATTTCGCAAAAATACATCCGGGTGGGTTTCGATGCGTTCTTCCAACGAGAGTATCCCTTCCCTACGGGCCACACTGGCGAGATCCACGAGGTCATCGATCCTCGACAACGGATCGCTCTGGTAAGACGTAAAAGCCATCTTAAAAAGTGTGCCTACATTTTTGAGCGCTGAAGCGGGAAAAGAAATCACAACCGCCCCGATCGTTCCGCCAAATACGATCATTGCAGCTGACAAACCGAGCAGCGCTGCTGGTGATCCACCTTCGATGACGAATGCTGTAATCAAGGAGGCAAGTCCTAGAACTAAACCAATAATCGTTGTTAAATCCATATAAACGAGTCCCTTCTGGGCCAACTATATACCTTATCCTGGCGCTTGCACGCCATTTAACCAAGAAATTGTTGAGACACATCCTGATCCACAGCTGCACCACCTTGACTTTTCAGATATGCGGAAGCCTCGCGCATCACCGCTCTCTCACCGACTACCAACAACCTCGATCGGCTAGACCACCATCGCCACAGCCACTTTCCGATACCCATGTGATAGACCTTGGCATATTCGCGCGCATGCTCATCAGGTACGATGATCACGCCCAATTGGTGAGGATCACTGAAGTAGATGGGTGTTCCAACAAACCGGATCTCTCCACGCAGATCCATCACCTCAAGCTTCACGTAAGCCGGGTTTTGATCGAGCGCAAAGTGTATATCGTACGGACTATTCACAACCATATTCGCTACCTTAAGAATAATCTCGCCCGCAGTTAGCTTCATCTTGCGCGACGGGCTGTTATATACGGTAGCCAGCACCTTTACGCCACGGTTTGGCCTGACAAATACAGGTTGCGCATCCTTTGCCCGCGTTCGAAAATACACATATACCAACCCGTGCAACGCGCCAGATAGGATGGCTTCGTAAGCATACAGTGTCGGGAAGTTCGTCAGAGCTAGCGTCAATCCGGTCATAAAAAGGCCATATACTAAGAGATACGGAGCGCTCTGTCTCGCTTCTCTACTTGGTATGTCGCCGATCACCATGCCACCAAAACCGATAAGAACAGGAAACGGTACAAATGTTCCAGTAGACGTCATAACCACCAGCGGCAAGGCCCAAAAGTACTGAATCAAATACGCCCCGACGACTTGTCCTCTCCTACTCTGAACGAATAATGGGCTGGCGCCACGTTTCGAAAAAATGTAGATGAGCAAACCTTCCACCACGTGTACGATACCCACCATCAACAGCAGCGACCGCAGATCAAGGTTCGCAGCCGACAACAGCCACAAAGGCGCATGCACGCCCTTATCCGCAGCATAGCGCATCAGCGCCTGCAAGATTCCTAAAGGCGCCACACCATAAGCAATACAAGATAGTCGTACGTCAAATAGGCCCAGCACGGCGACAGCACCCCAAAGCCAGATGGCGTCAGTCGGTGTGGCATCCAAGTGTAAAAAGGCGAGTGCCAACGTCACGACAATCCCCGCAAAGATACCCGCGCCAATGGATAAGACCCACTCTAACCAAGGGTGGCTGATCTTTACATTGAAGGCCGCTCGTTCCGTCTTTTGCGTACGTCTGTACTGCAATAAAATAAAAATGATCATCGCGAGATAAATCCACGGATACCTCAGCAGTTGAAAATAACCCAAAGCAATCAGGTGGAGCATTACCACGCGGATCTGTCCCTTCGAATAAATAAACCTGTGGATTTCCCACAGGTTTATTTATTCGACATCAGTATTTGTGCTTCCTGCATCACTTCATGAGTTTGCTCTCCAAATAGCCGACAGCAGCAGCCAACTGCGGGTCCTGCCGCTGCCTTTTAGCCAGCACCGCCACATTGATCATGTACGCTGTGGCCCGGTCCACCTGACCCGTCACAGGCATCCGATGCATACGCTGAAAAGCCTTCACAGCTTGCTGCGTGCCCGTGTTAAAATAACCGTCCGTGCGCGATGGATCATATCCCAGCGCGAGCAACATCCTTTGTAGCACTGCGACCCATACACTATTCGAATCAAGGCTGAGCGGTCGCCTAAAAGACATCGGTAAAGGCGGTAGTCGAAAATAAGATGGCGTCGGAACACTAATCGTCGGTCGGATTCCCTTTTTATGTATCCATACGCCATCAGGAGTCAGCCACCGCGCAACAGTGAGTTTTATACTAGATCCATCTGAAAAATCCTCTGTTTCTTGAACGGTCCCCTTGCCATATGTTACCTCACCGATGAGCGCGACGTGCCCCGATTCGGATAAAGCTGCCGCTAAAATCTCTGCAGCGCTTGCACTACCTCCATCGATCAAGCACACCACAGGAACACCCACAGTACTGCCAGTTGCTCTCAAAACGTGTGGATGGTTGTCGCGACCCATAATCTGCACGATAGGCTTATCTTTTGGCAAAAGACTATCGGCGATCTTCCCCACACTTTGAAGTAAGCCACCTGGATCATCCCGGACATCGATGATCAACCCGCGCATATTTTCATGGCGCAAAATAGAGAGATCCCGCTCGAATGCCTGAGCCGTGTCATCACTAAATTGAGAGATTAAGATGTAACCGATGCGCTCAGGCAACATCTTCGCGTAGACGGTGGATTCATGCACACTAGCGCGCGCCACCGTCATCGACAGGTGCTTATCGCCGCGCAGCACTTCGATTCGGACTCGGGTCCCACTTGGCCCTCGAATCAGACTAACCGCCTCTTCAAGGGACATCGCCGCGGTGGACTTCCCGTTGATCTGAACCAACGCATCTCCTACCTGCAATCCTACCTTTTGCGCCGGAGAGCCAGAGAGCACAGAACGTACGACAACTTGCCCACTCTCAAGCGTCAAGACAGCGCCGATCCCTTGAAACTGAGAAGTCACCATCTCGCGAAATTGGGCTGTCATCGCAGGATTCATGTAGACAGAAAACGGATCCCCGATTGCCGTCAGCATCCCATGAATCGCACCGTGGAACAAATCAGTCGTACTCAACTGCTTATAGTATTGCTGTGTAAGCATGGTGTATGCGGATAAAAACTGCCGATAAGAAGCATTTCCTGCCAAAGGCGAAAAATCCGCCCCAACCAGTTTCAGCCCGAATACGGTTACTGCTGCAGTCAACACAACCGTTCCGGCGAGCCTGCTCCATCTCCCCAGCAACACTTACCACCCCGCCCCGTCTTGCAACGCGTCGCGAAGATCCGCTAGTTCGCTAACCTCGCATGATTCTATCTGTATGCGGACAAGGCGGCTCGTACTACTGCAGGATGGTCAAAAGAATAAAAACTGATATTATACGCGGAGAAATTTCCTCATCGAAATTACGCTACCCCAAATTCCAATAAACACACCGCAAGCAATCAGGGTGATAACGACTTTATCGAGCACGGAGGCCCATGGCAGTAGCGAAAACGGCGGAAACAGCGGTACCGACTGAACCAACCACCGATACAAAACGTAGAGTGCCGCCAATGGCAAGACAGCACCGAATAGCCCCATCAAAGTCCCCTCTACGAAAAAAGGCCCACGAATAAACCCATCGGTCGCTCCGACTAGCTTCATGATCTCGATCTCTCTGCGACGCGTGAAAATCGTAATCTTGATCGTGTTTGAAATAAGAAAGATCCCCATCACTAAGAGCGCGATGATAAATACCACCGCAGCATCTCGAATCGCTGTTGTGACGGTAAAGAGCTTGCCGATGACACTCTGTCCATACTGCACCTTATCAATCCCAGGAGTGAGGCGCACCTCATTTGCGATCATAGCCGTCTGATGCGGGTCTTTCGCCTGCAACACGAATTCATCAGGGAGTGGATTACCGATACCGTTTAACAGATCGGCGTTAGACTGCAGCAACTTTTCCATCTTTTTGAGGGCTTGGTCTTTTGAGATAAATGATACAGACCGCACGCCGGGGAGTGATCTTAGCGATGCCTCTAAGGTAGATAGGTGTTTTTGCGGATATGAACTAGAAACATAGGCATTAACTTGCAGCTGGCTCTCGATATTCACGGAAATATTCTGTACATTAAGGCTCAAGATCATGGCCCCACCCAAGATGAACAGCGTCACAGCGACCGCACTGACAGCGGCAAACGTCATCCAGCCATTGCGAAACAGATTCTTGAATCCTTCACGCGTATGTCTTCCGATCGTCCTAATCTTCATAGCCATACTCCCCGCGCTCTTGATCGCGCATGATGCGTCCGGCTTCGATAGCGAGCACACGTTTTTTCGCAGCGTTCACGATCTCACGATTATGCGTAGCCATCACGATGGTCGTACCGCGATCATTGACCCGCTCGAATAGTTTTAAGATCGACCACGAGTTTTCTGGATCAAGATTCCCAGTAGGCTCGTCCGCAATGATGACAGACGGCTTATTGACCAAAGCTCGAGCCACGCCAACCCGCTGCTGCTCTCCACCTGATAACTGGCGTGGAAACATATGCGCTTTCTCCGATAACCCGACGAGTTCTAACACTTCAGTCACGCGCTTGTGAATCGTCCGGCGCGAAACCTCGATTACCTCTAACGCAAACGCCACATTTTCTGCAACCGTCATCTTCTGCAACAGCTTGTAGTCTTGGAAAACCACACCGATATGTCTGCGCATGACAGGAATCTGTCGTTCGCGCAAACGCTCAATATTAAACCCCCCGACGAAAATACTGCCCCTCGTCGGCCGCTCTTCTCGGTACATCAGTTTGATAAAGGTGGACTTACCCGCGCCGCTAGGACCCACGACATAAACGAACTCACCTTGCTTGATGCTGACAGAAACGGCCGACAAAGCCGAAACGCCGTTGGCGTATTCCTTCCAAACGTCCTGCATTTCAATCATCGTAATCCCCCTGGACCAGGCCTCGGTCTGCCGAACAATCGACGAGATACAGCATCCATCGATAATTTAATTCGACACAGAAGGGGAAATTCCTTCGGGAATGATTTGTCAATCCTGAATCACTTTATGCGCTCTCTCGAGCTGTTCGCGCACAGCCGACAGCGAAGTGCCGCCCCGACTCTTTCTGGCTGCGACAACAGCCTGCGGCGTAAGCCTTGCCAGCACATCGACATCCAGGTAGTCAGAATGCGCTTTTAACTCACTTGCATCCAATGCCACTAAGGGTTTTTGGTGATCTACGCAGTACCGCACAATGCGACCCACAATCTCGTGCGCTTGACGAAAGGGGACGCCTTTTTGCACCAGGTAGTCCGCCATGTCCGTCGCCGCGCTAAAGTCCCCCTCTAGCGCGACCGCCACATTGTCCCTTCGAACCTGCAACGTTTCGATCATACCCCCGAATACTTCAAGCACGATCTTCACCGTGTCGATCGCATCAAATATGCCCTCTTTATCCTCTTGCAGGTCTTTGTTGTACGCCAGTGGCAATCCTTTACAAGTCGTAAGCAAGGCCTGTAGGTGACCGTACACTCGACCAGTCTTGCCTCGCGCGAGTTCCGCCACATCTGGGTTTTTCTTTTGCGGCATGATCGACGAACCGGTCGTATACGCATCATCAAGCTCTACAAACGAAAACTCAGTGGAACTCCATAAAATCAATTCTTCGGACAAACGCGAGATGTGCATCATGATGATCGATAGCGCCGACAGCGTTTCGATCAGATAGTCGCGATCAGAAACCGCATCCATGCTGTTTTCGTAGATCTGCGCAAACCCTAATTCATCTGCCACCTGTTTGCGATCAATAGGAAACGTCGTTCCAGCCAAGGCACCGGCACCAAGCGGCATCATGTCTGCGCGCAAAAGCGCATCATCCAGTCGTCCCTTGTCCCTCTCTAGCATCCAAAAATATGCCAGTAGATGATGTGAGAATAAAACTGGCTGTGCGCGTTGTAGATGCGTATACCCTGGGATGATAACGTCGATATTCGCCTCTGCGCAAAGCAGTAGCACCTGTTGCAACTTGTCCGTAAGTTCACTGATGGCCCGCAACTCTTCGCGAACGTAAAGGTGCATGTCGAGCGCAACTTGGTCGTTGCGGCTGCGACCTGTATGAAGCCTCCCGCCAACCGGCCCGATCAGGTCCGTCAGCCGATGCTCGACGTTCATATGCACATCTTCAAGCTCTTCTTTCCATACAAACTCGCCCGCGTCGACCTCGTCTCGCACCTTCGCGAGGCCATCGATAATCTTCCTGGCGTCCTCGCGGTCGATGATGCCCTGATTGGCCAGCATTCGCGCATGCGCCGTGCTGCCCGCAATATCATATAAGGCTAAGCGTTTATCAAAATGCACTGACGCATTAAACGCCGCCACAAGCCTGTGGGGCGGCTTCGTAAAACGGCCGCCCCACATCACTTGACCCGCTTTCGTGGGCTCCAGGCTCTTGTCTTTAGCCCCATCCTGCTGATCGAAAAAAACTTTGTCCTTCAAGTGTCATTCTCCTTGTTTTTGAATCACGCTTGCTTGCAGACGAGTCGGGAGCCCCCATAAAGAGATAAAGCCGACCGCTGCCTTGTGATCGAACTGATCCTCAGGCGCATACGTTGCAAGCTCGTGGCTGTAAAGCGAGTATGCAGAGGTCGATGCCGCCGCGTGCACAGAACCCTTGAACAGCTTCAAACGCACCGTTCCCGTGACAGTTTGCTGCGTCTGTTCTATAAATGCGTCAACCGCGCGTTTGAGCGGCGAAAACCATAGGCCATTATATACCAATTCGGCGTATTTTTGTTCGACTATCGGCTTGAATTGCGCCACTTCGCGCGTCAGGGTGAGGTACTCCAAGGCTTGGTGTGCGCGAATCAGAGCGATGGCAGCCGGCGCTTCATACACCTCGCGTGACTTGATACCCACAAGGCGATTTTCCACATGGTCGATCCGGCCAACGCCGTGCGAGCCTGCAATCGCGTTTAATTTTGCGATCAGATCGACCAAGCCCATCTTCTCGCCGTTTAGCGCGACTGGCACGCCCTTTGTAAATGTCACATCGACGTAACCCGGTTCATCCGGCGCCTTTTGCGGGCTCACGGTCCAGTCAAACGCCTCTTCCGGCGCTTCTGCCCACGGATCTTCAAGCACGCCCGCTTCGCAACTACGCCCCCACAGGTTCGCATCGACGCTAAAGGGGCTGCTCTGCGTCACAGGCACGGGAATCCCATATTGCTTCGCATAGCTGATCTCCTCATCGCGCGACCAGCCCCACTCGCGTACAGGCGCGACGACCTTCACATCAGGAGCCAAAGCTGCCACAGACACATCAAAGCGCACCTGGTCATTGCCTTTACCCGTACAGCCGTGTGCGACGGCGACTGCACCCGTCTTTTGCGCCACTTCTACCAGCAACTGCGAGATAAGCGGGCGAGACAAGGCTGCAGAGAGCGGATAGACACCCTCATACAAGGCGTTTGCCTTTAAGCTCGGCAAAACAAACTCCTCTGCGAACTTCTCTCTAGCATCGATCATGTGCGATTCGATCGCGCCGATTTGAAGGGCTTTGGCTTTGACAAAATCCAAATCCTTACCTTCACCAACGTCAGCGGACATCGCGATCACATCAAATCCATTTTGCTCACTCAGCCACTTGATGGCGACAGAAGTATCCAGCCCGCCAGAATAGGCGAGGACAATTTTCGGTTTATCAGACATTCAAAACACGCTCCCTAAGGTGATGAATCACCAGTTGATGTGGCCCATGGTCGCCGCCATGACCGCTTTTTGCACATGCAGGCGATTCTCTGCCTCGTCGAAGATCTTCGACTGCGGGCCGTCAATCACTGCCGCATCCACCTCTTCACCACGGTGAGCAGGCAAACAGTGAAGGAAAATCGCACCTGGATCAGCCAATTTCATCAGCGCAGGGCTGACCTGATAAGGCCTAAAGGCTGCCATGCGCGCCTTCGCCTCATCCTCCTGACCCATGCTGGCCCACACATCCGTGTAAACCACATCGGCGCCAGTCACCGCTTCTTGCGGATCATGCGTGACGATG
>JAKACY010000164.1 GCA_021821025.1 Bacillota bacterium | reverse complement strand
TTCTTGCAGATCCATGTGTTTTTGGCGACTGTCGCTGCAGTGCTTGGCGTCGTTACATTGTGGTTGGCATTGTTGCGCCGATTTTCAAAGCACAGGCGGGTGGGGCCATGGACCGCTTCATTAGGGTTGATATCTGCCATCACGGGACTGGTAGTGTATTTGATGCTTTTTGTCATATTTCCACCTGGCCCGTCGACCGGTAATTTACTGCACTTGTTGCAGTCACAGCGGTAGGAAGAGAAAATATAGTGGGGGTTGAAGAGATAAGGGTATGCAACAGGGCCACTTTCAACAACGATTGAATTTGATGGATCTTACACTGTTAGGTCTCGGGTCTATTGTGGGTTCAGGATGGTTGTTTGCATCACAGGCAGGAGCGGCCACGGCTGGGCCTGGTGCATGGATCGCGTGGCTAGTCGGCGCCATCGCAGTCACGCTCCTCGGCCTAGTGTATGCAGAACTTGGTGGGGCGATTCCGCGAGCCGGCGGGACCATTCGGTATCCGGCATTCTCACATGGACCGCTGATCGGCTATCTGATGGGTTTTGCTTCGATCATTTCCTTTTCTAGCGTGGCAGGTATCGAGGTTGAAGCCATGCGTCAGTATGCAGATACATGGTGGCCCGCGCTTGGCAGACATGCGCCGACCGTCACGGGATGGATTGTGCAGTTGGTGCTCTTAATCATCTTTTTCTTGCTGAACTACTGGAGTGTAAATGTGTTCGGCAAGGTGAATACGATCATCACTGCGATCAAGTTTATTGTACCGTTGTTGACGATCATCGTATTTTTGGGGCAATTGCATCCGCAAAATTTCACGTCGCATCATTTCTTACCGTATGGCGCAGCAGGCATTGAATCCGCAGTGTCAACAGCGGGCATTATTTTTGCATTTTTAGGGTTCCAACAGGCGGTAGGCTTTTCATCCGAAGCAAAGAGACCGCAGCGTGATGTGCCATTGGCCATCATTTTGTCCATCTTGCTGTCTGCCGCACTCTACATCTTGTTGCAGGTCAGCTTTGTTGGCGCAGTTCCTGCTACAGCGCTTGCGAACGGGTGGGCGAGTCTAAACTATACATCGCCATTTGCCAATCTCGCGACGGCTTTAGGCCTGGGCTGGCTTGCGAATATCATCCTCGCCGATGCGGTGATTTCGCCAAGCGGAACGGCAAACATCTATCTATCGGCTACATCGCGCGCGATCTTCGCGTGGGCTCGAACGGGGACATTTTTCAAGCTGTTTGGCCGCATTCATGACAAGGGGGTGCCGCGCCCGGCGCTTTGGCTCGGTTTTGTCCTGGCGATTTTCTGGACGTTGCCATTTCCATCTTGGGGACAGTTAGTCGGCGTCGTGTCGTCGGCCACGATTCTTACGTATATCCTCGGGCCGATTTCTGCGCATACATTTCGCAAGACTGCGCCGAACCTTGTGCGACCATTTCGCCTTGAGGGTATGGGCATCGTTTCACCGCTGGCCTTTATCATCGCATCGCTGATTATTTACTGGACAGGGTGGACGATCGATGCTTGGTTGCTAGGGATTCAAATTCTTCTATTTGTTATCTATCTGTTGATTAAAAATGTGCTGCCAACGTCAGGCGTGAGTTTTTCGCAGCAACTCAAATCCACGTGGTGGCTGATTGCCTATTACGTGTTGATGCTGATCGCTTCGTATGGCGGGACATTTGGCGGGGCAAATGTGATCAAGGCGCCCTGGGATCAAATTGTGGTCGCGCTGATCGCCCTTGTCACGTACAATTGGGGCATCAACAGCGGTGTGCCGAATCCAGTGCTGGAAGACGACCTGGAAGACGATGGTGTGGAGTTGCCATAAGCAGGGGATATGTGCAGGAATCGCAATTCCTCGAAAGAATTAAAGATAGCCGTCTAGTTCAACGACACTAGACGGCTTAAACTTTTTACTTAAAATCCGCTGTTTTTACAACGTCCGATAATATACATTATGTTAACTTGATCTGCACTTTAAACAAACTGGGATCCTTCGGCCGTGAAAGAAGTTGCGGGACTTCTTCGAGGCTGATCGTCTTTGAGACGAGCGGCAAGACGTCGACGCGCTGCGCCTGGATCCATTCGAGAGCTGGCAAAAAGGTGTAATTGATGGCCATAGACCCAAGGATCGTCCAGTCGCGATTGTAGATTTTAAATGGATTCACGTTGACCTTTGCATTAGTTGGCGCCACGCCAAACTGCAGATACTTTCCGGTTGGCCCGATAAAATCAAGCGCTGTTTCAATCACGGCCGGAATGCCTGTGACATCGACTACCACATCAAAGCCACGTTCGTACCGACCGGTTCGCAACACGCGATTTACATCATGGTTTAAGACGCCCATGGTGGCACCATTTTCAAGCGCCATGTGCAGCTTATCTGTGCTGACATCGACCACTACAAGTTCGGATGCACCACTTTTGACGATCGACTGGATGAGCATTTGACCCATAGCGCCCGCGCCAAAAAGTAGCACGCGATCACCGAGCTTCATATTGAGTCGGTTGATACCATGAACGACGCATGCCACGGGTTCGATGAACGCGGCCTCTGCAAATGACATGCTATCCCGGATCTTCACGACGTTGCGCGCAGGAACAGCCACGTATTCCGCCATGCTGCCATTCACTGTGTTTCCTAATCCATTCCAGTTGCTGCACTGGTTTCCGCGATGTGTCAGGCAATATTCGCATTCACCACAAAACAACGACGGATCTGCTGACACCCGATCTCCTGGCGTGAACTGTGTGACCCCCTCGCCAACTTCAAATATCTCCCCGGAAAATTCATGCCCGGGAATGATCGGGTATGGGGAGATAAATTCACCCTCAAAGATATGAAAGTCGGTCCCGCAAATGCCGACCTGATGAACTTTGATCGTCACTTCCCCAGCCTTGGGGTTCGGGTATGGCACATCCTCAATGGAGGCGCATCGCGGCGCCGCAATGACTAACGCTTTCATCTACTCACCTGCTTTGATTTACTCGATGCTAAATGATCTCGAGACTATCCTTGCCGGGTAATGGCTTAAATGCTGCATGGGGTTCCATCTGGTACCAAAATGCCGTAGATGCGATATCATCTTGAAGCGGCAGATAGCGACCGCCGGATCGCCAGCCCAATGCCTGTATGGTCACACGAAGATCTTGCGCAAACCGGATCGGATCCATGACGTGGAAGCGGTACATCCCAAATCGTTGCTGGCTTCGGTAAAGGCCATCTGGCTTGATCACCTGGGGCAAGCCGAGAAATGCTGTGGAATACAGTCCGTACTCCCCTTTTGGGTGCTCAAAATTCCATGCGCCACCAAAATAATCTTCCGTTCCTGTACCGCAAATCGTGGGATATTCGTTATCGCCGTCTAAATAAAATTTGACTTCACCCTCACCCCACCAGCCATTGTTGTTGACGCCCCAAGCGAGATAGGTGCCAACGTAGTGTCCGGTGCCTTTTACGCCGTCTACAATCGTATGTACGTCCCCATAGACGACCGGGTTGCTTCTTCGCCACTGTGCATGAAAATAAGCCGCGTCGTCAGGAATCTCTGTCAAACTGTAGTCGATCTGATAGTACAAGACCGCGTCTTCATCGCCGATATTGGTCATGGTGATGTGAGCAGACCTGCGAAACGGCATCTCCCAGTAAGAGTTCATGCCGCCAGCCGGATTGACGGCGATTGGAAGTGAGTTCACGTTGCATCGCTCACCCCACCCATTGCAAAAAAAGTCGCCAACTGGGCACTCAATCGAAGGGCTATCTTCTCCATCCCAATACACGCGTAAAATCAGGCGCCTCCAAAACGTTGGAAAACACGTCAGCCAAACGTGCTGAATCACGCCAGGCCCGTCGACCTGCGCGAGGTGCGCTGTATCCCCCGCTTTGATAACGATCGACGGAGAGATCTTCCATCCGACAGATAGATCACGAGCCGCCGCCTTGCCTGTGCCTTCGACGGCCATGCCGCCTTTGCCCTTCTCGCCAGTGGAATTCTCTGCGCTGATCGATCGCGACTTTGCATTCACTATCCTCGATAAGTTTCCAAGTCCCATGCCTAAGCCGTCAAATGCCACAGATTAACCCCCTTCTACGGTCTACCCCCTAAAAATTAATGTTATCATTTGCTAAACATTCTATCAATAGAAAAAATATACTTGCATTTGGGTCGTCTTTTATGCCTCTACCGTGACGGTGCCCACGAGGTACTCTACATTACCAGCGATCGTCTTGCCGATGAAGCACTTTTCACGAGCCTTATTCGCCGCCTCTTCATAAAGGGAAACTTGGCTTGAGTCAGCCCCAACGATCGTCGGGTTCACAACGAGTTGGCTGAATTTTGCCTGGATCGGGTACTCTGTTACTTTTCCTGTCACTTGAACGTCCACTGATGTGACGCGTAAATGCTCTTTCATAAGTAATGCAAACAGAGTGCCACTATAACATGATCCGACGGCCGTCAGCAGTAGTTCTTCGGGACTGGTGCCAGTACCCTTGCCGCCCATCGAGTATGGTGCGGAAAACTGCAACTCTTGACCGCCAAGTTTCGCTGTCCCCTCCCCTTCTCGTCCAGTATTTTGCCACGCGATACGACTCTCAAATGTTAGATCCATGACATACTCTCCTTTTCAACTCAGATGATCGATCGGACGGGATGGTCTCTTTAAGAAGAGGATCACCTGCCCGACTTAAGAAAAAACTAACAGTACACACGACGGTATCGTATTATTGTCGAAAGATGACGCGCTCATTGCCAAATTGTCGTGCCGCCAGAACCAGACAAAGTGCCGTAAATATTGTGGAAGACACGATCACTAGGATGATGTGTAAGAAGTTTACGGAACCCACGACGACCTCTTTTATCAGGATTTCTGATCCCAAAATAGGGATCGCCAAGTACCAGTTGCTGATCGACGACAGACTTAAAAACTGTAGGAAAATCCCTGGTATAATCACGAGAATCGTCAGCGGACTAAGATAGGTTTGCGCCTCGCGAAACTTGCGAGCGAAGATCGACACCGCAAGCTGCAATGCGCTCATGTAAGACGTGATTGACAGCGATCCGACCAAGATGACGATCACACCCGCGAATGAGAGCGAAAAGCTCATCGAAATGCCCGGTATGCTTTGTGTTGTCTTGCCCTGAACAAGCGTGGCAACGTACAACGCTACGAGCGACAACAGGGATGATAGAAGAGAACTGCTGACGACCGCCATGTATTTTCCTGCAACCATCGCCGTCCGTGACCTCACTGTCATGATCAGCGGTTCTAATGTGGCTCTTTCCTTTTCCCCTGCGCCGGCGTCGATGGCTGCGTATAGCCCACCCGTCACGGACCATATGCCGAGCAAATAGGGCAGAATCATACTGAGACCAACTGCGCCTTGTTGCTGTGCGCTCGCGACATTAACCGTAGAAATAGAAAGCGGATGTGCAAGATCCGGTGATAGACCCTTGGCTTTTAAGCGCTGTTGCGTAATCCACTGGCTGTAATTTGACAGCAGATTTTGTAATGTCGACTGCCCGATGCTCGATGACTGGCTGGCATTATTATACTCAATCTTCAGCGCTGCCGGCTTCTGCGATATGAGGTTAGAATCAAAGTTGGCCGGTATCATCAGCACAGCCTGCAGTTTCTTTTGTGTTAGCGCATTTCGCTGTGATCCAGAAACGTTGCGAATCTGCACCTGACCGCTGGCCAACAGATAGCGCACCAGGGGGCTTGAGGGGTTTCCGACGATCCCTACGACGGGTAGCTCTTTTTGCAGATTGGCCATCTGTGAACTGACCAAACTCGGC
>JAKACY010000163.1 GCA_021821025.1 Bacillota bacterium | reverse complement strand
TTGCCCCTTCCTGTTGGTGGTAAGGATGGCCTATGGGGTTCCAACCAAGTAAAAACAGGCTGCCCTTGAGGTCTCGAAATGACGCCTGAAAGGGACAGCCCGGCTGTATCGAATTGCTTATGCAACATTCGCTGCTTGGGCACCCTTCGGGCCCTGCACAATATCAAACGTCACACGTTGGCCTTCTTCAAGAGTCTTGTATCCATCCCCTTGAATTGCGCTGAAGTGAACAAATACATCGTCTCCACCTTCAACTTGGATAAATCCGAATCCTTTTTCTGAGTTAAACCATTTTACTGTACCATGATGCATCGTAATTCCTCCTTCGTATGTTTTCAACATAATATTTCCTCAATTTAGAAATATAAAGCCGTTCTTTTGCAGCCACAATGAGGCGCAAAAAGAACGGCTCAACATGTTTACACACATATACGGTCACCCTTGAACACCTTTATGATACAACAATGAAGCTCGAGCGTCAAATGTACACGCGTGGAGAAAACATTCTATATTTACATCCAATCCCTGCTGGCAACTTCTAGGCACCGCGCCATCGCCTCGATCAGCGCATTTACGAGTCGCATCGTCAAATTCGGATGGACATCGTCGTCCACATCCCAATTGACGGAGTCCCGCGACATGATCGATCAGTCCAGCCGCATCCCCCAAATGATGTTTCGCATCATGAAACGCCTTCGAGCGACCGGGAGTCCCACGCCCGTCCATAATGACCACGGCGAAGCTTAGTTGTGTCAAAGCCTATCCATACACCTTGCCGTCCCATCCCGCCGTCACAGGAAATGCATGCGGCCCGATGGCAGTCTGCGGCCCGACATACGCATACTCGATCGCCAGTTGAAAGCTAATTTTGCTGACGCCGCGGGCAATAACGCCTCCGTCTTCGTAATATCGAATTCCATGAACAGAACTCCATCACAAATGGTGGAGGCAGCGCCCCAATCGAACGCGCCTCCGCCTTGGCCTTTAAGCATAGAATCCTATCATCAATGCTGCAACCATCACACCATAATCTTACAAATATCATTCGTGAAGTCAACCGGATCTTGAATCGGAAGGCCTTCAATCAGCAGGGCCTGATTGTACAGCAAAGTGGTATAGAGACCTAACTTCTCCTTATCCTGTTCAAATGCAGCCCTGAGCGACCTAAACACATCGTGGTTGATGTTGATCTCGAGCACCTTTTCAGCCTGCACGTTTTGGCTGTTCGGCATCGCCCGCAGCACTTTTTCCATCTCGATCGTGACCTCGCCGTCAGCCGTCAAGCACACGGGGTGATTCTTCAGCCGCTTCGAGATCCTAACATCCTTGACCTTGTCGCCTAAGAGCGTCTTCATCTCGTCAAATAACGCCCTGTTCTCGTTCGCTTCAGCCGCTGATTGCTCCAGATCTTCAGCCGCTTCGATACCGAGGTCGCCGCTTGAGACCGAACGGAATTCCTTCTCCTTATAATTCATCAGCATCTTGATGGCAAACTCGTCGATGTCCTCAGTGAAGTACAGGATCTCATACCCCTTATCGGACACGAGTTCGGTCTGGGGCAACTTGTCAATCCTTTCGTATGTGTCGCCTGTCGCGTAGTAGATGTATTTTTGATCTTCCGGCATTTTTGAAACGTATTCGTCCAAAGTGACCATTTTCTTTTCTTTCGACGAGTAAAACATCAGCAGATCCTGCAGCACGTCTTTATTGCTGCCATACTCGCTATAAACCCCATACTTCAACTGCGTACCGAATGCCTTGTAAAATGTTTCATACTTCTCTCTTTCGTCTTTCAACATTCGCTGCAACTGACTGGTGATCTTGCTCTTGATATTTTTGGCGATCAAATTTAACTGCTTGTCTTGCTGCAGCATCTCCCGGGAAATGTTCAAGGACAGATCTTCCGAGTCCACCATGCCTTTGACAAAACTATAATAATCCGGGAGTAAATCTGGGCTTTTGCTCATGATAAGTACGCCGTTTGAATAAAGCTCCAGTCCCTTTTCATATTCCTTCGTGTAATAATCAAAGGGTGTCTTTTCCGGAATATACAAAATCGCGTTATAGCTCACCGCACCATCCACGCTGATGTGCAGGTGTTTCAGCGGCTTGTCAAAGCCATAATGCTTCTCCATATAGAAGTTTTCATAGTCCTCGTCGGTCAGCTCATTCTTATTCTTACGCCAAATCGGAACCATGCTATTGATCGTTTGTTCCTGGCGATATTCCTCAAACTCGCCTTCGCTGCCCTCTTTCGGCCGCCGCTCTGTGATGTCCATTTTGATCGGATAGCGAATGAAATCCGAGTACTTCTTGATCATCGACCGCAAGCGGTACTCGTCCAAGTACTCGTCGTAGTTCTCATCCTCGGTGCTCTCTTTAATTTTTAAAATAATCTCGGTACCGACCGCATCCTTCTCCGCCGGCACGATCGTGTAGCCGTCTACTCCGGACGACTCCCATCTAAACGCGGCATCACTGCCTAAAGCTCGGCTTACGACCGTGACCCCGTCAGCCACCATAAATGCCGAATAAAAGCCGACACCAAATTGACCAATGATATCATGCCCATCTTTCGCTTCGTTATCGCGCTTAAAAGCCAAAGACCCACTTTGCGCGATCACACCCAGATTATTTTCCAGTTCCTCCTTCGTCATGCCAATACCCGTGTCTGAAACCGTCAGCATGCGGGTAGGCTCGTCCACTGTGATCTTAATGTAGTAATTGTCTTTATCGAATGTTAGGCTGCTATCCGTCAGTGCCTTGTAGTAGATCTTATCGATCGCATCACTTGCATTTGAAATCAATTCCCTCAGGAAAATCTCCCGATTGGAGTAGATGGAATGAATCATCATGTCCAACAACCGCTTCGATTCCGCTTTAAATGGCGTCTTTTCCATTGGAACCTCTCCTCTTTCAACTAAGTCACTTTCACTTGCCTAGGGGACGGGGCCCCTAAGTCGACTGCCCAGTGCCCAATCGACACCTTAGCACTCAACAGTGCCGAGTGCTAATACCAATATTTATTTTACATATCTTTTTGTGCTCGTCAATTTAACTTCTGCGGAAACTGCGTCCCGATGGAGTTTACTTTTGCGACCACGTTCCAGCAAGTCATGTCGCGAGGCTAACCCTGCCAGATGTGAAAGTCACCCGTTCCTTTTCTTTCGTATACAGTGGCAACTTTATAATGGGAGGGGATGAGTGTAGCCCCCACTGTCATGCTTTAAAATACAGCTATCGCACAGCACTGCTTCTCGCCACGTCCTTCACAAGTAACAACGATCCGCAACCAAAACGAGAGGCAGTTTGATGCGCGATATCGGACTGCAGATTTAGCCGGCACAGCATGAAAGCTTTGAAACATCCTTATCAAATGTGAGCGTCGCCAATTTCAATCCTTCTGCCATGGTCAGATACGGAGCCAGCGTGGACCTTAAGTCCTCGATAGTAAGACCAAACTTCACAGCCAAGACGGCAGCGTAAATCACATCACCAGCATTTTCCGCCACAACATGAGCCCCGAGAATCTTTCTGGTATTTGCATCCGCTACGAGCTTAAACACACCTGTTGTTTCCCGATTCACCAATGCCCTCGGTACCGCATCTAGGGGTAGCACGGATGTCAGAACCTCGTATCCGTCATATGCCGCCTGCTCTTCAGTCAATCCAACAGTTGCAATTGCCGGGCTCGTAAATGTCACCCCAGGGACTGCCGACAGGTCAATTTTCTTCTGACTGCCATTCACGGCATTATCCGCCACAATGGCTCCCTCATAGGCTGCGACGTACACAAACTGCGGCCCCATCGTCACGTCACCAGCGGCATAGATCCGGTGATTCGTGGTACGCAGATACTCATTCACCACAACTTCACCACGCTTTCCAACCTTAACCTGCGCAATATCTAAATTCAAAGCGTGGGTGTTCGGCGTACGCCCTGCAGCAACAAGGAGTGCTTCCGCTTCAACTACACGATTTTCACCGTTTACCGTGATATGTACCCGTTTCATATCGCCATCCTGATCGACTCTATGAAACGTAGCCTCGGTAATGATACCGATACCTTGTTCCGTCAACGCCTTGGTAATAGCCTCTGATACTTCTGGCTCGTGTAATTTGAGGACGCGATCACTGCGCTGCATCAAGGTGACTTGCACACCGAGATGATGAAACATCTGCCCAAGTTCCAAGGCGATGTAGCCCGATCCGATAACTGCCAATCGCTTAGGGAGCTTCTTAAGTTCAAGTGCTGTGGTGCTGACCAGATAGTCCACATCATCAAGGCCTGGAATATTCGGTATGTCTGGAGATGCACCGGTTGAAATGAGGTAGTTGCGAGCTGTGATTTTTCGGCCATCCACCTCGACGGTTGATTCGTCGATAAAGTGAGCTTCACCATGAATCAGCTCAAACCCATACTCGTCAATTAAATCCACATATTTGTGTTGCCGAAGTTCACTAACCAGTTCGCTTTTCCTATCCACAAGCATGGCCAGATCCACTGGTCCGGAACTGATATTCAGTCCTTGAAAGGGATGACTTGTCGCCAAGTGATTGATTTCTCCGGCACGCAACATGGTCTTTGATGGCACACACCCGATGTTGACACATGTACCGCCAATCGTGCCATGCTCCACCATGGCAACTCTTGCGCCGTAACCGACCGCCTGGATCGCGGCCGAGAACGCTGAACCACCGGATCCGATAATCAGCAAATCATAGTCAAAATCCCCACCAACTACGGACTCTGGCCGCACTTGCGGGGTGCTCAGCAAAGTGGCATCACCAGGAGTGTACCCGGCACCTTCAATTGCCTGCAAGGCGTCATCCAGTACATTGAGGTCCACCATGTCAAATGTTGCTTCATTGCGACGGAAACTCACCGATATGTTTGCCGCCCCCACACGTTCCAACGCCCGCGCGACATGCCGCTCACAATCATCGCAAGTCATTCCACGTACAACCAAACGGATTTGTTTTTTGTTTTGCTCTGTCATGTGAAAAACGCCTCTTTCTCAAGTAAGTCATCACAGGCATAGACGAGTTTCTACTCATATGGTCATGACAGCTAAATTTCTCCACGTTGGCCGGTCGAAGAAATAAATAATAACCCCACGGAATTGAGCCATATTACTATTAACTATAGACCGGTTCCTTTTCGCTTAGACCAAGCGCTTGTGCTGTTAAACCATGAATTTCCTGGAAAAAGGCTGGGTTTTTCACTAGCGATACGCCATAAGAAGGAAGCATTTCTTTTATTTTCGGTTCCCACTCTTTCATATGTTGTGGGAAGCATTTTTCTAATACCTCAAGCATAACGTGAACGGCAGTAGAAGCACCCGGAGAAGCGCCGAGCAATGCAGCTATCGAGCCATCAGCGCCACTAACAACTTCCGTACCAAATTGAAGTGTTCCTTTACTGCCGTTCTCAGTATCTTTGATAACTTGTACACGTTGGCCAGCTACCACTATATCCCAATCTTCGCTTTTGGCGTTCGGAATAAACTCACGTAATTCTTCCATGCGCTCTTCATTCGACAACATAACTTGCTGGATTAGGTATTTTGTCAATGCCATCTCTTTTACGCCTGCTGCCAACATAGTGAAGACATTATTCGATTTTACGGAACCTATCAAATCAAAATTTGAACCAGTCTTTAAGAACTTTGGTGAGAAGCCGGCAAACGGTCCAAACAACAATGTTTTTTTGTTGTCGATATATCTTGTATCAAGATGTGGAACAGACATTGGAGGAGCGCCAACCTTAGCTTTACCATATACTTTTGCATGATGCTGCTCTATAACTTTCGGATTATTACATACCATAAA